>NZ_CAJMZL010000003.1:0-345238 GCF_905220305.1 Caballeronia sp. J97 | reverse complement strand
TGACTGCCGCCCCGCACAGGGGCAACGCCAATAGACCACTAAAAAATCGGGATCCGGCGAAAAAAAAAAAAAAGCCACAAGAACTCGGCATCCGGCGACAAAACCCGAAGCCCCAAAAACCCGCAACCCACCCCGTCAAAAACAGAAAAAACACCAACCCCCTGAAGGGATAACAAAAAACTCCACCCCACCCACGCCCTTAAAGTAGAAGCATCCGATCAAACAAATCAATGCACGCTTCGAGCAAGGAGACGAACATGCTGCTGGGTCACCCTGTACTCTTCAAATCGCTCTGCTATATCGACGGCCGCTGGGTTCACAGCGACAGTGCCGCGTCAATCGCAGTCACCAACCCCGCCGATCAAAAAGTTATCGGCCATGTGCCGATGCTCGACAAGACGCAAATCGTCAGCTCGATCGACGCAGCCGATCGCGCATTTCAGTCGTGGCGCTGGCTGCCACAGCAAAAACGCAGCGCGTTGCTCTTGCGCTGGCATGAACTCATCATGCGTCATCAGTCCGACCTCGCCGGCATTCTGTCGCTCGAACAAGGCAAGCCGCTTGCCGAATCCAAAGGCGAGATCGCGTATGCAGCAAGCTTCGTCGAATGGTTTGCAAACGAAGCGAAGCGCCTGACGGGACGCACCATCCCCACGCACATCGACGGCGCGCATCTCGGCACCGTCATGGAACCGGCCGGCGTCGCGGCATTGCTCACGCCGTGGAACTTTCCCGTCGCGATGATCACGCGCAAGGCCGCCGCCGCGATTGCCGCGGGTTGCACGGTCGTCGTGAAACCCGCGCACGAAACGCCGTTTTCCGCAATCGCACTCGCGCAACTCGCCGAAGAAGCGGGCTTTCCGCCGGGCGTCTTCAACGTCGTCATCGGCGAGCCGCAAATGGCGATGGAAACGCTCGTCAGCGATACGCGCGTGCGTGCCGTCAGCTTCACCGGCTCGACGCGCGTCGGCAATCTCGTGGCGAAAACAGCGGCGCAGGCGGGCATCAAGAAGCTCGCATTGGAACTCGGCGGCAACGCGCCTTTCATCGTGACCGAGGATGCGGACCTGGAACAATCCGTGCGCGTCGCAGTAGGCGCCAAGTTTCAGACGTCAGGACAGGACTGCTGCGCTGCAAACCGCATTCTCGTCGCGCGTCCGCTGTATGAGCAATTCGTGGCGCGCTACACGGAAGCAGTGAAGGCGTTGACAGTGGGCACGGCGTTCGAAGCGAATGTCGATGTCGGCCCGCTCATGCATCAGGCCGCATTCGATGCGACCGTCGCGCGTGTCGACGATGCGCGGGCGCAGGGCGCGCGCATCACGGTCGGCGGCAAGGCGCATGCACTCGGTGGCTGGTTTTACGAACCGACCGTCGTCGCCGATGCCAAGCCAGGCATGCGCATCTACGATGAAGAGAACTTCGCGCCGATCTCCGCGATCTCTCCGTTCGATACGCTCGACGAAGCCGTCACGCGCGCCAACGATACCGAATACGGCCTCGCCGCCTATGTCTGCGCGACGCGCGTCGACACGATCTTCCAGCTCGTGCGTCGACTCGATTTCGCAATGGTGTCGGTCAACGGCGTGAAATTCACCGGCGCGCCGATTCCGTTCGGCGGCATGAAGGCATCGGGTCTCGGACGCGAAGGCGGCGCGGAAGGCTTCGAGCCCTTCGTCGAAACGAAATACTTTTGCCTCGGCAATCTCGGCCTGCCGCTCACGAGCGCGGCCTGAAAACTAACCTCAAAGACACGCAGAACCGGATATCAAGGAGAATCACATGACCCAGCAGAATCAATCGCTCGAACAACTGTTCGCCGAAGACCGCGCGCACTTCATGCATCCGTCCACGCATGCACACGATCACGCGAGCGGTGCGCTGCCCGGCAAGATCGTCACGGGCGCGAAGGGCATCCGCATTCAGGATCATCAGGGAAAAAGCTATATCGACGCGTTCGCGGGTCTGTATTGCGTGAATATCGGCTATGGCCGCACCGAAGTGGCCGACGCGATCTATGAGCAGGCGAAGAAGCTCGCGTATTACCACACGTATGTCGGTCACTCGACGGATGCGATCATCGAATTGTCTTCGCGCATCATCGACTGGTCGCCCGAAGGCATGAAGAAGGTGTACTACGGCATGTCCGGATCGGATGCGAACGAAACGCAGATCAAGATCGTCTGGTATTACAACAATGTTCTCGGACGTCCGAACAAAAAGAAGATCATCTCGCGCGAGCGCGGTTATCACGGCTCGGGCATCGTGACGGGCAGCCTCACGGGCCTGCCGAGTTTCCATCAGAACTTCGATCTGCCGATCGAACGCGTGAAGCATACGGTTTGCCCGCACTGGTATCGCAAGGCGCCCGCCGGCATGAGCGAAGCGCAATTCACCGCGTATTGCGTCGAGGAGCTGGAAAAGCTGATCGCGAAGGAAGGCGCGGATACGATCGCTGCATTCATCGCCGAGCCGGTGATGGGAACGGGCGGCATCATCGCGCCGCCGCAAGGTTATTGGGAAGCTATCCAGGACGTGCTCAGGAAGCACGACATCCTGTTGATCTCCGATGAAGTCGTATGCGGCTTCGGCCGTCTCGGCTCGAAGATGGGCGCGCAGCACTTCGGCATCAAGCCGGACCTCATCACGGTCGCGAAAGGCTTGACGAGCGCGTATGCGCCGCTGTCGGGCGTGATCGTCGGTGAAAAGGTGTGGGATGTGATCGAAAAGGGTTCGCAGGAATATGGCCCGATGGGGCACGGCTGGACATATTCGGGGCATCCGATTTGTGCGGCCGCGGCAATCGCGAACCTCGATATTCTCGAGCGCGAAAACCTTACGCAGAATGCCGCCGATGTCGGCGCGTATCTTCAGCAGCAGTTGCACACCGCGTTCGATGCACACCCGCTCGTCGGCGAAGTGCGCGGCGCGGGCATGCTCGCGGCGCTCGAATTCATGGCCGACAAGGATGCGCGCAAGCCGTTCGATGCGGCATTGAAGGTCGGCCCGAAGGTCTCGGCCGCGGCGCTCGAACGCGGCGTGATCGCCCGTGCAATGCCGCATGGCGATATCCTCGGTTTCGCGCCTCCGCTCGTCACGACGCGTGAGGAAGCGGACGAGATCGTCGGCATCGTGAAACAGGCCGTGGATGCGGTGGCGAACGAGGTGGTCGGTTCGGCGCTCGCCACGCAGGCAATCTGATTTTTTTGGTGCAACAGGATTTAGACGAGGCCTGCGAAGATTGCGCGCGCGGGTGGCATGCGCGTTGCTGGATAACTTCGATATCCGATCGAAAGGAGATTTACGATGAGCGAAAGCGAAGAGAAGCGCCATCAGCAACCGCATTCCGCACCGCATCCGAATGCAGCGGAAATCGAACCGGAGAATCGCCGTCTCGATCAGCATCCGCATCAAACGGCGGAAGTGCCTTATGGCTCGGGCAAGCAGCCCGAAGTCGCGGGTAAGGGTGGATTCGACGCACGGGAAGCAGAACTGCACGATCCCGAGAATAAACATACCGAACCGCTGCGCCGAAAGTAGTCTTCATACGACGCACGCAGAAAACAGAACGGCCACGAATGTGGCCGTTCTGTCATTTTCCGATTAACGCGTCGCGATGTACATGGTGATTTCAAAGCCGAAGCGCATATCGGTGAAACTCGGGGTTTCCCACTTCATAGAGCCTCCTTGTGCATTGATTGGCCAGACGGATGCCGGGCCATTGCGCGGTTCATCTGCTGCAGGCGCCGTGCAAAGCCGCGCATCCCAAATCGACGCATTTTCAATGCTAGCGCGAAACGCCGCCGACACGATTGGAAATTGCACCGACGTTCATTTAATTTATTTATAGCGGGACGACATGCTATGTGGATTCATCAGGTGAAAGCGCACTGCAATTCAATTGAATGTCGCATCGCGCAATGAGCAGAAAGCGCATAGCTTTGCGCAGTAGCATCGGCGCTCATAGCAACACACTGGCCGTCGTCGAACGCGGCGCGAGCGCCGCGCGCGCGAGCGCGTCGAGCGGAAGAGGCTTGTCGAAGAAGTAACCCTGCGCCTGCGCTGCGCCCATGTCGCGCAGAACGGCGAGCGTCGCCGCGTCTTCGACGCCCTCCGCGACGAGCGTCAGATCGAGCGATTCGGCCATGCGTACGATCGCGCGCACGATCGCGCGGCTGCGAGGACTTTCCGTCAGTTCGAGGATGAACGACTTGTCGATCTTGAGGCCCGTGAACTGATACTGATGCACGTAACTGAGCGAAGAAAAGCCGGCGCCGAAATCGTCGAGCACGACGGACATGCCGTTATCCGCCAGTCGCTGCATCGTGCGACGCGCGAGGTCGGGCTCGGCAACGAGCGCGCCCTCCGTCAGTTCGAGACATACACGCGACGGCGAAACGCGATAGCGCCGCAACAGCGCGAGCACGTCATCGGCGAATTCGGGCCGCGTCATGCTGTAGCTGGAACAGTTCACGTGCACCGGCGGCCAGT
The DNA here is from genome assembly GCF_905220305.1 of Caballeronia sp. J97. NCBI lineage: Bacteria > Pseudomonadati > Pseudomonadota > Betaproteobacteria > Burkholderiales > Burkholderiaceae > Caballeronia > Caballeronia sp. J97. Next base: position 340,747 of record NZ_CAJMZL010000003.1, on the reverse strand, counting down.
GCGCGAACCGCGCATTGGAGAGGATCGCGGCGACGCGTTCGAGCATGTACAGATCGAGCCTGCCGATGAGCCTGAGCCCTTCGACCGACGGCAGAAATTCAGCCGGCCCGACAATCTTGCCATCGGGTTGATGCCAGCGGATCAATGCTTCGAGCGCGACGATCTCACCGCTCTTGACGTCGACGATCGGCTGGAAATAGGGCAGCAGTTCGTCATCGCGCTTGATTGCATTGCGCAATGCGCCTTCGCGTTCCACCTGGTCCGACACCTGGCGTCGCAGTTCCTGATTGAACACGACGAAGCTGTCGCGTCCCGCGTTCTTCACGCGATACATCGCGGTATCGGCATCGCGCAGCAGGTCGGCAGGCTCGGTGTGAAACCGGCTATCCGCGCTCACGATGCCGATGCTGCACGACGAAAACACCACATGTTCTTCGATATGAAACGGCAGATCGAACGCGGCGAGAATGCGCTTCGCGATCGACACCGCATCGCGCACGTGCGCATTCGGCGAGAGCACGGCGAACTCGTCTCCGCCCAGGCGCGCGAGCAGATCCGTCGAGCGCAGGCAGTCGCGCAAACGCGCCGCAGCCTGTACGAGCAGCATGTCGCCGAAGTGATGCCCGAGGCTGTCGTTCACGACCTTGAAGCGATCGAGATCGATGAACATCACCGAAATCTGATCGCCGCGCGTCCGATAGTCGTGCCATGCGCAGCGCAGCTTGTGCATCAGATGGCTTCGATTCGGCAGGCCGGTCAATGAATCGTGCGAGTTTTCGTACAAGAGACGCGCGTTGACATCGTCGAGCTCGCGCGTGCGCGCCTGCACGCGCGCTTCGAGTTCGAGGTTCGCGGCATGCAGCGCTTCGGCGTCGCGACGGCGCGAGAGCGCGGTATCGATATGGCGTGACACGAAGATCAGCAACTCCTGATCGCGCAACGAATAGCGCACGAGCGGCGAGTAGCTCTGTACGGCGAGCACGCCGCGCACGACATCGCCGTCGAAGAGCGGAATGCCGAGCCACGAGCGCAGGCGCACTTCGCTATGCTCGATCTCGAACGCGCCTTCCTCGATGAGACGCAAAGCCTCCGCATGATCGATGAGCCGCGCGCGCCGCTCGCGGATCACGAATTCGGTGAGGCCGCGTTGCCCGCGTCGCGGTGCGGGCTGATCCTGCACGATCTCATCGACGTAATACGGGAACGATACTTCGCCCGTTTCCGTTTCGAAGAGCGCGATATAAAAATTGCGTGCGTAGAGCAGTTCACCGACGATACCGTGCAGGCTGCGAAAGAACTCCATCATGTCGCCGGGACGGCTCGACAATTCTGCGATCTGATAGAGCGCAGCTTGCAAATGCTCGGAGCGCTCGCGCTCCGCAATGCCATGACGCAGCGCCGCGTTGAGCTTCGACAGTTCGGAGGTGCGCCGCGCAACCTGCTCTTCGAGATCGGCGCGGTGCAGGATGCGGTCGAGCGCCATCGCCACATGGCGCGCGACGACGAGAAAGAGCGCGCGATCCTCCGCGGTGTAGATGCGCGATACGTCATAGACCTGCATCGCGAGCATGCCGAATACTTCGTCGCTCGCGTTCTTGAGCGGCGCGCCCATCCAGAATTCCGGACGATCGCCGATGCAATAGAAGCGGCCCGCGCGCTCGGCCGCGCAGATATCGGCGGCGGTGATGAAAAGGGGTTGCGCGCTGGTGAGCACCTGGCCGGTCATCGAGAGGCGCGCTGGATTCAGGATGTCGTAGTTCTCCGCCGCGACGACATCGGTGTCGATCACATCGACGTAATACGGGTACGTGATCTTGCCCGTCTTGCGGTCATAGAGCGCGAGATAGAAGTTCTCCGCGTCGATCAGCGTGCCGAGCCGCTCATGCACGCCGCGCAGAAAGTCGGCGCGTTCGGGCACCGAGCTTGCAAGATAGGAGATTTCATAGAGCACGCGCTGAGTGAGCTGCGCGCGCGCGAGGGCATCGGCCTGCACGCGCTCGCCGAGCGTGCGAGCGAGTTCAGCGAGATGCGCGTCGTCGCGATGCGTGGCCGGCGCAAGCAGCCAGCCGAGCACGCTCTCGCCGCGTCCGGTCGGCCAGCGATGCCAACCGTGCGCCGCGCACAGTTGCCCAAGCCGTTCCTCGGCGATGCTGTGCGGCCAGTCCTGCACGCCGGACAGCGACGCATCGCCGCGCCGCTCCAGATGCAACTGTTCGCCCGCGCGATACCACGCCCACTGCTGCGGGCAGCCCTTCGCGGCGGCGTCGTGCAGCAAGGCGTCGATCGATGACGCCACGGTGGCGAAAATCGTCTCGGCGGTCGCCGCTACGGTTGCGGATTCGACCGCGCTTGCGCGGGCAACCTGCGCATCGTATGCGGGAAACACACTCATCGGCGCTCCAGGCCATATTGCCGCCACATCGGGCGGTTTTTTGTTCAGCGACTGCGTTCGCACGCCGCCCGGGGCGCGCGTCTCAAGCAAACGTTCTTAACGGGCTAACGGCAGGGAGCTTACAGGCTTGAGTATTCGGGACAAAAAAAGCCGCCGCGCGGCACGCATGCGGGCATTCATGCCGGCTGTGCGATATCGCCGCCTTCGTGTCCGGTAAATCTCTCGCGATAGGCCTGCGGCGACACGCCGAGCGAACGCAGAAAGCCGCGCCTCATCGTTTCCTCGGTGCCGAAGCCGCAGCGCGCGGCGACGCGCTTCACGGGCAGCGCCGTATCGCCGAGCAGCCGGCGCGCGGCTTCGAGGCGCATACGCTCGATCGAGCGCGCGGGCGTCGTGCCGGTTTGCACGCGGTAATGGCGCACGAAACTGCGCTCGCTCATGCCGACCCGCGCGGCGAGCACGCCGACCGACAAGTCCGTCGCGAGATTCTCCGCGATCCACGCATGCAGCTCGCCGAAACGTTCGCCGGATTTCTGCAGCGACAGCGCCGCGCTGAATTGCGCCTGTCCGCCAGGACGCTTGAGGAACACGACGAGATGGCGCGCGACATCGAGTGCAAGCGCGCGCCCGAGATCGTCTTCGACGAGCGCGAGCGACAGGTCGATGCCCGCGGTGACGCCAGCGGAAGTCCACACGTCGCCGTCGCGGATGAAGATCGGATCGGGTTCGACCCGGATCGACGGAAAGCGTGTGGCGAGTTCCGTGCAGCGCGTCCAGTGCGTCACGGCGCGGCGCTCGTTCAGAAGGCCGGCGGCCGCGAGCAGAAAGGCGCCAGTGCAGACCGACGCCGTGCGCCGCGCGTGCGCCGCGTGTGCGCGCACCCAGTCGACCAGCTCGCGGTCATGCGCCGCCTGGTGCACGCCCCAGCCGCCCGCGACGATCAGCGTGTCGCAAGGTTCGCTCGCATCGGGCAACGCGTCGCCGACGAGCCCCAGTCCTGCCGATGCGTTCACCGTGCCGCCTCGCGACACGACGCGCGGGCGATACGGCCGCGGCAGGCCCGCCGCGACCGCCAGATCGTTCGCGGACGCGAACACTTGCAAGGGACCGGCGACATCGAGCAACTGGACGTCGGGGAACGCGAGCACTTCGATGAGGCGGGCGGTGTCCGTCGGCATGGCGGTCTCCCGAAACGGGAATTGGCGTAAAACGTGGGTTATGTGTCGATTTCGCCATAGCGTAGCGGCGTAGCATCGGTTCGTCCACTGCAAAAACCACCAACCCAAGGAGATGACGATGACGCTACATATCGGCCTGCTGCTGTTTCCGCGCGTACAGCAACTCGACCTGACCGGCCCCTACGACGTATTCGCGTCCATGCCCGACACGAAGGTGCATCTCGTCTGGAAGACGCGCGAGCCCGTGAAATCCAGCGCCGGCATGATCCTGACGCCCGACGTCAGTTACGCCGATTGCCCCGCGCTCGACGTGCTGTGCGTGCCCGGCGGCACGGGAGTCGGCGATCTGATGGAGGACGACGAGACGCTCGCCTTTGTGCGCGAACAGGCGGCGGGCGCGCGTTACGTGACCTCGGTCTGCACGGGCTCGCTCGTGCTCGGCGCGGCGGGCCTTCTGCGCGGCAAACGCGCGACGACGCACTGGGCGTATCACGAGCTGCTCGCGGAACTGGGCGCCATTCCGGTGCGCGAGCGCGTCGTGCGGGACGAGAATCTCTTCACGGGCGGCGGCATTACGGCGGGCATCGATTTCGCGCTGACGCTCGCAGCGGAACTGGTGGGCGAGCACGAGGCGCAGGCGATGCAACTGCAGATGGAATACGCGCCGGCCCCGCCGTTCGATTCCGGCGATCCGGCCCGCGCGCTCGCGTCCGTCGTCGAGGATGTGCGCGAACGCTGTGCGCCGTCGCTGGCCGCACGCAGCGCGATCACGGCGCGCGTCGCGGATCGGCTGAAATCGAATGCGTAATGCAAAACGCATCATGCAAGATGGTTCAATGCATGCGTAATGCAAAATTCCAGATGCCTAGAAGCGTTTTTGCATGAAATAGCGCGGCTGGCCTGCGTGAAAATCGGCGAGTTCGCCGAAGGTCTCGTAACCGCAGCGCGCGTAGAGCGCGCGCGCTGCGGGATTGACCGTGTCGAGCCACGCGGCGCGACAACCGCGTTTTCTCGCTTCGGTTTCGGCGGCTTCGAGCGCGCGCGTGCCAAGGCCGCCGCCGCGCACGTCCTCGCGTAGCCACAGCCACTTGATGAAGAGCCAGTCCCACGCGGTGTAGCCCGCGAGGCCGCCGAGAAAATCGTCCCCGCGATAGAGCGACACCGCCAGATCGCGCTGATGGCTCGGGCCGAGCTGCGCACGGTTGAATGCGGCAAGGCCGCCCGCGACATCGCGCTCGAAGCTCGCATCGATCCAGTCGGTGACGGCGAGCGTGACGTCCGTGGTCATATCGGACGTGTTCAGTCTTGCGCGGCCGGCGCGACCGACGCGCCCTCGATGCCATGCCGCGCGAGCGCCTGCGCGACGAAGCCCGAGCGCTTCACGTCCTCCACGAAGTCGCGCAGATAACGCGCGGCTTCGTCGCCACGGCCCTTCGGCAGGCCCATCGCCTGCTGGATCACCATGAAGTGTCCGTCGAGCAAACGTACGCCGGGCGTGCGCGCCGCATCGGCCTGGAGTTGTTGCTTCACGCCTGCCGCGACTTCGAGGTTGTCGCGCAGAAAAGCGTCGACGACGGTCTGCGACGACTCCGTGCGCACGATTTGCGCATGTTTGATCTCGCGCGTGAGAAAGAGGTCGTACGCGCTGCCCTTGCCGACCATGATGCGATTGCCTTCGCGATCGACATCCTCGTTGCGCGTGAGCGGCGACGCATCGCGCACGAGATAACAGCCTTCGATCAGCACATACGGCGCTGTGAACGCGATACCCGCGCCGCGCAGCGGATCGATCGCGAAGAAGCCGATGTCCGCGCCTTCGTTCGTGACGGCCTCGACGGACTCGGCGGCGCGATCGAACGAGGTGAACGCAACCGGCACGCCGAGCCGCGACGCCAGCTCGCGCGCGATATCCACCGATACGCCGCCCGGCTCCGTGCCGCCGGTGCGATGCGCGAGGATGGGATTGCCGAGATTGATCGATGCGCGCAGTGTGCCGGTCGGCGCGAAGGCGTTCAGCAAGGAAGCGGAAAGAGTCATGGCGTCCGTCGATAAGTGAAAGAGGAATGGCGACACGAGCAATCCGATGCAGAATACGCGAACCGCAACCGCTCTGCCAAAGGATCGACATGCCACGCGAACGCATCGACAGCCGCGAATTGATTCAGCGTCTGAAGCTCGAGCCGCATCCGGAAGGCGGATTCTTTCGCGAGACGTATCGCGCGAAGGGCCATGTCATGCGCGAAAGCGAAAGCGCTGGCGCAACGCGTTCGGCGTCCACCGCGATCTATTTCTTGCTATGCGATGGCGCGCATTCGGCATGGCATCGCATTCGTTCCGATGAAGTCTGGCACTTCTACGCAGGCGACCCCATCGACGTGCACGTGCTCGATGCGAACGGAACGCTCGTCACGCATCGTCTGGGCAATGCGCTCGATCATCCGGATACCGTGTTTCAGGCCGTCGTCGAGGCGGGCGACTGGTTCGCGGCCGAATGCCACGATGCAAAGGGCGCCGCGCTCGTGGGCTGCACGGTCGCGCCGGGCTTCGAGTTCAGCGAATTCGAACTGGCCGCGCCGGGCACCCTGGAAGCGCGCTATCCGCAGCATCGTGAACTGATCGCGCGCCTCGGCCCCAAAGTATGACGATCCGCGCGCCGGTGCGGTTATCATCGCGCGCATCATCGACAACAACACAAGGTCAGGCATGAGCGCTGTGCGCCGCGGGATTCAATCGATCGAAGTGGGTGGGGCGCTCCTGCGCGCGCTCGTGGATCATGGCGGTCCGATGCTGCTCGGCGATCTCGCCAGGAAAGCCGGCATGCCTTCGGCGAAGGCGCATCCGTATCTCGTGTCATACGGCAATCTCGGCCTGATTCAGCAGGACCCCGCAACGGGCCGCTACGAACTCGGGCCGTTCGCGTTGCAGATGGGGCTCATCAGTTTGCAGCGCGTCGATCCTGTGCGCCTCGCAATCGAGGAAGTGACCAACATGACGCCGCGCATCGAGCATACGGTCGCGCTCGCGAGCGCGGGCAGCTATGGACCGACCATCGTTCACATCCGGCAGGCGAGCGTGCCCATTCACGTGACGATGCGCACGGGCACGGTCATGTCGCTGCTGCAGACCGCGACCGGCCGCGCATTCGCCGCCTGGCTGCCGCCGATGACCGTCGACGCGCTCGTTGCGATCGAGCGCGCGGGCGCGTTGCAGATCGGCGCGGAACGCCGCGACTACACGCGCTCGCAGATCGATGCGATGCTCGCCGAAGTGCGCGAGCACGGCCTCGCGCGTGCGATCGACGAACCGGTTGCGGGCATCAGCGCGATGAGCGCGCCGGTGTTCGATCACACGCGCAATATCGTGCTCGCGATCACGGCGATCGGCCCGAGCGGCTCGTTCGATGGCGCGTGGAACGGCGACATCGCGAAGGCGCTGCACGGGTGCGCGCAACGCGTATCGAAGATGCTCGGCTTCGTCGCCGTCTGATCGAAGCAGAACGGTCAGACCGGACGCCAGTGCCCCGGCACCCACTGCCAGTGGTTGCCTTCCCATCGATAGTGCCCCTTCACCCAGCGATACCCCGTTGCGGGCGGCGGCGGCATGACTTCCGCCACGGGCGCGGGCTGCGGCGGCCGCGCGGGTTCGACGACACAACCCGACAACAGCGCGCCCGCGGTCATCGCGCTGACGAACATCAGTAAAGCCTTCGCTTTCATACGTTTTCATCCTCTAATGTTCAATGGGATTGACGCCGTTCGCGCGTCTTGTCTCTTGAACGCGCGCGCCTTGCGGAAACCGTCGCACGCGTTTGTAAGCGGATGTAAGTACCCGATGCGGTCCCTTCGCTGCGTCCACATACGGGTAAACGTAGATTCAACAATATAAAACGACTTGTACAATGATGAACAGCTAACCGAAAGCGAAGCGATTTCGCACCTGAGCCGGACGTCGCGCAAAGACGTGCAGGGCTCGACGATGGAGACGATCGAATGTCCGTGAATTACGCCAGTCTGCGTTTCGAATATGAGCGCGCGCCCGACCACGATGCGCCTGCGTCATCGCCTTATCCCGTCGCGGTCATCGGCGCGGGCCCGGTCGGGCTCGCCACGGCCATCGATCTCGCGCAGCAAGGCGTGCGCACCATGTTGCTCGACAACGACGATACTGTGTCGACGGGTTCGCGCGCCATCTGCTTCGCCAAGCGCACACTGGAGATCTTCGATCGCCTCGGCTGCGGCGACAGGATGATCGAGAAGGGCGTGAGCTGGAATGTCGGCAAGGTGTTTCTGCACGACGATCTCGTCTACACATTCAATCTTCTGCCGGAAACGGGCCATTCGCGGCCGGCTTTCATCAACTTGCAGCAGTACTACGTCGAAGGCTTTCTCGCCGAGCGCGCGATGCAACTGGAGCAACTGCAACTGCGCTGGAAGAGCAATGTGACCGGCGTGACGCAGCATGAGGATCACGTCGAATTGCAGGTCGAAACGCCCGACGGCGTGTATCCGCTCAAGGCGCAATACGTGGTGGCCGCCGATGGCTCGCGCAGCGCGATGCGCAAGCTCCTCGGTCTCGACAGCCACGGCCGCACGTTCAAGGACCGCTTCCTGATCGCCGACGTGAAGATGAAGGCGCCGTTTCCGACCGAGCGCTGGTTCTGGTTCGATCCGCCGTTTCACCGCAATCAGTCGGTGTTGCTGCATCGTCAGCCGGACAACGTGTGGCGCATCGATTTTCAGCTCGGCTGGGACGCCGACCCGGTCGCGGAAAAGGAGCCGGAGCGCGTGATTCCGCGCGTGAAGGCGCTGCTCGGCGAAGATGCCGAATTCGAGCTCGAATGGGTGAGCGTCTATACGTTCTCGTGTCTGCGCATGGATGACTTCAGGCACGGGCGCATCATTTTCGCGGGCGATTCGGCGCATGGCGTGTCGCCGTTCGGCGCGCGCGGTGCGAACAGCGGCGTGCAGGACGCGGACAATCTCGCGTGGAAGCTGAAGCTCGTCGTGAACGGCGATGCGCCCCACACGTTATTGGATACCTACGCGTCCGAACGCGAATACGCCGCCGACGAAAACATCCTCAACTCGACGCGCGCGACCGACTTCATCACGCCGAAGAGCGCAGTGTCACGCCTCTTTCGCGACGCGACGCTCAATCTCGCGAAGGATTGCGCATTCGCGAGGCGCATGGCGAACAGCGGGCGGCTCTCGGTGCCCGCGGTGCTGCGCGATTCGACGCTCAACACGCCGGACAAGGAAGGCGACGCCTTCGCTTGCGCGATGATTCCCGGCGCGCCCTGCGTGGATTCGCCCGTGCGCGTCGATGACCGCGATGCATGGCTCCTGCCGCAGACGCACGGCGGCGCGTTCACGGGCATCTATTTCTGCGGTCTGGGTCACGGCCCCGAGGTCTGCGCGCAAAGCCTCGCAGCGCTGGCCGGCGGACCGGTCCCCGTGCGCGCGCTGATCGTCGTGCCTCGCGGCATGATGTGCGCGGTGCCGGGCGTGACGGTCGTGGAAGACGTGGAGGGCATGGTCGCCCATCGCTTCGACGCGCGACCCGGCACGTTCTATCTGCTGCGCCCCGATCAACACGTGTGTGCGCGCTGGCGTGCCTTCGATGCCGCATCGGTCGCGGCGGCGGTCAAGCGTGCAACCTGCAACGGATGATGAATCGTATGAAGCTCAATCTCGAACTGAATATCGCGGATCACGATGCGTTCTACGAGCGCCTCATCGACACGCACAACGGACTTTCCGACGAAGCGAGCCAGATGCTCAACGCGAAGCTCGTATTGCTGCTCGCTAATCACATCGGCGATAACGAGGTGCTGACCGAAGCGCTGGCGATGGCGCGTCACGGCCTCGCCGCGAGCTGATCGTTCAACGCAATGCCCACGCGTTCGCAGATGAACGCGCCGATGCTCGCGATGTCGTTCAGATCGAGCATCGGCAACGTCGATTCGATCGCGGCGGCATCGTCGGTTGCGATCGCGATTATCTCCACATCGGTCTTGTAGAGCGGATCGCGGCCCGCCGAGGGCCGCACGACTTCGAGCCGCGGGATCGCTTCGCGCGTGAATCCTTCGACGATCACGAGATCCGCGTGAGAGAGCCGCGCGGCCAGTTCGCCGAGCGGCGGCTCCGCGTCTCCGTTCAACTCGCGCACGATCGCATAACGGAACGGCGATGCGATCAGCACTTCTCCCGCCCCCGCGCGACGAAAGCGCGCACTGTCCTTGGCCGGCGGCTCCAGCTCGATCGAGTGATGACTATGCTTGATGACGTTGACCGTGATGCCGCGTGCGCGCAGCCACGGCAAAAGCGCTTCGATCAACGTGGTCTTGCCCTGGCCCGAGCGGCCCGAGATGCCGAAGAGCGGCGGATGACGCGAATTCATGCGAATGGTCGGCTGATTGTTCTGGTTTCGATCAAGCGAGTTTAACGGGTCGATGGCGAGCGGGGAGAAATCGCGCTATCGTCGGGCATTGCCTTTGCGGCAGGTTACGCCGGCGCGCGAGCGCAGTATTCCGACCCCATCGCCTTATCGCGCGCGAAGCTCAGCAATCAAAGGATCTCCGACATGGCCGAAGACAATCCCAGTACCGCTCTCGCACCGCAGCAGTTTTCCGTCGACGTGATGCTCGAAAAATATGCGAAGGGCGACGAGACGCGCGTCGAGGATATTTATCGCCGAGTGGCGCGCGGCGTCGCGCAAGCCGAGCCGAACGAGACACGCGCGAAGATCGAAGCCGAGTTCGTCGACAACTTCAAACGAGGCGCGCTCGGCGCGGGCCGCATCATGAGCGCGGCGGGCGCGGGCATCGACGCGACGCTCATCAACTGCTTCGTGCAGCCCGTCGGCGATGCGATACAGGGCGTCGATAGCAACGGGTTGCCGGGCATTTACGTCGCGCTGTTGCAGGCGGCCGAGACGATGCGTCGCGGCGGCGGCGTCGGCTATAACTTTTCCGCGATCCGTCCGCGTGGCGCGCGCGTGCATTCGACAGGATCGGCGGCTTCGGGACCGTGCAGCTACATGGATGTGTTCGATGCATCGTGCCGCACCGTCGAGAGCGCCGGGGCGCGGCGCGGCGCGCAGATGGGCATTCTCGATTGCACGCATCCCGATCTGCTCGAGTTCATCGCGGCGAAGCATACGAAAGGGCGCTGGAATAACTTCAATGTTTCGATCGCGGTGACCGACGCGTTCATGCAGGCCGTCGCCGACGACGCGGCATGGCAACTCGTGCACAAGGCCGAGCCGTCTCCCGCGCAACGAGCCGCCGCGGACATGCATCAGCGCGAAGACGGCATGTGGGTCTATCGCGAAGTGCAGGCGCGCGAAGTGTGGAACACGATCATGCGCTCGACATACGATGTCGCGGAGCCGGGCGTCGTGTTCATGTCGCGCATGAACGACGACAACAATCTGCGCGCCATCGAGGCGATTCGCGCGACCAATCCATGCGGCGAACAGCCGCTGCCCGCATATGGCTGCTGCAATCTCGGTCCGCTCAATCTGACGCGCTGCGTGCGCGATCCGTTCGCGCAGATGCGCGGCGGCGCGCCGTCCTTCGACTGGGACGGGCTCGCGCGCATGACGCGCACGCAAGTGCGCTTCCTCGACGATGTGCTCGAAGTCACGCTGTGGCCGCTCGACGAACAGGCGCGCGAAGCGGCCGCGAAGCGCCGCATCGGCGTCGGCTTCACGGGCCTGGGCGATACGCTCGTGATGCTCGGCTTGCGCTATGACGCGCAAGAAGGGCGCGACTTCGCCGCGCGGGTCGCCCGCACGATGCGCGATGAAGCGTATCGCGCATCCGTCGAGCTCGCGAAGGAACGCGGCAAGTTTCCGCTCTTCGATGCGAAGCGTTATCTGGAAGAGGGCACGTTCGCCTCGCGTCTGCCGGATGACATCAAGAGCGCGATACGCGAGCACGGCATCCGCAACAGCCATCTGCTCTCGATCGCGCCGACCGGCACCGTGAGCCTTGCGTTCGCGGACAATGCATCGAACGGCATCGAGCCTGCGTTCTCGTGGACGTATCAGCGCACCAAGCGCATGGCGGACGGCTCGCGTCAGACCTTCGCGGTCGAAGATCACGCGTATCGGCTCTATCGCGAGATGGGCGGCGACGTGAACGCGCTGCCCGAATACTTCGTGAGCGCACTCGAAATGTCCGCGCACGATCACATGGAAATGATGGCGGCGGTGCAGCCCTTCGTCGATACATCGATTTCGAAGACCGTGAACGTGCCCGCGGATTATCCGTTCGACAAGTTCCAGGATCTCTATTTCGAGGCGTGGCGGCGCGGTTTGAAGGGGCTCGCGACGTATCGGCCGAACGAGACGCTGGGCGCGGTGCTTTCCGTCACGCCCGCGGAAACGCCGAGCGATTCGCCCGACCCGGAACTCGATCTCGATCCGCTGCGCATCGCGATCGATCATCGGCCGAAGGGAGAACTGCCCGCGATCATCGAAAAAGTCGAGTATCTGACGCAGGCGGGCAAGAAGTCGCTCTATCTCGCGGTGTCGTTCATCGAAGTGACGGGGCGCATCGCGGGCGAGGACGTGACGATCGAGCGGCCCATCGAGTTCTTCATTCCGACAGGACAGCGCGACGAATCACAGCAATGGATCACGGCGACCATGCGTTCGATCTCGCTGGCTGCGCGCGGCGGCTTCGCGGCGCGCACGCTTCAGGACATGCGCAAGGTGTCGTGGGATCGCGGACAGGTGCGTCTCGGCGATGTCGAGCGGCTCGACGGACATCGCACGCCACGCTGGCACGATTCCGAAGTGGCGGCGCTAGCGTATGCGATCCAGCAGATTCTTCATCGTCGCGGTTTTCTCGACGCAGAAGGAAACCAGGTACCGTCGCGCGTGCTTGCGCGCAAGCGCGCCGATCGCGCGCCGCATCCGGTAGCTATAGACGATGAACGCGACGACGTATCCGAGCGTACCGCGCAAGGCGAAATCGATCCACATAGCCTTCCCCAAATGCACGGCCGTAAATGCGCGACGTGCGGCGCCAATGCAGTGATCCGCAAGGACGGCTGCGACTTCTGCACGTCATGCGGCGAAATCGGCGCGTGCGGTTGAGTTGAAGAAAAAAGGCGCGGAATGTTATCCGCGCCTTTCATGCCTCGCTCAATGCGAGCGTTCAGTACTCTCTTTCGTCTCTTGCACTTCGGCCGATGAACGCGCGGCATGCTGCGTGAACGGATGCCATACCGGCGTGACCGAAGGAAGCTCGTCGAGAAGCGAGAACTGATCGAGTGACGTGTTATCGAACATGATGACCTCTTGAATCTTTCGCGGATCGCGTGATCAACGCGTCACGCTGACTTGTACCGCCGAGCCGTTGGCATAGTCGACGATCTCACGGTTATGCGCTTCTGCTTGTGCCGCATCGCGTGCGCGCTGCTCGCTTTGCGCGGCGACGGCGTCGCCCCACATGCTGCGCTCGGGATACGAGTTACGGTTCAAGGCCGGCAACGAGCCGTTCGAATACGCCGCAGCCAGTTCCGCGCGCACTTGCGCGCGCGTCTTGGGCGTATCGCCTGCATTCGTTTGCGTCTGAACCTGATACGTGCCCGCATGGCCGATGCCCTGGCCGCCCTCCGCGAAAGCGGTGGTGGTGACGACAGCGGAGATGGCTGCGAGAGAGAACCCCGTGATGAGCTGTTTCATGCTTGCGACTCCTTTCATTCCGATGCAGCGTGCGGGCAAATGCGGATTGCATTCGGCGTTGAGCGCGCTGCGTTGGGAGTGAATGTAGTCGCGCGGTACGTGCGGATAAATGCCGTATCGGCGAATAGATTTATCGATTTCGGCGAATAATCGCGACGCGCCTTGCTGCGCAAGGGTTTGCGAGGCGCGTCAAACGAGCTGCTTGTGGAAGAAGGTGGTGCCGCAGAGCGTGCCGTCAGGCATCAGCGCGTAGTTCGGCACGACGCCGACGCGCTGCCATCCCGCGCGTTCGTAGAGGCGTTCGGCATCGCCGCCGGTGACGGTATCGAGCACGAGAACGGACTTGCCTGCCGCACGCGCGGCAGCATCGGCGGCGGTCATCAGGCGCTGTGCGATGCCGCGACGTCTCGCCCGCCGCACGACGAGCATCTTCGCGATATCCGCGCGATGCGTCTGATTTTCCGGCTGATCGATGACGACTTGCACGGTGCCCAGCACATGTCCTTCGGCGCTTTGTGCAACGAGCAGAATGCGTTCGTTGCGCGCGACGCCGTGTGCGACGCGCGTCCAGAATTCGACGGCCTTTTGCCGCGGGATCGGCAACATGAAACTGACGGACGCGCCGCCTTCGACGCAGTCGATGAGCACGTCCGCCAGCGCTTCGATATATCCCGATGCTTCGTTCGCGCCGACGCGGCGCACGGTGATGTCGTTGTTCATTATTCGTCCGCCGTGGCCGTCTGCCGGCAAGTGCTTATCTACGCAACGACATCTTCGGTGCCCGCGACTTCCGGCGTGCCATGCCGCACGATAGCGGGCGACGACGCGCTCGTCGGCAGGCAGCGCTCTTCCGCATCCTTCTGACCTTGCAGCAACGGGCAGCGCTCGAACAGCTCGGCGGCCCAGTCGACGAACACGCGCACCTTCGGCGACAGATGCCGGTTATGCGGATACACCGCGGAAATGGGCATCGGCAGCGGGTTCCATTGCGGCAATACTTCGACGAGCTCGCCCGCGCGCAGATACGGCAAGGCCATGAAGCGCGGCACCTGAATGATGCCGACGCCCTTCAATCCGCAACTCAGATACGCTTCGGCGTCGTTCACCGCGATCATGCCGCGCATCTTCACTTCGATGGTTTCATCGTCGACGACGAAATCCATATCCATGATGCGGCCCGTGCGGCTCGAAAAATAATTGACCGCTGTGTGATTCTGCAAATCGTCGATGGTTATCGGCGTGCCATTGCGTTCGAGATATTGCGGGGCCGCCACCGTCACGCCCTGAAACACGCCGATGCGCCGCGCGACGAGGCTCGAATCCTGCAGCGTGCCCACGCGAATCACGCAATCGACGCCTTCCTGAATCAAATCCACGGGCTTATCGCCGAAGCCCATCATCAGCTCGATATCCGGATAGCGCGTGTGGAAATCGCATAGCTGCGGCATCACGATGAGCCGCCCGATCGCGCCGGGCATATCCACGCGCAATTTGCCGTGCGGACCTTTGCCGTTGTTCGAGAACGAGCCTTCCGCTTCCTCGATGTCCGCGAGGATGCGCACGCAGCGTTCGTAGTACGCCGCGCCGTCCGGCGTGAGATTGAGCCTGCGTGTCGTGCGCTGAAGCAGCCGCACGTTCAGATGCGCTTCCAGATTCTGGATGATCGTCGTGACCGAGGCGCGCGGCAGATTGAGCGTGTCCGCTGCGCGGGAAAAGCTATTGGTGTCGACGACGCGGGTGAAGACCTGCATTGCTTGTAGCCGATCCATGTTCTCTCACCTTCTTTGCCTGGCGACGCAACTTATTAAGTGCGCGCTAAAGAATGACCGAAATAACAATCGCGAGGGATAACCACGATTGTTCGGTGCGACCGAATTGTGTTGCCGGATTATAGGCATTTATCTAAAAAGGCGCGGACTCCAGAATTCGCAGCATCGCAACCTATGCGTGAAGGCCTTGCAGAATCGGCCTCGCACCGAAAATAACCATGGCAACACTGTTGGATCTGGAGTCGAGCCCGCGCTTGTGCATCGAAGATGTGCACATCACGGGACACGCGCAACCGATCACATTGCGCAGCTATCGCCCCGCGTCGGACGGGACGGTGCTGCCCATCGTTCTTTACTTCCACGGCGGCGGTTTTATTCGCGGCGGACTGGACGACGCGGAGATCGCCGCCGCGACGATCGCACGCGATACGCCCGCGTGGGTGATCTCGGTCGGCTACTCGCTCGCGCCGAAGTTTCCGTTTCCCGCCGCGCCCGAGGACGGTTATCGCGCGGCGCAATGGGCTGTCGCGCATGCCCGCGCGCAGCGCGCGGACCCGCAGCGCATCGGCGTCGCGGGACATGACGCGGGCGGCAATCTCGCGACGTGCGTCGCCGCCATCGCGCGCGACCGTGGCGATATTCGCATGTCCGCGCAAGCGCTGCTCGCGCCGCTGCTCGATCCGAGCATGACGCGCCTCGCCGACGAACGCAAAGTGCTGTGCCCCGATTTCGAAGCGTGCGAATGCGCGCAGTGGTATCGCGCGTATCTGCCGAATCCGTCGCAACGCCTGCATCCGTATGCCGCGCCGCTCGAATCGCGCCGTCTCGGCGGCCTGCCGCCCGCGATGATCGCGAGCGCCGAGCACGATCTGCTGCATATCGAGGCGGAGAAATACGCGGGCGAGCTGATCGCGGCAGGCGTGCCGACCGAGGTTACGCGTCATGGCAAGACTTCGCATCAGGCGCTCGCCGCGCATCCCGATGCGCTCGCGGATGTCGTCGCGTTCTTCAGGAAGCGCCTCGCACGCGGGAAATAGTCCCACGAGAAGCCACACGAGATCACCGCAAGATTCGGCACGCCAGCCACGCATCGCACAACAACAATCTCAACGTAACCGGAGCCTTTCACATGTTATTCACTCGCAAACGCATCTACGCCGCGCTAGGCGCCGCGCTGATCGTCGCCGGCGCGGGCGGCTACACCGCCTGGCGCGGTCACGGCGATTCGGCGATGAACGAAGCCAAAGCCGCCGCGCACAGCCCGACTGCAACGGAAGTGGACGTCGCGGCCGTGGTGTCGAAGACCATCACCGACTGGCAAAGCTATTCGGGCCGGCTCGAAGCGGTCGATCACGTCGACATTCGCCCGCTCGTGCCGGGCACGATCGTCGCCGTGCATTTCAAGGACGGCCAGCTCGTGAAGAAGGGCGATCCGCTGTTTACGATCGATCCGCGCCCGTACGAAGCCGAAGTGGATCGCGCCCAGGCGCAGCTCGCGGCGGCGCAGGCGCGCAACGGTTATACGTCGACGGACGCGGCGCGCGCGGAACGCCTGCTCGCCGACAACGCGATCGCCAAGCGCGATTACGACGAGAAGCAGAACGCCGCGCGCGAGGCCGTCGCCAACCTGAAGGCCGCGCAGGCTGCGCTCGAAACCGCGAAGATCAATCTCACGTACACGCATATCGTCGCGCCCGTGGCGGGCCGCGTGTCGCGCGCGGAGCTCACGGTCGGCAACATCGTGTCGACGGGCGCGAACGCGCCCTTGCTCACGACGCTCGTGTCCGTGTCGCCGATCTACGCATCGTTCGATGTCGACGAGCAAACGTACCTGCGCTATCTCGGCCGCGATGCGGGCAGCAGCGTGCCGGTGTCGCTCGGTCTCGCGAACGAGGACGGTTATTCGCGCGAGGGTGTCGTCGATTCCGTCGATAACCGGCTCGATACGACCTCTGGCACGATCCGCGTGCGCGCGCGCTTCAACAACCCGGACGGCACGCTGGTGCCGGGCCTCTATGCGCGCGTGAAGGTCGGCGGCGGCAAGCCGCATCCGGCCGTGCTCGTGGAAGACGAAGCGATCGGCACCGATCAGGACAAGAAGTACGTGATGGTCGTCGACAAGGACAACCGCGTGCAGTACCGCGAAGTCACGCTGGGCCAGACGCATGAAGGCCTGCGCGTGATCTCGAAGGGCCTGCAGCCGGGCGAGCGCATCGTCGTGAACGGCTTGCAGCGCGTGCGTCCCAACGATGTGATCAAGGCCAACAACGTCGCGATGGACAGCGGCGGCGATGCGCCCGCCGTGAAGACGGCATCCGCACAGTGATGCGCGTGATCCGCAACAGACAGAACTCGTCATGAACATATCCAAATTCTTCATCGATCGCCCGATCTTTGCGGGCGTGCTGTCGGTGGTCGTGCTGCTGGCGGGCATCATCGCGATGTTCAAGCTGCCGATCTCCGAGTATCCGGAAGTCGTGCCGCCCTCGGTCGTCGTGCATGCGCAGTATCCCGGCGCGAACCCGAAGGTGATCGCGGAGACCGTGGCCTCGCCGCTCGAAGAGCAGATCAACGGCGTCGAGGACATGCTCTACATGCAGTCGCAGGCCAATAGCGACGGCAACCTCACGACCACGGTCACGTTCAAGCTCGGCACCGATCCGGACAAGAACACGCAGCTCGTGCAGAACCGCGTGAACCAGGCGTTGCCGCGTCTGCCGCAGGACGTGCAGCGTCTCGGCGTGACGACGATCAAGTCGTCGCCCACGTTGACGATGGTCGTCCACCTGAACTCGCCCAACGGCCGCTATGACATGACGTATCTGCGCAACTATGCGCTGATCAACGTGAAGGACCGGCTCGAACGCATCGCGGGCGTGGGCGAAGTGCAGTTGTGGGGCTCGGGCGATTACTCGATGCGCGTGTGGCTCGACCCGCAAAAGGTCGCGCAGCGCGGCATGACGGCGACGGATGTCGTCAACGCGATCCGCGAGCAGAACGTGCAGGTCGCGGCCGGCGTGATCGGCGGATCGCCGACGCTGCCGAACGTGCCGCTGCAACTGAACGTGAATGCGCGCGGCCGCTTGCAGAACGAGTCGGAGTTCCGCGACATCGTGCTGAAGACTTCGCCCGACGGCGCGGTCACGCATCTCAGCGATGTGGCGCGCGTGGAGCTTGCCGCGTCGGAATACGGCTTGCGCTCGCTGCTCGACAACAAGTCGGCGGTTGCAATCGCAATCAACCAGCAGCCGGGCGCGAACTCGCTGCAGATCTCCGACGAAGTCCGCAAGACGATGAAGGAACTGCAGGCGGACATGCCCGCAGGCCTGGAATACCAGATCGTCTATGACCCCACGCAGTTCGTGCGCTCCAGTATCGAGGCGGTGATTCACACGCTCGCGGAAGCCATCGCGCTGGTCGTGCTCGTCGTGATCGTGTTCCTGCAGACATGGCGCGCGTCGATCATTCCGTTGCTCGCGGTGCCGGTGTCGATCGTGGGAACGTTCTCGCTGCTGCTTGCATTCGGGTTCTCGATCAACGCGTTGTCGTTGTTCGGGATGGTGCTCGCGATCGGTATCGTCGTCGACGATGCGATCGTGGTCGTCGAGAACGTGGAGCGGAACATCGAAGCCGGCTTGTCGGCCAGAGAAGCCACGTATCAGGCGATGCGCGAAGTGAGCGGGCCGATCATTGCGATTGCGCTGACGCTGGTCGCGGTGTTCGTGCCGCTCGCGTTCATGTCGGGTCTCACGGGCCAGTTCTACAAGCAGTTCGCGATGACCATCGCCATCTCGACGGTGATCTCCGCGTTCAACTCGCTGACGCTGTCTCCGGCGCTCGCGGCGCTGCTCCTGAAAGGCCACGACGAGCCGAAGGACTGGCTCACGCGCGGCATGGACCGTGTGTTCGGCGGCTTCTTCCGCGGCTTCAACAAGGTTTTTCATCGCGGCTCGGATGCGTATGGCAAGGGCGTGAAGAGCGTCATCAATCGCAAGGCGCTGATGATGGTCGTGTATGCCGTGCTGCTCGGCGGCGCGGTGCTGATGGGCAAGGTCGTGCCGGGCGGCTTCGTGCCCGCGCAGGACAAGGAGTACCTCATCAGCTTCGCGCAGTTGCCGAACGGCGCATCGCTCGATCGCACCGAAGGCGTGATCCGCGAGATGACGGACATCGCGATGAAGCAGCCGGGCGTGGAAAGCGCGGTGGAGTTTCCGGGCTTGTCGGTGAACGGCTTCACCAATTCGTCGAGCGCGGGCATCGTGTTCGTCACGCTGAAGCCCTTCAAGGAGCGCGTGCATGACAAGGCGCTGTCGGCGAACGCGATCGCGGGCGCGCTGAATCAGAAGTACGCGGGCATCAAGGGCTCGTTCATCGCCGTGTTCCCGCCGCCGCCGGTGCTCGGCCTCGGCACGCTCGGCGGCTTCAAGATGCAGCTCGAAGACCGCGGCGCGCTCGGCTATGCGGCACTTGCCGATGCGACGCAGGCGTTCATCAAGCGCGCATCGCAGACGCCCGAGCTCGGACCGACGTTCTCGAGCTATCAGATCAACGTGCCGCAGTTGAACGTCGATCTGGACCGCGTGAAGGCGAAGCAACTGGGCGTGTCGGTGACGGACGTGTTCGACACGATGCAGGTCTATCTCGGCTCGCTCTACGTGAACGACTTCAACCGCTTCGGACGCGTGTATCAGGTGCGCGTGCAGGCCGATGCGCCGTTCCGCGCGAGTCCGGAGGACATCGGCTTGCTGAAGACGCGTAACGCGAACGGCGACATGGTGCCGCTGTCTTCACTGGTGAAGGTCACGCCGACGTACGGTCCGGAAATGGTGGTGCGCTACAACGGCTACACCGCCGCCGACATCAACGGCGGTCCGGCGCCGGGCTACTCGTCGGGTCAGGCGCAGGCCGCGGCGGAACGCATCGCGGCGGAAGTGCTGCCGCGCGGGATCAAGTTCGAATGGACCGATCTCACGTACCAGCAGATCCTCGCGGGCAATGCGGCGCTGTGGGTGTTCCCGATCAGCGTGCTGCTCGTGTTCCTCGTGCTCGCGGCGCTGTATGAAAGCCTGACGCTGCCGCTCGCGGTGATCCTGATCGTGCCGATGAGCATTCTGTCCGCGCTGGTCGGCGTGTGGCTCACCGACGGCGACAACAACATCTTCACGCAGATCGGCCTGATGGTGCTGGTGGGCTTGTCCGCGAAGAACGCGATCCTGATCGTCGAGTTCGCGCGCGAGCTGGAAATGCAGGGACGCTCGATCGTGCAGGCCGCGATCGAAGCGAGCCGGCTGCGTCTGCGCCCGATCCTGATGACATCGATCGCGTTCATCATGGGTGTAGTGCCGCTCGTGTTGTCGACGGGCGCGGGCTCGGAAATGCGTCATGCAATGGGCGTCGCGGTGTTCTTCGGCATGCTGGGCGTGACGCTCTTCGGCCTGATGCTGACGCCGGTGTTCTACGTGATCCTGCGCAAGCTCTCCCGCACGGAGCACGTGACGGACAAGCACGGCTCGCATCCGCAGATGCGCGGTATCGGTGCTTCGTATGAAGCGCAGTGAGGTGAATGATGAATAAGCTGCATGTTTTATCGAGTCTGATGGCGTCGTTGCTGCTCGTCGCGGGTTGTTCGCTCGCGCCGACCTACGAGAAGCCCGATGTCAACGCGCCTTCCGCATACAAGGAAACGCCGCAGAAGACACTCGACGCATCGGAAACGGGTACGTGGAAAACCGCGCAGCCCTCCGAAGAGATGATGCGCGGCGAATGGTGGACGCTCTTCGACGACGCGTCGCTCAACGATCTGGAAAAACAGGCGCAGGCCGCGAACCAGAATCTGAAGGCCGCGGCGGCGCGCGTGAAGGAAGCGCGCGCGATCAACCAGACGGCGCGCGCGGGTCTGTTCCCGACGCTCGACGCGGGCTTCGGCCCGACGCGCGAGAAGCTGTCGCCGGCGTCGCAGTTCCTGCCCGCCGACGGCAACGTGCCCGCGCAAACCCTGTGGCGCGCGCAGGCGAGCGTGTCGTATGAGGTCGATCTGTTCGGCCGCGTATCGAACTCGGTGCAGGCCGCGAACGCTGACACGCAGCAAAGCGAGGCGCTGTTCCGTTCGGTGCAGTTGGCATTGCAGGCGGATGTCGCGCAGAACTACTTCAATCTGCGCGAGCTCGATGCCGAATCCGATGTCTTCACGCGCACCGTGCAGTTGCGCGAGGAAGCGCTGAAGCTCGTGCAACGCCGCTACACCGAAGGCGATATCAGCGAGCTCGATGTGGCGCGCGCGAAGTCCGAGCTCGCGACCGCGCGCTCGGACGCGATGACGGTGCAACGTCTGCGCGCGGCATCGGAGCATAGTCTCGCGGTGCTGCTCGGCAAGACACCCGCCGAATTCACGATGGCCGCGAATCCGTTGCAGCCGGTGACGGTGCGCGTGCCGCCGGGACTGCCTTCTGCGTTGCTCGAACGTCGGCCGGATGTCGCGGCAGCGGAACGCGCGATGGCGGCGGCCAATGCGCGCATCGGCGTGGCGAAGGCGGCGTTCTTCCCGTCGCTCACGCTGACGGGCTCGGGCGGCTTCGAATCGGCGACGCTCGGCGATCTCTTCAAGTGGTCGAGCCGCACGTTCCTGCTCGGACCGTTCGCGGGCACGGCGCTGAACATCCCGATCTTCGATGGCGGCCGCCGCAAGGGCAATCTCGCGAATGCGCGCGCGGTGTACGAAGAGGATGTCGCGAGCTATCGTCAGCAGGTGCTCGTCGCGTTCCGCGAGGTGGAGGACAACCTGTCGGATCTGCGCATCCTCGAAGACCAGACCGCGACGCAGGACGATGCGGTCAAGGCGTCGGTGCGGGCCGCGCAGCTATCGCGCACGCAGTACACCGAAGGCGCGGTGAACTACCTCGACGTGATCGATGCGGAGCGCACGGTGCTGCAGACACAGCGTGCATCGGTGCAGTTGCGCGGCACGCAGGCGGTGTCCACGGTGAACCTGATTCGCGCGCTGGGCGGCGGCTGGGGCGATGCGAAGCCCACGCCGGTGCCCGAGCCGAGTCTCGCGCAGAAGTGACGTGAAGATGGCCCTGCATCGCGCAGGGCCAATTCATTCGGGCGCGCCGGCGGCGATGCCGATTGTTCGCCAAATGGAACATATGTCTTCACCTGCGGGGCGTTTATCCGCACGGCTCGAATCCATAGAATTCCAAACATGGGATAGGGAGCCGATGATGAAAGACTTGATCGCAAGACAACTGTATCAGCCGGCGGTGGTCCTGCCACTGCTGCTGTTGACGCGCCTGATGGTCACGCTCGACTTCAATCTCGCGCAAGTGATGTTCGTGATGGTGCTGAGAGGTTCGCAGCATGCCTACCAGTTCGCGCAGCGCCATGCTTTCTCGCGTGTGCGCGGCATCGGTGCCGTCAAGCACTTGCGCTGCAACAACTGCTGCTGATCGCTCTCGCGAACCGCGAGTTCGACACTCAATACACTTCGGGAATGTACATCTCGTCCGAAACCGGCTGGCGCAGATAATCGGGATTGAACACGCGATCGGGCAGATCGATCGGCTCATGCTCGACCTCGTGATACGGCACCTGACTCAGCAAGTGGTGGATGCAGTTCAGGCGCGCACGTTTCTTGTCGACGGCATGCACGACCCACCACGGCGCTTCCGGAATGTGCGTGCGCTGAAGCATGACTTCCTTGGCCGCCGTGTACGCTTCCCAGCGGCGGCGGCTTTCGAGATCCATCGGGCTCAGCTTCCATTGCTTGAGCGGATCGTCGATGCGCGCCTGGAAGCGTACTTCCTGTTCGTCGTCGGTGATCGAGAACCAGTACTTCACGATCTGGATGCCGCTACGCACCAGCATCTTCTCGAACTCGGGGACCGAGCGGAAGAATTCCTCATACTCTTCGTCGGTGCAGAAGTTCATCACGCGCTCGACGCCCGCGCGGTTGTACCAGCTTCGGTCGAATAGCACGATCTCGCCGGCCGCGGGCAAGTGCGACACGTAACGCTGAAAATACCACTGTGTACGTTCGCGGTTGTTCGGTGCGGGAAGGGCGGCCACGCGGCACACGCGCGGATTCAGCCGTTGCGTGATGCGCTTGATCGCGCCGCCTTTGCCCGCCGCATCGCGTCCTTCGAACAGCACCACGAGCCGATGCCCCTTGTGCACGACCCAGTCCTGCAGCTTCACGAGTTCGCCCTGCAGACGAAACAGCTCGCGGAAATAGGTCTTGCGCAACTGACGGTCTTCATCGGAAAAGGTCGATTCGCCGTCCAGGAAGCGATCGTCCACTTCCATCTCGAACTCTTCGTCGTAGCTGTCGATGATGTCGGCATGGAAACGGCGCTGCTTTTCCGTCGTGTTCATAAAGGGCTCCGTGGCGTTCTTGGGCTGCCGCCATCGTGATGATCGGTCGCGGCGCGGGACGGCCGATTATGACGGCATTCGATGGCAGTCATATGACACCGGCACATTCGGTCATTGTAGTGAGCGACGCCGCGCTTTATGACGCGGCGTCGCGCACCGTTAGAATGTCCGGCATTTCGATGGCATGCCGATGGCATGCCCGGCCCCGATTCCATCTTCCCTATCCACGGCGAACGAACGCGATGACCACGACGATCCAAAGTTTCGACGAAACCCGAACCGCGCGCCTCGTGCCTTATGACCGGCTCGTGGACACGCTCGCCGCGACGATGCTCGACTATGCGGCGGGGCGCATCGTGAGTCCCGAGCGCATGGTCGTGCCGATCGAAGGCGGCGTCATGCTGTCGATGCCCGCGAGCGCCGCCGACCTGGCGATGCACAAGCTCGTGAACGTGTGCGCCGGCAACGGCGCGCGCGGCTTGCCGACGATCCACGGCCAGGTCACCGCCTACGATGCCGCGACGGGCGTGCCGCAATTCATGCTCGACGGCCCGACGGTGACCGGCCGGCGCACGGCAGCGGTGTCGATGCTCGCGATCCGCGCGCTTCATGATGCGTCGCCGCGCGAGGTGCTCGTGATCGGCACGGGCAAGCAGGCGGCCTATCACGTCGAGGCGCTCGCCGCCGTCTATCCCGATGCGCGCATTCGCGTGCAGGGTTCGCGCGCCGATCGCGCGCGCGCGTTCTGTGCGGCGCATGCATCGGCTTCGGACAAGCTCGCCGCGCTGGAAGACGCCACGATTCCCGAGTCGGTCGATGTCGTCATCGCCGCGACCACGAGCAAGACGCCCGTCTATTCGATGCCCGCGCGCGCGGGACGTCTCGTGATCGGCGTGGGCGCTTTCACCGCCGACGCCGCCGAGATCGCCGCCGCGACCGTCCACGCGAGCGCACTTTATGTCGACGATCCCGCCGGCGCGCGCCACGAAGCGGGCGATTTCATTCTTGCGGGCGTCGACTGGAACGAGGTGCGTGCGCTGTCCGCGGCGCTCGCGAACCCGGCGAAGGCCGTCGATGCCGCGCGTCCCGTGATGTTCAAATCGGTCGGGTGCGCGGCGTGGGACCTCGCGGCGTGCCGCGTCGCACGCACCGTTTTGTCGGAGGAAAGCAGCGCGGCGCACTAAGCCGCGCGCGGGACGGCCCGCTTGGAACGGTACTTGCTGACTGCTTATTTAATGACAGAGACGCGATAAGCGTCACATGATGAACGGCGCGAAGTGCGCCACAGCAACAGAGCCAGCGAACTGACCCATGAAAAGTCGACACGACAGCAAATGGCACCCGTGGATTCCGGCGCGCGACGACGGACGCGAAGGCGCGGGCGGTACGGCGGACGGGGGCCGCCGCACGCCTGCACACGCGAGCGCGACACCGCCCGCGGCTTATTTCATTTCGGTGCTCGAGCTTGCCACCGGCGAGAAGCTCGGCAATGACGAACGCATGCGCGCCGTGGCCATGCTCGAATCGCAATTCGGAGCGGGCCGGCCACGCACGTTGAAAGAAGCGGTGCGCATCTGCGCGGCGGCGATCGATTCGTCGACGCTGCAGCGTATGGCGCGCGGTGCAAAGGCCTGAAAACCGTCTGAAAAGATCGCGGTAGATAAGCGCGTTTTTTCACACGAGTGTAAAACGCGCGCGTCAGGCGAAAAGCGCGCGAACGTTCGCGCGCGCCACGGCTCTTCCTTATTTGACGGTCTGAATCACTTCGAAGCCTTCGAATTCGGGGTGACCGAGATAGAGCTGGCGCGTTTCGCCGCCGGCGTTGCGATGCGCGGCGCGAAACGCGTCCGAGCGCGTCCAGTCTTCGAACGCTGCCTGATTCGCCCAGATCGTGTGGCTCGAATACAGAACGTGATCGTCCTTCACCGGGCCTTTGAGCAAGTGAAACTCGACGAAGCCGGGCACGTCCTTCAGATGCGTGTCGCGGCTGGTCCAGAGGCGTTCGAAGTCGGCTTCGGCGCCGGGCACGATCTTGAAGCGGTTCATGGCGATATACATGTCGATGCGTTTCCTTCACCGTGAGCGGTCAAAAGTAGAAGTTATCAGCTGCGCGCGAGTTCGACGATCGTCGTGAAGCCGCCGAAAAACATGCGCTGAGGGTCGAACGGAGGCTCGCCCGATTCCATCATTGTCTTGAGGCGCGGGTCTTCCATCACTTTCGCGTTGACGCTGTCGCGCTGTTCGCGCGATGCGTAGACGATATACGAGAACACCACCGTCTCGCCTTCCTTCATCTGCACGCTTTGCGGAAACGACGTGAGCTTGCCGGGTTTCACGTCGTCGGCGATGGTTTCCACGAATTGCAGCGCGCCATGCTCCAGCCAGATCTTGCCCGCGGCTTCGGCCATGGCGCGGTAGGCGTCGATCTTGTCGATTGGCACGGGTACGACGAATCCATCCACGTAATGCGCCATCTGAGTCTCCTGATGAGGGGTTCGAACGCGCGCCGCGCAAGCGATGCGCTGCTTGTTTGAGCGACTTGCAAGGATCGAAGTTCAGGCGGACGCGTGCGGCGATTCGGCGGTCCATGCGTCGGCGGGGGACGCGCGCTTCAGCACCGTGGACGAGAGCGGCGCGACGTTCATCGAATAGACCGATTCGAGCGGCATGCCGAGGACCTGCGCCAGCGCCGCTTTCACGACGATCGCATGCGTGACGACGATGCAGCGCTCGCACGCATTCGATTCGATGCAGGCAAGCCCCTGCGCGACGCGCGCCGCGAGCATGGCGACGCTCTCGCCGCCGTGCTCGCGCGCTTGCGGATCCGCGAGCCATGCAGCGATATGCAAGGGCTCGCGCTCGCCCGTCTCGCGTATCGAGTGCCCGCGCCAGCGTCCATAGTCGATGTCGTCGAACGCGGGGACGATTTCGAATGCATCGGCGATCCATTGGGCCGTCTGACGCGCCACTCGCGCGGGGCTTGCGATCACGCGCGTATCTTCGCGCGCGCGAAACGGGGCGAGTTGCGGGCGCGCATTGCGCTCGGCGGGCTCGTCGCCGGTGGGGAAATAGCCGGTTTTCATCGCGCGCGTGGCGGCGTGGCACAGAAGAATGAGTTCCAAGGGCGTGGCGGGACGAATCGGAATCGTTTTACTTTGCAGCGGATCATCATAGAATGGCAAGCTTGCAGTGCGAGGAAGCCGGTGCAAACCCGGCACGGTCGCGCCACTGTATGCGGTTCGTCAACGCGAAAGCGCGGCGCCGCGAGTCAGACCCCGCTGCATGCTCTTCGTCAATCGGGACTCGCTTTTCCCTGGAGAACCACCATGATTGCTTCCAACGCGCCGGTCTTTTCCGCTCCGGCAACCCCGTCGCTCGACGCACCCGTGCCCATCCCGGTGCGCGAAGTGCTGCCGTGGGCCGTTTTCATCGGCCTTCTTCTGCTGATCGCCATTTATTTCGTCGGCGCAGAGCAGGGTGCGACGTCGATTTTTTCGGGCACGTACGTCCACGAATTCGTTCACGACGGCCGGCATCTGCTCGGCTTTCCGTGCCACTGAGGACGCGTCATGATTCGCACTCTGCTGATACGCGGCATGATCGCGGGGCTGGTCGCGGGCTTGATCGGCTTCGGCTTCGCGCGCGCGTTCGGCGAGCCGTCGGTGGCGCAGGCCATCGCGTTCGAGCAACAGCATGAACATGCTGCGCATGAGCACGGCGATGAACACGCCGATGCAGCGGGCGCGGCGCATTCGCACGATCACGGCGACGAAGAACTCGTTTCCCGCGATACGCAGTCCGGCCTCGGCCTCCTGACGGGCGTCGCCGTATTCGGCACCGCGCTGGGCGGCCTCTTCTCGCTCGTGTTCGCATTCGCCTATGGCCGGCTCGGCGCGTTGCGCGCGCGGGGCACGTCGGCGTTGCTGGCGCTGTTCGGCTTCGTGAGCGTCGCCATCGTGCCGTTCCTCAAGTACCCGCCGAATCCGCCGGCTGTCGGCAACCCCGACACCATCGGGCCGCGCACCGCGCTGTTCTTCGGCATGGTGGCGATTTCCCTAGTGGCCGCCGTGGTCGCCGTGCGCTTGCAGCGGCACATGGCGGCGCGCCATGACGGCTGGAACGCGACGCTCGTCGCGGCAGCCGCTTATATCGCGGTGATCGTGGCGGCGCAGGGCGCGTTGCCGCGCATCGACGAAGTGCCGGCCGGGTTCTCTGCTTCGCTGCTGTGGAATTTCCGGCTCGCCGCCATCGGCATTCAGGCGTTGCTGTGGACGACGCTCGGTCTCGTGTTCGGCGTACTCGCCGCGCGTGAACTGGAACGGCCGACGGTGAAGAGAATGGCCGCGGCCTGAACGGTTTCCGCTGCCACGGACGAAGCCCGCGTGCTCTCAGGCACGCGGGCTTTTCGTTTGCGCTTTCGCCGCGCGCCGCGCGAGCAATTCGTCGAATAAATCGAGCTTCGCGGCATCGTCCATCGATCGGAAGGTCTTGATCTCCTCGCGGCTTCTGAAACAGCCGAGGCACAGGCCGGTGTCGGCATCGAGCTTGCAGACATCCGTGCACGGTGAGCCGATGGGTTCCTGCGCTTTCGCGCGTTCGATGGTCGAGGCGAGGTCGTCTTGCGTGGTCGTCATAGTGATTCGCCGCGAAAGAGCGCGGCGGCGGCCGCCGGATTCGACGGCCAGTAAGCGTGCATGTAAGTGGCCGTCACCGGGCCGTGTCGGTAGAGCGCTTCGCCCGATGTGCCCGTCGTCGCGTGTGTCGCGTGCAACACGGCTTGCATCGGCGTTTGCAGCGTCGAGTAATGAAAGGTGTGGCCCGTCATCGCGCCGTGCATCGTCTCGATGCGCTGCATCGCGAGACGCGACAACTTGCGCTGCATCGCGGCGTCGCCGGGAAGAATGCCGAGCATCGCGTGCCGGGTTCCTTCGATATCGGTCAGCGTATCCAGCAGATACAGCATCCCTCCACATTCCGCGACCACCGGCTTCGCTCGCGCGACGTGCGCCTCGATCGACGCGCGCGTCTGCGTATTCGCCGCGAGCGCCGCGGCATGGAGTTCGGGGTAGCCGCCGGGAAGATAGAGCGCGTCGGCATCGCGGGGCGCGGGGTCGCCGGCGAGCGGCGAGAACGTGCTGATGCGCGCGCCCATCGCGACGAGCAGATCGAGATTCGCCGGATAGACGAACGAGAACGCGGCGTCGCGCGCGATGGCGATATGCATGCCGTCGAGCAGGCGCGGCGGCGCGGCCAGCGTCGTATCGTCGAAATGAACGGGCGGCGGCAGGTCGGCGAGCGTGGTTTGCGCGATCGCATCGGCGGCGCGGTCGAGCCGTGCGTCGAGGCCCGCGACTTCATCGGGCTGCGTGAGGCCGAGATGGCGCTCGGGCAAGGCGATATCGTCCGCATTCGACAGATGGCCGCAATAGCGCAGCCCGTCGGGAATGGTCTCCGACAACATTTGAGCGTGACGCGGCGATGCCACGCGATTCGCGAGCACGCCGTGAAAGGGCACATCGGCGCGATAACGCGCGAGGCCGAATGCAATGGCGCCGAACGTCTGCGCCATGCCGTGCGCGCCGATCACCGCGAGCACGGGCACGTTGAATGCGGCGGCGAGATCGGCGCTGCTGGGCGTGCCGTCGAAAAGACCCATCACGCCTTCGATGAGGATCAGATCGGCTTCGCGCGCGGCCTGCGCGAGCAAGGCGCGGCACGCTTCGAGCCCGACCATCGACAGATGCAGCGAATAGACGGGCGCGCCGCATGCGCGTTCGAGAATCATCGGATCGAGAAAATCCGGGCCGGTCTTGAAGACGCGCACGTTCAGGCCACGGCGTGTGTGATGGCGCGCGAGCGCGGCCGTCACCGTGGTCTTGCCTTGATGCGACGCGCTTGCGCCGATGAAAAGAGCGGGGCAGTCGGGCATCGCGCTCAGAACTCGACGCCGCGTTGCGCTTTCACGCCCTGCTCGCGATAGGGATGCTTGACGAGCCGCATCTCGGTGACGAGGTCGGCGAGCTCGATCAACGCGTCCGGTGCGTGGCGTCCCGTCACGACGACATGCAGCATCGCGGGCCGCGCCTTCAGCACGTCGAGCACTTCATCGAGCGCCAGATATTCGTACTTGAGCACGGTGTTGAGTTCATCGAGCACGACCATCTGATACTCGCCGCTTTCGATCATGCGCCGCGCTTCGTTCCAGCCCTTGCGCGCGGTGGCCATGTCGGCTTCGCGGTTCTGCGTGTTCCACGTATAGCCATCGCCCATCGTGACGAAATCGCAATGGGCGATCGCGCCGAGGAAATCGCGTTCCGACGTATGCAGCGCGCCCTTGATGAACTGCACGACGCCGAGCTTCATGCCGTGTCCGAGCACGCGCACGGCCATGCCGAATGCGGCCGTGGTCTTGCCCTTGCCGTTGCCGGTGTTCACGATCAGAAGGCCCTTCTCGTGATCGGCGGCAGCCTGCTTTTTCTCGTGGCCTTCCTTGCGGCGCTGGGTCATGCGCAGATGCGATTCGGTATCGGTTTTCACGGGATCTCCACAGAAAGACGGCCGTATCGTACAACAGGCGGCGGTTTCGTAGCGGCTGCAACAGGGCGTTTTGGCGGGTTAATTCTGCGCTAACAGACGGTGTGCATCATGCAATCACGCCATCACCGAATTCAGGAGCAGGAAATGGACGCCTTGTACCTTTATCTGGAACTCGTCGCGCTCTGCGTGCTCGTCTGGCTTTGCCGCGACAAGTTCAAACCGGTTGTCGCGAAGCCGCCCGCCGATACGCCCAATCCGCGCACGACGGCCACGCCCGCACTCAAGTTCCGTTCGCGCAGGGCCCATGCGCCATTGCGATCGCGACGGTTACGCCACAATCGACCGTCCTTGGCACGATGAGCGTGTGCGCGTTGCCGGCCAGCAGCGCGCAAGGCTCGCATACGCCGTCGACGTTCATATGCTTCATCGCATGATGCGATATCGCGGTGCGCGGCGCTCGCGCGATTTCGTCGGCGCTGAAGAAACGCAGCGTCAGATGATGACGCTCGCAGAACGCGGACAATCCCGCTTCGTCCCGTTTCGCGTCGATGCTCGCGACGATCGCGATATCGCCGATGCCGTGCGTGCCCAGTGCGCCGCGCACCGCGTGTTCGATCGCATCGGCGCTCGTGCCCCGCCGGCAGCCGATGCCCACAGCGAGGCGCGCGACAGCGGGTGAATTCATGCGAGCGATGACGGATTCCATGGCGATCTGCGGGCGATTCGGGCGCGCTAACCTTACCACGGCGCATGAACGAGAAGCCTCGCGCGAGCGCGTCCTTTCTTGACGCTCGCGCCCGCCGGGCCTAGACTTTCACGCAGTTTTGGTGCTCGCGCGCGGATTCTCTCGCGCGCAGTTAAACGGGAAGCAGGGCGCGTTCGGTTCCATGTGTCGAACGGACGTCAACCTGCGCTGCCCCCGCAACGGTAAGCGATTCCCCGCACGCGACGTGTTTCATCGCATGTTCGGGAAGCCGGCTTCGAGGCCACTGCGCGTTACGGCGCGCGGGAAGGCGAAGCGGCGTCGTCGTCAGCCCGGATACCGGCCAGACTTTCAGAGGGGATCGCCGTCGCGGGGATGCGATGCGGCCCATGATCCATCGAAGCGTGCGTTTCCTTTTTCGTCCCGCCGCGTTGCGAAGCATCGCGCGACATGAATCGCACGCACCTGACGCCACGGAGCTACGATGCAAACCCGCAAGATTCCCGTCACGGTCGTGACCGGCTTTCTCGGCAGCGGCAAGACCACATTGATGCGGCATATCCTGTCCAATGCGCGAGGCCTGCGCGTTGCGGTGATCGTCAACGAGTTCGGCGAGCTCGGCATCGACGGCGAAATCCTGAAGGGCTGCGGCATCGGTTGCGACGATGAAGCCGGCTCGAGCGATCGCAACCTCTACGAACTCGCGAACGGGTGTCTGTGCTGCACGGTGCAGGAAGAGTTCTATCCGGTGATGGAGCAGCTCGTCGAGCGGCGCGAGCGTATCGATCACGTGCTGATCGAAACATCGGGCCTCGCGTTGCCGAAGCCGCTCGTGCAGGCGTTCAACTGGCCGTCGATCAAGAACGCCTTCACGGTCGACGCAGTCGTCACCGTGGTCGATGGTCCCGCTGCCGCGAGCGGCCAGTTCGCGGCGAATCCCGTCGCGGTCGATGCGCAACGCAAGGCCGATCCGAATCTCGATCACGAATCGCCGCTGCATGAGTTGTTCGAGGATCAGCTTTCGTCGGCGGATCTCGTCATCGTCAACAAGACCGATCTCATGGACGATGCCGCGCTGCAAAAGGTCGAAGCGCTCGTGCGTCCGGAGATTCCGCCCGAAGTGAAGATCGTGCCCGCGCACATGGGCAAGCTCGATGTGCATACGCTGCTCGGGCTCGAATCCGCATCGGAGGAGACGATTCATTTGCGCCAGGATCATCACGGCTCGGCCGACGACGAAGGCCATGCCGATCATCATCATGACGCATTCGATTCGGTCGTCGTGCATGGCAAGGTCGAATCGCGCGAGCAGGCGCTGGCGGCATTGCATGCGCTCGTCGAGCATCACACGATCTATCGCGTGAAGGGTTTCGCGGCGTTGCCGGGCGCGGCGATGCGGCTTGTCGTGCAGGGCGTCGGACGACGTTTCGACAGTTACTTCGATCGCCGCTGGCAGGCCGATGAATCGCAGGCGCAAAGCCGCTTCGTGCTGATCGGCGAAGACCTCGAACGCGACACGCTGCAGCGCGCGTTCGACGCCGCGCTCGCCGGCGCGCCCGTGCAGGCATAACGCCGATGCATCTGCTCCGCACGACGCCGGGAGGTTTCGTCGACGACACGCAGGGCGTCATGCGCATCGAGCAGACGCGCGCGCCGATCGTCGTGCTCAGTTCCGCCGACACGACGCTCGCCTTGCTCGCGAGCGTTTTTCCGCGTCTCGAAGCGGGCTTTCCGGACGTGCGGCTCGCGAATCAATCGTTCCTGCGTCAGCCTGCCTCGGTCGATTTCTATATCGACGACGTACTGCGTCACGCGCAGGTCGTGATCGTCGATCATCTCGGCGGCGAATCGTATTGGCCTTACGGCATCGAGCGGCTCGTCGCGCTCGCGAAAGAGCGCAAGCAGATGCTCGCGATGTTCTCGGGCGATCTCGCCGAAGACCCGAATCTCATCGGCAAAAGCACGGCGGATGCGGACTTTTGCCGGGAACTGTCGCGCTATCTGCGCGAAGGCGGCGCGCGCAACGCGGAGGAATTCCTGCGCACGATCGCGCATCGCGCGTTCGGATTCGGCCGCGAGCCGCAGCCGCCGAGCCCGCTGCCCGCAGTCGCGATCTATCATCCCGAGCGCGATATCGCGGCCATCGAAGACTGGCAGGCGCGCTGGACCGAAGGCGCGCCCGTCGCCGCCATTCTGTTCTATCGCGCGCATTTGCAATCGGGCAATACGGCGGTATTCGATGCGCTCATCGAGGCGCTCGAACAGGAAGGCATGAATCCGCTGCCGATCGCAATCTCGTCGCTGAAGGAAAGCGTGAGCCGCGAAGTGGTCGAACGCTTGTGCGCGGAGCATCGCGCATCGCTCGTGTTGAACACGACGGCGTTCGCGGCGAGCGTGATCGGTGATGACGAAGCATTCGAAGTCGCGGGCGATGCGCCCGTGCTGCAGGTCATCCTGAGCGGCGGCAACCGCGACGACTGGCAAAAGGACAATCACGGCCTGAACTCGCGCGATGTCGCGATGCATGTCGCGCTGCCCGAAGTCGATGGCCGCATCATTACGCGCGCGGTGAGCTTCAAGGGGCTCGCGTATCACTGCAAGCAAACGCAAGTGGATGTCGTGCGCTATCAGGCCGATACGGAGCGCGTGCGTTTCGTCGCGGAACTGAGCCGTCGCTGGTGCAAGCTGCGTCATACGCCCAACGCGAAGAAGCGCATCGCGCTCGTGCTCGCGAATTATCCGGCGAGCGAAGGGCGCATCGGCAACGGCGTGGGACTCGATACGCCCGCATCGGCGATCGGCATTCTGTCGATGCTGGCGCGCGAGGGTTATCGGGTCGGCGACATTCCGCAGCATGGCGAAGCGCTCATCGCCGCGCTGACGCAAGGCGTGACCAACGATCCCGTCGTGCGCGATTTGCGCCCTGCGCTGCAGAGTCTTTCGCTCGAAGAATATCTCGATGCGTATCGCATGCTGCCCGCCGATGCGCGCGCCGCACTGGAAAAGACCTGGGGCGCGCCGGAAAACGATCCCACTGTCAGACGCGGCCGCTTCATGATCGCGGGCTATCGTTGCGGCGAAATCTTCATCGGCATTCAGCCTTCTCGTTCGCGCGAGCGCAACGATTATGCGAGCTATCACGATGCCGAGCTCGTTCCGCCGCATGCCTATCTCGCGTTCTACTTCTGGCTGCGCGAGCGCTTTCAGATCGATGCGCTCGTGCATGTCGGCAAGCACGGCAATCTCGAATGGCTGCCGGGCAAGAGCGTCGCGCTGTCCGCGTCGTGCTGGCCC
Organism: Caballeronia sp. J97; assembly: GCF_905220305.1. Classification (NCBI taxonomy): domain Bacteria; kingdom Pseudomonadati; phylum Pseudomonadota; class Betaproteobacteria; order Burkholderiales; family Burkholderiaceae; genus Caballeronia; species Caballeronia sp. J97. Next base: position 306,808 of record NZ_CAJMZL010000003.1, on the reverse strand, counting down.
GATGCGATTCTCGGACCGATGCCGCATCTGTATCCGTTCATCGTGAACGATCCGGGCGAGGGGAGCCAGGCGAAACGTCGCGCGCAGGCGGTGATCATCGATCATCTGATGCCGCCGCTCACGCGCGCCGATAACTATGGTCCGTTGCAGGATCTAGAGCGTCAGGTCGACGAATACTACGAAGCGCTGATGGTCGATGCGCGCCGCGCCAAGCTCCTGCGCAAGTCGATTCTCGCGAATATCGTCGAGAACAGGCTGCATGAGGAGCTCGGACTCGATGCGCCTCGCGATGCCGCAGGCGAAGATGTTCTGCTCACGCGCGCCGATGCCTATCTCTGCGAACTGAAGGAAGCGCAGATTCGCGACGGCCTGCATGTATTCGGCGTCTCGCCAGGGGGCACGCAGCGCCGCGACACGCTGCTCGCGCTGGGCCGCTTTCCGGTCGGCGACGGGCAGGGCGCGAACGCGAGCCTCATCACGGCGCTCGCACGCGATCTGCAACTGCCCGATGCCTTCGATCCGCTCGACGCCGACTGGGCCGCGCCGTGGAACGGACCGCGTCCGCCCGCGCTCATCGACGTCATCGACGCGCCGTGGCGTCATCAGGGCGATACGCGTGAACGCCTCGAATCGTTGGCGCTGCAACTGTTGTCGAACGATGATGCCGCCCCGCCCGGCCCGCATGCGGCGCTCGTGCTCGACCGTCTGCGCGGCGACGTGCTCGCGCGGCTCGATGCGTGCGGTCCGCAAGAGCTCATGCAACTGAAGCGCGGCCTCGAAGGACGTTTCGTGCCGCCGGGGCCGAGCGGTTCGCCGTCGCGCGGCAGGCCCGACGTCTTGCCCACGGGCCGCAACTTCTATTCCGTCGATACGCGCGCGTTGCCGACGCAGGCCGCATGGTCCCTCGGTGTGAAGTCGGCGAATGCGCTGGTCGAGCGTCATGTGCAGGATCACGGTGATTTCCCGCGCGCGATCGGCTTGTCGGTGTGGGGCACGGCGACCATGCGCACCGGCGGCGACGATATCGCGCAGGCATTCGCGCTGATCGGCGTGCGGCCGAAGTGGGCGGCGGGCAGTCATCGCGTGACCGACTTCGAGATTCTGCCGATCGCCATCTTCAATCGGCCGCGCATCGATGTGACCTTGCGCGTGTCGGGCTTCTTCCGCGACGCCTTCGCGAACCTCATCCATCTTTTCGATGCGGCGGTGCAGGCCGTCGCGGAACTCGACGACGAGCCCGCCGACGTCAACCCGATTCGCGCGCGCATTCTGCGTGAACGCGACGAGCTGATCGCGCGCGGCATCGAAGCCAAGGAAGCGCGGCGCCGCGCGGGCTGGCGCGTGTTCGGCACGAAGCCGGGCGCATACGGCGCGGGATTGCAGGAACTGATCGACGCGAGGCAATGGCAGACCGACGCGGATCTGTCCGCCGCGTATCAGAGCACGGGTGGCTATGCGTATTCGCAAACGGGCGATGGCGTCGAAGCGCGCGCGAGCTTCGGCACGCGGCTGTCGACGCTCGATGTCGTGCTGCAGAATCAGGACAATCGCGAACACGATCTGCTCGATTCGAACGACTATCACCAGTTTCAGGGCGGCATGGTGGCGGCCGTGCGTTATCTGTCGGGCGTGCAGCCGCACGCGTATAACGCGGACCATAGCAATCCGGCGGCCCCGCGCGTGCGCACGCTGAACGAAGAGATTGCGCGTGTGGTGCGCTCACGCGTCGTCAATCCGAAATGGATCGATGGCGTGAAGCGGCACGGCTACAAGGGCGCGTCCGAACTGGCCGCAACCGTCGATTACCTGTTCGGCTACGACGCCACCGCGCGCGTCGTGTCGGATCATCAATACGCGCTCGTCACCGATGCCTATGTGAACGACGCCGACACGCGCGAGTTCATCACGCAACATAACCCGCACGCGCTGCAATCGATCTGCGAGCGCCTGCTCGAAGCGATGCAGCGCGGTCTCTGGCAGCAACCCGCTGGCTATCGCGAGCAGGTCCAACGGCATCTGCTCGATGTCGAACAGCGTATCGAAGGCCGACAGTCTTGAACGAATCCATCACATCTCCGGTGTTTCCTTTTTCGGCGCTCGTCGCGCAAGAGCCCTTGCAGCAAGCGCTTTTGCTCGCGGCCGTCGATCCTTCGATCGGTGGCGTGCTCGTGAGCGGGCCGCGCGGCACGGCGAAGTCCACCGCGGCGCGCGCGCTCGCGGAACTGCTGCCGGAAGGGACGCTCGTGACCTTGCCGCTCGGCGCGAGCGAGGAGCAATTGATCGGCACGCTCGACATTCAAAGCGCATTGCGCGACGGCGGCGTGACGTTTTCGCCGGGCCTGCTCGCGAAGGCGCATCTCGGCGTGTTGTATGTCGATGAAGTGAATCTGCTGCCGAATCCGCTCGTCGATCAGTTGCTCGATGTCGCGGCGAGCGGCGTGAACATTATCGAGCGCGATGGCATTTCGCATCGCCATGATGCGCGATTCGTGTTGATCGGCACGATGAATCCGGAAGAAGGCGAGTTGCGTCCGCAACTGCTCGATCGTTTCGGCCTGGCTGTGGAGATGCGCAATTGCTTCGATGCGGCTGTGCGGCAGCGCATCGTCAAGTCGCGTCTCGCATTCGATGCCGATCCCGATGCATTTCGCGCGCGGCATCGACAGGAACAGGCTTCGCTCGACGCGCGTATTCACGCGGCGCGCGCGGCGCTTGCGTCATTCGATTTCGACGATGCGGTTCACGCGCGCGTGAGCGAGCTTTGCATCGATGCGCATGTGGACGGCTTGCGCGCGGACATCGTGATGCTGCGCGCGGCGCGGGCGCTGGCCGCGCTGGAAAGCGCATCGAGCGTGGCCGTGACGCATGTCGAGCGGGTCGCCGATGCGGTGTTGAAGCATCGTCGGCGCGAGACCGAATCGCCTTCGCGTGAAGCGGCCGGGCGTGAATCGACATCGCGCGACGCGGGCTCGGGGGACGCGGATTGGGGCGCCATGCCGCCCGAGCCGACCGGAACCGCGAAAGTCAAGCAAGTGAGGCCGCTCGCCGCAAAAAAAGCCTGAACCATCGAAGGCGCGACGCGGATGCCTTCGGCGCAGGGCATCGTCTTCGATGGAATGAAGCGTTTTCCAAGGGCCGATTTGCGGTACGTGATGGCGAAGCGAGCACGTCGATCGACTGGATGGCGACGTTGCGCGCCAAACGTTCCGCGCGCCTCGACGCGCACCATTTACGATATCGCCGCACGCGGGGCGACGGTGCGGCACTGCATTGCTTTCTCCTCGATTGTTCCGGTTCGATGCTCGCGGGCGAGCGTCTTGCGCGCGCGAAAGGCATGCTCGTCGCGTTGTTCGATCGGGCGTATCGCGAACGGGCGGAGATCGCGCTCGTGTGCTTCGGCGGCGGGCGGGCGCAGGTGCGTCGTCAGCCGGGGGCGGCGCACTGGTTCAATGAGCGCTGGGTCGCGCCGATCGGCGGCGGTGGCGGCACGCCGCTCGCGCTCGGATTGGCGAGCGCGGCTACGGTGCTCGAAAGAGCGGCAAGGCGCAGACCGCTGCAACGCCGCTGGTTGTGGGTGCTGACCGATGGGCGAACGAATGAGAAACCCCAGGCGCCCGCAGCGGCGGATGAGGTTGTCGTCGTGGATTTCGAAGAGGGTTCGATTCGGGTCGGGCGGGGTGAAATGCTTGCGCGCGAGTGGAATGCGCAATATCTCACTGCTGACGTCTACTCATACCATCGCGGCGTATAGACCCAATCGCCCACGACACGCGTCGTCGACGATCCGACGATCACCATCGTTCGCATATCGACGAGCTCGCTTTTCAACTCGCCGAGCTTGACGATGCGCAATGCCTCAGCCGGACGTCCGATGTCTCTTCCGAGCACGACGGGCGTTGCCGAATCGCGATACCGCTTCACGATCTCGATCGCACGATCGAACTGCCACGGCCGCGCCTTCGACAGCGGGTTATAGAACGCCATCACGAGATCCGCCTCGCCCGCATGCGCGATGCGCTTCTCGATCATGCTCCACGGCTTCAGGTTATCCGACAGCGACAGCACGCAGAAATCGTGACCCAGTGGCGCGCCCGCGCGTGCAGACGTCGCGAGAGACGCCGACACGCCCGGCACGACCGAAAGCTTCACCGCATCCCATTCGGGATGCGTCGTGCGTCCTTCGTCGAGGGCTTCGAGCACGGCGGCTGCCATCGCGAAGACGCCCGGATCGCCGGACGACACCACGACCACGCGAGCGCCCTCGCTCGCCCGTTCGAACGCGTGACGTGCGCGCTGAAGTTCTTCGCGATTGTCGGTGATGTGCACGCGTTGATCGTCGCGAAACGGTCCGGCCATGCGGACATAGGTTTCGTAACCGAGCACGTCTTGCGCAGCGTCGAGCGCGCTGCGTGCAGCGGGCGTCATCAGTTCCGCGCTGCCGGGACCGAGCCCGATCACGGTCAGCGTGCCGCGCGCACGGCCGACCGATGGCACGTCGATGGGCGCATCGCTCACGTGCAGTGCGATGTCATGTGCCGCGCCGGCATCGAACGGTGCTGCGTCGCAAAAGCGCAGCGGCACATCCAGCGCGCGCGCGGCATCTTCGAGCGATCGCGAAGCCATGCAACGCACAGGCGCTGTCAACGCAGCAAGCGCGAGCGGCGCGAGTCCGCGTTCGCGTAGCGCGGCACGCACGCGCTCAGCGATGTCATCGTCGCGTGAATCGTCTTCGATCCACGCAAGCACGCAACGCGGATGAATCACGAGACTGTCTTCATCGCGCACGGCGAGCGGCGTGATGCGCACTGCGAGACGCGCGTCGTCGGCGCGGGGCAGGGCGGCATCGTCGAGCCAGGGCGCGCGGCCTTCGATGCGCGTCGTCTCTCCCGCGAGCAAGTCGGACACGAAACGCTTGCCTTGCTCGATATCGGCGAGCGCATAGCCTTCGGGCGGCGCAAGCAGACATTGGCCGAAGCGCAACTCGCCGCTCGTCGTGATGGCGGGCGCCACCTGCAAGGCAGCGCCGATCTCGCGCGCCAGCACGTTCACGCCGCTCATGCCGCCGACGAGCGGCACGACCGCGCTGCCGTCCGGTGCGACGGCGAGCACGGGCGGCTCGCTGCGCTTGTCGGCGAGACACGATGCGAGCGCGCGAATCACGATGCCAGCGGAACACAGCGCAACGATCGGCACATCCGATGCATACAACGCGCGCACATGCGCACCGAAGTCCTCATAGGCGAGGTCGGCGTTCACGCGACTGGCCAAGCCATGGATGCGCGATTCCGGAAAATTCGCCTGAATGCGCCGCGCGGTATCGAGCGCGCCCGCGCCGACTATGACGATCGCCATCGGCATGGAAGCACTCATGCGCGCCATTTCTTCCCCGGCACGACGAGCAGCGAAAAATACGGCGATGCCATCGGATCGACTTCATCGAGCGGAACGATGCGTTGATTGGCCATCGTCGCGCGCTCGACATACAGCGCGCGTTCATCGAGCCCGAGTTCGCCGAGCACGCGCCGCACTTTTTCGAAGTTGCGCCCGAGCTTCATGATGACGGCCGCATCCGCCGCTTCGAGACGACGCTTCAGATCGTCTTCCGGCAACACGCCCGACAGCACCGACAGACTCTGGTTGCGATACACGAGCGGCACGCCCAGCACCGCGACGCCGCCGAGCATCGAGCACACGCCCGGGACCACATGCGCGTCGAAGCGTGCGGCGAGACGATCGTGCAAATACATGTATGAGCCGTAGAAGAACGGATCGCCTTCGCAGATCACCGCGACATCGCGCCCGGCTTCGAGATGGCCCGAGATCGTGAGCGCGGCTTCATCGTAGAACGCGCTGATGATGGTCTCGTAGCAGAGCGGCGGTTCGAGCGCCTCGGTCGTCACCGGGTAGACGAGCGGCAAGCGCGTCTGCGTATCGTCGAGATGCGATTCGACGATGCCGAACGCATTGCCCTTCTTGCCCTTCGCGACGAAATACGCGACCACCGGCGCGGCTTTCAGGAGGCGCAGCGCCTTCACGGTGATCAGCTCCGGGTCGCCCGGACCGACGCCCAGTCCATACAGACGTCCGCGCATCATTCGGTCTCCGAAGCAAGTGCGTTCACGGCTGCCGCGGCCATCGCGCTGCCGCCGCGCCGGCCGAGCAGGGCGACGAAGGGTACGCCACGGCTGTCGGCGGCGAGCATCGCCTTCGATTCCGCCGCGCCGATGAATCCGACGGGAAAGCCGAGGATGAGCGCGGGCTTCGGCGCGCCGGCATCGAGCATGTCGAGCAAATGAAAGAGCGCGGTCGGCGCATTGCCGATCGCAACGATCGCGCCTTCGAGATGCGGCCGCCAGAGCTCGAGCGCGGCGGCCGAGCGCGTGTTGCCCATCGCGCGGGCGCGCTCGGAAATCGAGGGATCGCCCAGCGTGCAGATCACGCGGTTATCGGCGGGCAGCCGCGCGCGCGTGATGCCTTCGGCGACCATGCGGGCATCGCACAGGATCGGCGCGCCCGCCAAGAGCGCGGCTCGTCCGGCGCTGCCCGCGCCGCCGGAAAAGCGCAGATCGCTCACGATATCGACCATGCCGCACGCATGGATCAGGCGCACAGCGAGCTTTTCCAGATCGGCGGGAACGGCGGCGAGGTCGGCTTCGGCGCGGATCGTCGCAAAAGACTGGCGATAGATCTCCGCGCCGTCGCGGATGTAGTCAGGTTTCGGCATGGTTCCGGGCGATCCGTTCGGCCGCCTCTTCGATGGTCAGGTTGCGCGCGACGGCTCGTGCGTCGCGATGGAAGTCGTATCGGCCCGGCGCGACTGCATAGAGCGTCACCGGAACCGGATGCGCCGCCGCGCACGAGCGCTCGCAGCCGCTCACATGCACCTGTGCCTCGTCGCGCGATTCACGCGCGGGCAGGAGCGCGGCGAGCCGATGCGCATCGGCTTTGGTATCGGCGCGGCTTTTCGCGCAGCCTTCGGAGCCCGCGCATGCGATGACGCGCGCGAGCGGATCGCGTGCGTCGGTGGCGAGGCCGAGCGCGCGCAGGCGCTGCAGCACGACCTGTGTTTCATGCGCCGCGATGCCGGATATCAGCACGCTTTGCCACGGCGTCATCGTCAGGCGGCCTTCGGCGTGGGTGTCGGCGAGATCGGCGAGGGCTTCGAGAAGCGTCGCGTCGAGGCGTCCGAGGGGCGTTTGCGCGCCGGCGTACCACGTCGCGCGCTGCGGCTCTGCATGCGCACCGAGGCGCAGCCATCCATCGGCGGGTTCGCGATGCCATGCATCGGCGTTCGCATCGAAACGCAAGGCTTCGGCGAAACGCGCAGTGCCGATCCGCGCCAGCAGATCGCGCATGCGCGGTTCGTCGGGCGCGGCGAGCGCGAGAAACCTGCGCAGCACGTCCACGACGAACATCGCCAGATCGCTTCGGGCAACCGCGCCGAGCGGATGCTGTCGCATCGTCCCGGCAAAACCGAATACGAAACGCGCGCCGTCGTCGAGGGCGGAAAGCCATAGATCGTGCGGATGGTCGAGCATCGCGAGGCGCTCGCCGGCGTCGAGCTGGAGCGCGAATTTGGGCGACAGCGCGTGCAGCGATGCATCGGCCTGCATCGCATCGATGACACCGGCGGCGAGCGCGCGCGTGCCGTCGCTGGCGAGCGGGCTCAGCATCACGTTGCGGATGTCGTCGCCGCCCGCCGCCGACGGGCCGAGGCCCGCGTCGAGCGCGATGTCGACGAGCGCCGCGTGCGCGTCGTCGCGAATGCCGCGCAGTTGCAGATTCGCGCGATTGGTCACTTCGATGACGCCCGAGCCGCAGACACGCGCCGCGCGCGCAACGGCCCGCGCCGCGTGCGCGCTCAGCACGCCGCCCGCGAGCCGCAGGCGCGCGAGCCCGCCGTCGCGCGCGGGCACGATGCGCATCAGGCCCGGACATGCGCAGGCGCGCGGCGCGGCGGTGAGCGTTGAGCGGTCGAAAGAATTCAAAAGCGTGACCCGTTGGGCTTCGCGCATGATGAGCGAACCGGTACACCCCGCCCGGTCGGCGTCGCGCGAATGCGGTGAGTCGGCAGGTCTCTTGGCTGGCAGGTCGACATTCGCGCCGGCCTTCCCGGTAAAAACCAGTGGCAGTGGAGCGCGGACTCGCTGCGTACAATTGCGGGGGCAGCCACAGTTTCGCTGTGTTCCCTTTTAAGCCCTGGGTGTCGCAACCCCGGGCGCCGACGGACCTGTATTATGCCCGCTTTTATCGACCCTCCGAGCGCTTCCGGCGAGCATCCGGGCATGCGATCGGAATCGCAACAAGGAGGCCGCGCATGTCGAACTGGCTGACCGTGGTGGGAATCGGCGAAGACGGCTGGCATGGCCTTTCCCGCGTCGCGCGCCGCGCGCTGCTCGAGGCCCAGTCGATTCACGGCGGCGAACGTCATCTCGCGCTGCTGCCGGCGCGCATCGCCGCGCGCCGCGTCGCGTGGCCGAAGCCCTTTTCTATCGATGCCGTGCTCGCCGAGCGCGGCGACGGCAAGACCCGCATTTGCGTGCTCGCGAGCGGCGATCCGATGTGCTTCGGCGTCGGCGCGACCCTCGCGGGCGAAGTCGCCCAAGGCGAAATGCGCGTCATTCCCGCGCCGTCTTCGCTGTCGCTCGCGGCGGCGCGCTTGCGCTGGGCGCTGCAGGACGCGGTGTGCGTGTCGCTCGTCGGACGGCCGGCCGCGTCGTTGCTCGCGAGCCTGCATCGTGGCGTGCGCCTGCTGGTGCTGAGCGCCGATGGCGCGTCGCCCGCCGCCGTCGCCACGCTCCTGACCGCGCATGGCTTCGGTGCGAGCCGCATGACCGTCTTCGAGCACCTCGGCGGAAGCAACGAGCGCCGCATCGACGAGCGGGCCGACGACTGGCGCGAGCCCGTCGTCGCCGCGCTCAATCTCGTCGCGATCGAATGCCGGACGCACGCCGGCCACGCCGGGCCGCCGCTCACGCCCGGTCTCGCCGACGACGCCTATCGTCACGACGGCCAGCTCACGAAGCGCGACGTGCGCGCCGTGACGCTCGCGCGTCTCGCGCCGCAGCCGGGCGAGTTGCTGTGGGACGTCGGCGCGGGCTGCGGCTCGATCGGCATCGAATGGATGCGCGCGCACGGCGCGTGTCGCGCGATCGCGATCGAAGCGAACGAAAGCCGTCAGCGTCTCATCGAATACAACCGCGATGCGCTCGGCGTGCCCGCATTGCAGCTCGTCAGGGGCGAGGCGCCGGCCGCGCTCGACGGGCTGCCCGCGCCCGACGCCGTGTTCATCGGCGGGGGATTGACCGCGCCCGGCGTGCTCGATGCGTGCTGGGGACGCCTGCGTCAGGGCGGACGGCTCGTCGCCAATGCGGTGACGCTGCAAAGCGAAGCGGCGCTCGTCGAATGGCGCGCGCGGCACGGCGGCGAGCTGACGCGCATCGGCGTCGCGCAGGCGGAGCCGCTCGGCAGCTTCGATACCTGGCGCCCGGCGCTGCCGATCACGCTCCTGCACGCGAGCAAACCGTGACGCGCCATGCGTGAAGAAACGCCGGAACAGGCCGCGCCGCTCAGAAGCGGCTACACGACCGGAAGCTGCGCGACCGCGACGAGTCTCGCGGCCGCGCGCCTGTTGCTGCTCGGCGAGACGGACGAGCGCGCGGAGATCGCATTGCCGAAGGGCCGAAACGTGACGATGACGCTTTCTTTCTGCCGCCGCATATTCGAGGAAAGCGACGCAAGCGCCGCGGCCGAAGCCGGCGTGATCAAGGATGCGGGCGACGATCCCGACGTTACGCACGGCGCGCTCGTGTTCGCGCGCGTGCGTTTGTCGGACGAACCCGGCGTGCGTTTTCACGCGGGGCCGGGCGTCGGGACGGTGACCCGCGCGGGCCTCGCGCTCGCGGTCGGCGAACCGGCGATCAATCCGGTGCCGCGCCGCATGATGACCGAACATCTCGACGCGCTCGCCGCGACCGTCGGCTATCGCGGCGGCTTCGACGTGAGCATCGGCGTGGAGAACGGCGAAGCGCTCGCGCAAAAGACGATGAATCCGCGCCTGGGGATCGTCGGCGGTTTGTCGATACTCGGCACGACGGGCATCGTCAGACCGTTTTCGTGCTCGGCGTACATCGCGTCGATTCATCAGGGCATCGATGTCGCGCGGGCGAACGGATACCGGCATATCGCCGCGTGCACCGGCAATCAGAGCGAGGACGCGATGCGCGCGCGCTACGGCCTGCCCGACATCGCGCTGATCGAAATGGGCGATTTCGTGGGCGCCGTGCTCAAGCACTTGCGCCGCGCGAGCGTCGACAAGCTGAGCCTGTGCGGCGGCTTCGGCAAGCTCTCCAAGCTGGCCGCGGGGCACATGGATCTGCATAGCCGAAGCTCGAGCATCGACTTGCCGATGCTCGCCGTCTGGGCCGCCGATGCGGGCGCGAGCGAGGCGCTGCTGGCGTCGATCCGCGCGGCGAACACGAGCCAGGAAGCGCTCAAGCTCGCCCGCGCCGAAGGGGTCGCGCTCGGCGATATCGTGTGCCGCCGCGCGCGCGATGTCGCGCTCGACGTGTTGCCGCCAGGCATCGAAGTGGAGACGTTCGCGATCGACCGGCAGGGCACGATCGTCGGGAGCGCGGCATGACGCGCGTGCTTCTGCTCGGCGGCACCGGCGACGCGCTCGCGATCGCGCGCGCGCTGCCCGCCGCGCATGTCTACAGTCTCGCGGGCCTCGGGCGTGTGCCGGGCGATCTGGCGTGCGCGGTGCGCGTCGGCGGTTTCGGCGGCATCGACGGGCTCGGGCGTTATCTGCGCGAGGCGCACATCGCGCTCGTCGTCGATGCCACGCATCCGTATGCCGCGCAAATGAGCCGTCACGCGCGCGACGCGTGCACGCGCGCGGGCGTGCCGCTCTGGGCGGTGCGTCGTCCGGCGTGGCGGCCGCAATCGGGCGACGACTGGCGCGAAGCGGCGGACTGGCGCGGAATTGTCGAACGAATCGCGCCGTTTCATCGGCCGCTTTTCACGCTCGGGCGCGAGGCGCTCGTCCATCTGCATGAAATCCCCGCGTCGCAGCACTGGACGATCCGCTGTCTCGACGCGCATCCGGGCAACGAGCGCGCGAGCATCGTCGATGCGCGCGGGCCGTTCGATCTCGCCGGCGAACGCGCGCTGTTCGATGCCGCGCGTATCGATGTGATCGTCAGCAAGAACAGCGGCGGGGGCGCGACCGAAGCGAAGCTCGCCGTCGCGCGTGAACGCGGCTTGGCCGTCGTGATGCTCGCGCGTCCCGCGCTGCCCGGCGCAGACCGCACTTTCGACGATGCCGCGAGCGCGCGAGATGCGCTCTTGCATTGGCTCGACCGAACCCACCCATCGCGAACATGACCGTCTATTTCATCGGCGCCGGACCCGGCGATCCCGAACTCATCACAGTCAAGGGCCAGCGGCTGATCCGCGCGTGTCCCGTGATTCTCTACGCCGGCTCGCTCGTGCCGAAGGAAGTGCTCGACGGGCATCGCGCGACGCAGTGCATCGACACGGCCGAGCTCGATCTGGATACGATCGTCGCGCTCTTGCGGGACGCGCACGCGAACGGGCACGACGTGGCGCGCGTGCATTCGGGCGATCCGTCGCTCTATGGCGCGATCGGCGAGCAGATCCGCCGGCTCGACGCGCTCGCGATTCCCTACGAAGTCGTGCCGGGCGTGACGGCGGCGGCGGCATCGGCGGCGGCGCTGAAGCGCGAGTTGACGCTTCCCGGCATCTCGCAGACGGTGATCCTCACGCGCTACGCGACGAAAACGTCGATGCCGGAAGGTGAACGCCTCGCGGATCTCGCACGTCATCGCGCGACGCTCGCGATTCATCTGGGCGTGCGGCATATCGAGCGCATCGTCGCCGAGCTCGTGCCGCATTACGGCGCCGATTGCCCCGTGGCGATCGTGTTTCGCGCGAGCTGGCCGGACGAGACCCGCGTCGAAGGCACGCTCGCGGACATCGCGCCGAAAGCGCGCGCGGCGGGCATCGAGCGCACGGCGATGATCATCGTCGGGCGCGTGCTGGCCGCCGCGGATTTCGCGGATTCGACGCTCTACGCGAAGGACTGATCACGCGATGCGCGACCTCGACGCCGTGTTCGACGCGCTCGCGAAATCGGCCTTCCGGCGACGTTTCGCGCTCGGCGTGCGTGAAGGGAAATATCTGCGGGAAAAGGGCGTCGGCACGGTGGTCGCGCAGGCGCATGCGCTGATCGGCAAGCGGCTCGCGCCGCAAGCGCCGTTGAACGACGGCAGGCAGACGCCGTTTCGCGGGCATCCGGTGTTCATCGCGCAGCACGCAACCGCGACGTGCTGCCGCTCGTGCCTCGCCAAATGGCACGGCATCGCGGCAGGAAAGGCGCTCGACGACGCCGAGCGGCAACATGTCGTCGATGCGATCGAGCGCTGGCTGCGGGCGCAACCGCTGCCGGCGCCGAATCCGGACGCGCCGGACAATCCGCAGCGCGAACTGCCGTTTTGACGTCTGCTTCGGCGCGCCTGATCGATCGCCTTCGATCGCCGGATCGGCTGCGATGACACCGGCGCCGGCGGTCGAGCCGGCGTCGGCCGGGCGCGCTACTCGCGCACGCGCTCCTTCGCCCGCCGCGCCAGCATGTTCAAGGCTTCGACCAGCGCAGAGAACGCCATCGCCGCATAGATGTAGCCTTTGGGCACATGCGTGCCGAATCCTTCGGCGATCAGCGTCATCCCTATTACCAGCAGGAAGCCGAGCGCGAGCATGACGATCGTCGGATTGCGCTCGATGAAACGCGACAGCGGCCCCGCGGCGAACAGCATCACGGTCACGGCGGCGATCACCGCGACGAACATGATCGGAATGTGCTCGGTCATGCCGACCGCCGTCACGATGCTGTCGATCGAAAACACGAGATCGAGCAGCAGGATCTGGCCGATCGCCGAAAGCGGCGTCAGGCCTTTGCTCGCCTTCGGATCGGCATGGGCCTCGGTGTCGTGCGCGACGTGATGGTGGATTTCCGTCGTCGCCTTCCAGACGAGAAACACGCCGCCCGCGATGAGAATCAGGTCGCGCCAGGAAAAGCCGTGGCCGAACGCTTCGAAGATCGGCGTCGTGAGGCGCACGATCAGCGCGACTGTGCCGAGCAGGCCGAGCCGCATCACGAGCGCGAGCGCGATGCCGATGCGCTGCGTGCGCTCCCGGTGCGCCACGGGCAGCTTGTTGGTCAGGATCGAAATGAAGATCAGATTGTCGATGCCGAGCACGACTTCCATGACGACGAGCGTCGCGAGTGCGGCCCAGGCGGCGGGATCGGCGAGAAGGGCAACGAGATAGTCCATGGTTCAGGATCGTTCGGCAGGTGAGGGCGAGATATTAGCGTGATCGCCGTGAAAAATGAAAGGAACTTGAAAACTTCATCGCACTCGAAACGCTCCGTGCATTAGCGGTTCGGCCGATGACGAAATTTAACGTACGGTAATAAATGCCGGATTAGAAACGGGTATTTACGCCTGTTCTGATGATGCGCCGCCGCATTTACGGGTAAACTCCTATGCTTTCGAGCCGCACGTTCGCGGCCGCCGTCCAACTTCCTGTCGCCGCAGGACATCGAGCCAAGCCGCATGCAGCGAAAATCACAACGTCTCGTCGAGCTGGATTTCTTCCGGGGACTGGTCCTGCTCATCATCGTCGTCGATCATATCGGCGGCAGCATGCTGTCGCGCTTCACGCTCCATTCGTTCGCACTGAACGACGCCGCCGAAGTGTTCGTGTTCCTCGGCGGCTTCGCCACGGCGACGGCGTATGTGTCGCTCGCCGAGCGCCGTTCGGAAAGCGCGGCGCGCGTGCGCTTCCTGAAACGCGCGTTCGAGCTCTATCGCGCGTTTCTCGTCACCGCGGCGCTGATGCTCGTCGCGTCCTTCCTGCTGCGGCCCTTTTTCGGCCATGCGCCGAATCTGCCGCTGCATGACCTCGACAGCCTGGTGTCGCAGCCGGTTTCGTCGGTCGCCGAGATTCTCACGTTCGAACGTCAGCCGTATCTTGCCGCCGTCCTGCCGATGTACGCCCTCTTCGCGCTCGCCGTGCCGCTCATGCTGCCGCTCGCGCGCAGCAAGCCCTGGGTGTTGCTCGGTCTGAGCCTCGCGCTGTGGGCGTGCGCCGCGCAGATCGGCGAATACATGCCGTCCGTCGACGACAATCTCTGGGACTTCAATCCCGCCGCGTGGCAGTTGATGTTCGTGCTCGGCGTGCTCGCGCGTTGCCAGCCGATCTACCAGCGCGTGAGCGCGAACCGGTTCGGGTGGATCGTGAGCGCGGGTGCGGCCGCGCTGATCGCCGGCATGGCGTACTACAAACTGCTCGTGCTGCCGCCCGTGCTGGACAGCGCGTTCAAGCGCGATCTGGCGGGCCCGCGCGTCGTGAATTTCCTGGCTATCGCGTGGATCGCGGCGAATCTCGCGCGCTACGGCGTCGTGAAGGCGGTCGCGCAGCGCTTGCCGTGGGTCGGCGCGCTGGGGCGCGACGGCATGGTGTCCTTCGTCGCGGGCACGGTGATTTCGCTCGTCGTCGATTCGGTCCTTTTCACGCTCACCGACGGCCTCATCAACGTGCCGGCGGGGCTCGCCGCCGATGCGATCGCGATCGGCGCGTTGCTCGCGGTGCCTCATGTGCATCAGCGCGTCGCAAGCTGGCTCGGCGCGCGTCAGCCAGCGACGGCGACGGCCGTCGCGCCCGCGCCCGCGACTGTTGCGGCAACCGACAATCGGGCGCGCGGGATGCGTTGAAGTCTCCGAAGCGGGCAGTGGATTCGCTGCCCGCTTTTATTTAGCGCTTTCGATGCAACTAACGGTCTGTTTCTACACCTGCCGGCGATCCAAACCACCGTTGCGATCGTCGAGGCACGCGTCTTGCAAGCAAACAGGGTCACGATAGAACCCGGACCTGCCATGCTCAAGCTCGCCATCCTTTTCGCGATCATCTCCGTCGTCGCCGGCTTTTTCGGCTTTACGCGCGTGTCATCCGGCGCGGCGGGCATCGCCAAGATCTGCTTCTTCATCTTCCTGATCCTGTTCGTCGTTTTCCTGGTCATCGCGATCACGGCAGGTTCGCTCGTGCTGTAGCGCGGGAAGCGTCGAGCGCCCGATCCGCGCGCTTCCTCGAATCGACCCGCGTGCCGCGACGGTGTTACATTGCCCGAGGAGACATTCACGCGACCGTGAATCGATAAGGAGAAGGCGATGCAGCATGCCATCGGCGCGGCCTTGCAGCCTGCGCAACGCGACGTCATCCGTCATTCGCACGAGCGCTCGGCCACATTCGGCCTGTTCGAGACGATGCGCCCGGATTACGCCGTGCTGTCGGGCGTGGAACTCGCCGTGAAGCTCGATGAAAGCCGTGCGCTGTTCGCGCACGCGCTTCCGGTGATGGAAACGCTGTATGCGCAGATCGCGAACACGCATAGCATGATCGCGCTCACCGACGCGAGCGGCCTGATCCTGCATTCTCTCGGCGACGACGATTTTCTCGCCCGTGCCGAAAAAGTCGCGCTGCGGGCGGGCGCCGTCTGGAGCGAGGACCATCAGGGCACCAACGCGATCGGCACGACGATCGCCGAGCGCACCGCCGTCACCGTGAACGGCGATCAGCATTATTTGCGGGCCAATCACTTTCTGACCTGCTCGAGCGTGCCGATTCTCGATCCGCACGGCAATCTCTCCGGCGTGCTCGATGTCACCGGCGATCGCCGCGGCTATCACCAGCACACGATGGCGCTCGTGAAAATGTCCGGTCAGATGATCGAGAATCGCCTGATCGCGAGCGCGTTCGGCGACGGCCTGCGTATCCGCTTCCACAGCCGGCCCGAATTCATCGGCACGCTGATGGAAGGCATCGCCGTATTCGATCTCGACGGGCGTCTGCTGTGCGCGAACCGTAGCGCGCAGTTCCAGCTCGGCCTCGAACTCGGGCGTCTGCGGTCACAGACGCTCGACGCGTTGTTCGGCAAACGCGTCGATGCGCTCATCGCGTGCGCGGGCGAAACGCCTTGCCGCCTCGAACTGCATAGCGGCGTCGCGGTGTTCGCGAGTGTCGATTTTCATGCGCGCCCGGCATCGAACGTCGTCGTCACGACGCCCCCGATTGCCGCGCGCGAGCCGGCCGGTTCGAGCCTCGCCGATCTCTGCACCGGCGACGCGCAGATGAACGACATCGTCGCGCGCGTGCGCAAGGTCGTCGGCAAGAACATCGCGATTCTGATCGGCGGCGAAACGGGCGCGGGCAAGGAAATGCTCGCGCGCGCGATTCACAGCGATTCGCCGCGCCGCGCCGGGCCGTTCGTCGCGGTGAATTGCGCGTCGCTGCCGGAGACGTTGATCGAATCGGAACTCTTCGGCTATGCGCAGGGCGCGTTCACGGGCGCGGCGAAGCGCGGCGCGATCGGCAAGATCGTCCAGGCCAATGGCGGCACGCTCTTTCTCGACGAGATCGGCGACATGCCGCTGGCGATGCAAAGCCGCCTGCTGCGCGTGCTGCAGGAACGCGTCGTCGAGCCGCTCGGCGCGGCGCGCGCGGTGCCGGTCGATTTCGCGCTCGTCTGCGCGAGCAACCGCAAGCTGCGCGAATGCGTCGCGCAAGGCGAATTCCGCGAGGATCTGTACTACCGCATCAACGGTCTCTCGGTGACGCTGCCGCCGCTCGCGAGGCGCACGGACCTGCGCGCGGTCGTCGACAGAATGCTGCGCCACGAACGCTTCGCGGGCCGCGTCGTCGGAATCGGCGACGACGTGCTCGCGCTCTTCGCGCGTCATCCGTGGCCGGGCAATTTCCGTCAGTTGAGCAACGTCCTGCGCACGGCGTCCGCGATGCTCGACGATCACGATACGCATATCGGCGTCGAACATCTGCCGCATGATTTTCTCGATGAGCTCGGCGAACATGTGCAGACCGACGATGCGCCGGCCGCGCCGCTCACGGGCGGCGCGCGGCTCGTGGATATCGAAGCGAGCGCGGTGGCGGCGGCGCTCAAGGCGCACGGCGGCAATGTCTCGGCGACGGCGCGCGCGCTCGGCATATCGCGCACGACCTTGTACCGCAAGCTGCGCGTCTAGGCTTCGAGCGTTCCTGCGTCCGGCGCGGGCAATGCGCCGCTGAGATCCTTCAGGCCGACGCCGGTGAGCTTCAGCCGGCGCGCTTCGTCGATCAGCCACGTCAGCTTGAACGCGGCGGTTTCGTAGTCGAGTCCTTCCGGCCGCACGTTCGAGATGCAGTTGCGCTCGGCGTCGTGGCGTCCCGCGCGCGGCGCGTAGGTCACGTACAGGCCGAGGCTGTCGGGCGAACTGAGCCCCGGCCGCTCGCCGATCATCATGACGACGATCTTCGCCCGTAAAAGCTCACCGATACGATCGCCGAGCGCGACGCGCGCTTGCGTCGCGATCACGACGGGCGCGATCGTCGAGCCTCCGAGTCTCGGGCGCAGACGCACGAGCAGCGGCACGACGTGACGTTGCGCGGCGAAAGCCGACAAGCCATCGGCGGCGACGAAGGCGAGGTCGCTTGCGCTTTCGGCCCCATGCGCCGCGAGCCGCTGTGCGCTTTCATCGTCGAGCTGGCGGCCGAGATCCGGACGGCGCAGATAGTGATCGCGGTCGGGCGCGGCGCTGCGTGCGTCGAGCGTCTCGAAGCCGGCGGCGCGCAACGCCTCGGCGAGCGCGACGGTATCGAGCGGTTGATGCACCGCGTCGCGCGCCTGCGCGTGCGCGAGCTCGAACGCGAGCAAGGGCGCGGTCGGCAGGCTGCTGCCCGCGCGTCCGAGGGCGATGCGGGCATTGGTGAAGCGCCGCAGCGCGTCCCAGGCGTCGGTGTTCGTCATGAGTCGATCCATTCGAGCAAGGCTCCGGTGGGCGCGGCGAGCAGGCTGCCATGTCCGTCGGTGACGCGCATCTTCGCGAGCCACGCTTCGAATTCCGGCGCGCGCTTCAGGTTCAGCGCGCGCCGGATATAGAGCGCGTCATGGAACGAGGTGCTCTGATAGTTGAGCATCACGTCGTCCGCGCCGGGTACGCCCATGATGAAATTGACGTTTGCCACGCCGAGCAGGGTGAGCAGCGTGTCCATGTCGTCCTGATCGGCTTCGGCGTGATTCGTGTAGCAGATGTCGCAACCCATCGGCACGCCGAGCAGCTTGCCGCAGAAGTGATCTTCGAGCCCGGCGCGGATGATCTGCCGCCCGTCGTAGAGATACTCCGGGCCGATGAAGCCGACCACCGTATTCGTCAGAAGCGGTTCGAAGCGGCGCGCGACCGCGTACGCCCGCGTTTCGCACGTCTGCTGATCGACGCCATGATGCGCGTTCGCCGACAGCGCGCTGCCTTGCCCCGTCTCGAAGTACATCACGTTATCGCCGACGGTGCCGCGTTTGAGCGACAGCGCCGCCTCGCGCGCTTCCTCGAGCAGTGTCAGCGACACGCCGAAGCTCGCGTTCGCGCGCTCCGTGCCCGCGACCGACTGAAACACGAGATCGACGGGTTCGCCCTGGCCGATCGCCGCGAGCGTGTTGGTGACGTGGGTGAGGACGCACGACTGCATCGGCACGTCGTAGCGCTGGCGGAAGTCGTCCATCATCGCGAGCAGCTTGCCGATGGCGGCGGGCGAATCGGATGCCGGATTCACGCCGATGACGGCATCGCCGCAGCCGTAAAGCAGGCCGTCGAGCATCGATGCGGCGATGCCCTTCGGATCGTCGGTCGGATGATTGGGCTGCAGGCGCACCGAGAGATGCCCGGGCATGCCGATCGTCGTGCGAAAGCGCGTGACGACCGGACGCTTCCTCGCCGCAAGGATCAGATCCTGATTGCGCATCAGCTTCGAAACCGCGGCGGCCATCTCCGGCGTGACGCCCATCGTGATGCGCTCGAGTGCGGCGGTGTCGGTGCTGTCGGCGAGCAGCCACTCGCGGAATTCGCCGACCGTCAGATGCGCGATCGGCGCGAAGGCCGCGCGCGAATGCGTATCGACGATGAGACGCGTGACTTCGTCTTCCTCGTAGGGAATGAGCGGCTCGTCGAGAAACGCGGCGAGCGGCACCTGCGCGAGCGCGAGTTTCGCGGCAATGCGCTCTTCTTCCGTCGCGGCCGCGATGCCCGCGAGCTCGTCGCCGGAGCGGCGCGGGCTGGCGCGCGCGAGCAGCGTCTTCAGATCGTCGAAGCGGTAGCGGCGCACGCCGATCGTCTCGTGATAACTCATCGCAGCCCTCATGGATGAATCGATGCAAGCACTTTAGCCGCTTCGCGCGCGACGCGCGTCGCTAAAAAAAACGCGCTTTCGGGGCGAAATCGGCCCGCATGCGATAATTTTTCGCCTGATTCAGCCGAAACCTGCCCGCAAGCCCGTGAAGAACCTGCTCGTTCCCATCGATCGTCTGAGCGATTTCGATGAAATCGTCGACGTCCGCACACCGCTCGAATTCGCCGAGGATCATATTCCCGGCGCGATCAACGCGCCCGTGCTCAGCAACGAGGAGCGCGTGATCGTCGGGACGATGTACAAGCAGGTCTCGCCGTTCGAGGCGACGCGCGTCGGCGCGGCGATGGTCGCGCGCAACATCGCACTGCATCTCGACACGATCTTCGCCGACAAGCCGCGCAACTGGCGTCCGCTCGTCTATTGCTGGCGCGGCGGCAAACGCTCCGGCTCGATGACGACATGGCTCAACATGATCGGCTGGCAGGCGCGGCAACTCGACGGCGGCTACAAGAGCTACCGGCGCGACGTGATCGAGCGGCTCGGCACTTTGCCCGGGCGGTTTCGCTATGTCGCGCTGATCGGCCATACGGGCAGCGGCAAGACGCGGCTCCTGAAGGCGCTCGATGCGGCCGGCGCGCAGACGCTCGATCTGGAAGGGCTCGCCGCGCATCGCGGATCGCTGCTCGGTGCGCTGCCGGGACGCGCGCAGCCGACGCAAAAGGCGTTCGATTCGGCGCTGCTCCAGGCGCTGTCGGCCTTCGATCCGGCGAAGCCGGTTTTCGTCGAAGCGGAAGGGCGGCGCATCGGCGCGATCACGATTCCCGATGCCGTGCTCGACAATCTGCACGCGGCCTCGTGCGTGCAAGTCGAAGCGCGGCGCGAGGACCGCATCGCGTTCTTGCTGCAGGACTACGCGCATCTCTTCGACGATCCCGCGTTCTTCAAGGCGCAACTGTCGAAGCTCGTCGCGCTGCACAGCCGCGAGCGCGTCGCGCGCTGGCATCGACTGATCGATGACAACGCGCGCGCCGAGCTCTTCGCCGAACTCATCGACCGTCACTACGATCCCGCGTACGGTCGCAGCAGTCAGGCGCTCTATACCCAGTTGCCGCGCGCGGCGCACGTGCTGTTCCGTCCGAACGACGCCGATAGCGTCGAACAGGCGAGAGCGTTGCTCGCCCGGCTCGCCGAGACGACGCCCGCGCTCTGACCCAATCTCATCACTCGAAAGAAAAAATATGACCGCCCTTCGACAACCTCGCGTCGCGCTCGGCTGGATGGTGTTTCTGCTGATCGCCGTCGTAGGCCTGTTCTACGTGAAATGGTTTCCGTACTACAACCGCGCGTTCGTCGCGGCGAGCCAGCATTCGATCGGCAAGTCCATTCTGATGGGCACATCGGCGAGCGCGCCCGCGCCGTCGTGGCAAGCCGCGCTCGATTACGCGATGGCCTACGGCCGTGCGATCTGGCAGGCGATGGTGCTCGGCCTGTTGCTCGGCTCGGCGGTGCAGGCGTTGATTCCGCCGCGCTGGGTCGCGCGGGCGCTGGGCGAGCACAACTTCGGCAGCGTCGTGAACGGCGGACTCATGTCCTTGCCCGGCATGATGTGCACGTGTTGCGCCGCGCCGGTCGTCGCGGGCCTGCGCGCGCGTGAGGCGGCGCCGGGCGCGGCCGTCGCGTTCTGGCTCGGCAATACGGTGCTCAACCCGGCGGCGCTGGTTTTCATGGGCTTCGTGCTCGGCTGGCAGTGGACCGGCTTGCGGCTCGTGCTCGGCGTGCTGATGGTGTTCGGCCTTGGCTATGCGGTCAACCGCATGGTGACGCCGGCGCAGGCGGCGAAGTCGCGCGAGGCGCTCGCGAAGCTGATCGACGAGGATGTTCCCGGCACCGCATTCCTGCGCTGGATCAAGATCCTCGGCCGCATGACGCTGCGGCTCGTGCCGGAGTACATCGTGCTCGTGCTGCTGCTCGGCGCGGCGCGCGCGTGGCTCTTTCCGCACATCGGCCCGGATATCGGCAACGGCATGTTGTGGATTGCCGCATTCGCCGTCGCGGGCACGCTCTTCGTGATTCCGACCGCGGGCGAGGTGCCCATCATTCAGGCGATGCTGTCGCTCGGCATGGCGGCGGGGCCGGCGGGCGCGCTGCTGATGACGCTGCCGCCCGTCAGCGTGCCGTCCCTCGCGATGCTCGCGCGGTCGTTTCCGCCGCGCGTGCTGGCGTTCGTGGGGCTTTCCGTCGTGGCGTTCGGGATCGCGAGCGGGCTGATCGCGGCGGCTCTGTTCTGACGGCGCGGGGCGGCGTCAATGAACCGCCGCTCCCGCCTTGATCAGCAGCTTGAACGGCAGCGCGAGCAGCATCGCGCCGCCGACGCCCGCCATCCACAACGCGACGAACCAGAACGCCTTCCGCGCGCGCTCAATGGTAGTGATGTTCGCCATGACGCACCTTTCCTCTGAAGACCCAATAGCCTAGCGTCGTATAAGCGACGATCACCGGCAGAATGACCGCCGCGCCGACGATCGTGAAGAGCTGGCTCGAACGGGGCGCGGCCGCATCCCAGATCGATACGCCCGGGAAAATCTCGTGCGGCGAGATACTCGCGACGAGTCCCGCATAGCCGAGCAGCACGAAACCGAGCGCCACCGCGAACGGCCGCTTCTCGTGACGCGACCGGATCGAGTGACGCATCGCCCATGCGCAAGCCGCGACCAGCACCGGAACCGGCAGCAGCCGATAGAACAGCGGCGAATCGAACCAGCGCGACGCGATGCTCGCGTCCTGCAACGGCGTCCAGACGCTGACCACCGCGATCGTCGCGAGTTGCAGCACGGTCAGCGGCCACACGACGCGATACATCCGCCGCTGCAGATCGCCTTCGGTCTTGGCGATCAGCCAGCACGCGCCGAGCAGCGCGTATGTGACGACGAGTGCGCCGCCCGTGAAGATCGAGAAGGGCGAGAACCAGCCGAAGGCATCGCCGGCGAAGCGGCCATCGGCGACGGGAATGCCGCCGAGGAACGCGCCGAGCGCCACGCCCTGAAAGAACGTCGCGCCCGCCGATCCGCCGATGAACGCGAGGTCCCACATATGTTTCGTGCGCTGTGCCTTCGCGCGGATCTCGAACGACACGCCGCGAAAGATCAGGCACACGAGCATCAGCACGAGCGGCAGATAGAGCGCGGACAAGACGGTCGAGTAGACCATCGGGAATGCGGCGAAGAGTCCGGCGCCGCCCAGCACGAGCCATGTCTCGTTGCCGTCCCAGACGGGCGCGACGGTGTTCATCATCACGTCGCGGTCGTGCTGGTCCGGGAAGAACGGAAAGAGAATGCCGATGCCGAGGTCGAAGCCATCGAGCACCACGTAGAGGAACAAGCCGAACGCGATGATCGCGGCCCAGGCGAGTGTGAGGTCCATGTTCTCATGCTCCTTCGATGGACTGATTCGGAAGGCTCAGCGGACGCCGCGCGCTGCCGTCGGAAAGGTGGGTGGGCGAGCCCGGCAACGCGGGGCCATGACGCAGCAGTTTCAGCAGGTAGTAGATGCCGGTGCCGAACACGATCGTGTAGACGATCACGAACGCGAGCAGCGACACGCCGACCTGCTGCGCCGTCACGGGCGACACGGCATCGGCGGTGCGCATCACGCCGTACACGACCCACGGCTGACGCCCGGCTTCGGTCGTGACCCAGCCCGCGAGCAGCGTGATGAATCCGGTCGGGCCCATCGCCAGGGCGAAGCGGTGGAACCAGCGCGCATCGAACAATTTGCGCTTGCGATGCAGCCACCACGCCGCGAACGACATCACGATCATCAGCACGCCGAGTCCCGCCATCACGCGAAAGCTCCAGAACACGAGCGTCGAGTTCGGGCGATCTTCCTTGGGAAATTCCTTCAGGCCGCGAATCTCGCCGTCCCAGCTATGGGTGAGGATCAGGCTGCCGAGATGCGGAATCTGCACGGCGTATTTCGTCGTTTCGGCTTCCATGTCCGGAATGCCGAAAAGATTGAGCGCGGTGCCGCCTTTCTCGGTGTCCCAGATGCCTTCGATGGCCGCGATCTTGGCCGGCTGATGTTCTCGCGTGTTCAGGCCGTGCGCGTCGCCGACCAGCGCCTGAAGCGGTGTCAGGGCGAGCAGCAGCCAGAGCGACATCGAGAACATCTTCCTGATGGCGGGATCGCGCCGGCCTTTCAGCAGATGCCATGCGCCGGTCGCGGCCACGACGAGCGCCGCGACGATGAACGCCGCAATCGCCATATGCGCGAGCCGGTACGGGAACGACGGATTGAAGATGATCGCCCACCAGTCAACCGGCACGACGTGATCGCCTTCGATGCGAAAGCCCTGCGGCGTCTGCATCCAGCTATTCGAGGCGAGGATCCAGAAGGTGGAGATGAGCGTGCCGATGGCCACCATCAGCGTCGCGCCGAAGTGCGCCTTCGGACCGACCTTGTTCCAGCCGAACAGCATGATGCCGAGGAAACCCGCCTCCAGAAAGAACGCGGTCATGACTTCATAGGTGAGCAGCGGCCCGGTGATGGGGCCGGCGAAACTCGAGAAGCCGCCCCAGTTGGTGCCGAATTCGTACGCCATCACGACGCCCGACACGACGCCCATGCCGAACGCGACGGCGAAGACTTTCGACCAGAAGAGGCACAGCTCCTTGTAGACCGGCTTGCCGGTTTTGAGCCAGGCGCCCTCGAGCACCGCGATGAAACTCGCGAGCCCGATGGAGAGCGCAGGAAAAATGATATGGAACGAGACGGTGAACGCGAACTGGATCCGCGCCAGATCGAGTGCTTCGGGAGTCGAATGCATGATGACTTGTGCCTTGAAATTCACGCGCGCCCGGCATTCGGGAGCGGCCATGTCCTTGACTGAACCAGACGTGTGACGGGCCGGAGCTTAGCGCTATTTCGAGAAAGTGTTGCGCTGCGTCAGTGAACTTGCATTGCGCGCAAATGCCGCAGTTTCAAGGGTTTAGGCACGCTAGCGGATTGATTCGTCGGTGATTTTGAGAGGTCGGTTTAGTGCGGTGCGGCAAGTGCGCGCACGCGGTTTCGCGACAATCGACCGCACTGTGCTGCGGTAGATGAATAGTCAGTCCGAAAAGAACTTTTACGATGCACCGGCACGAGACGTGCGATGGGGACAGGTACCATAATGGCTTTTGAACACGCGCGTCGCGCGAGCAGGAAGGAGAAAGCATCATGCGCCTCGATGACCAGCCAGAAAGTCAGAACGTCGAAGACCGGCGCGGCGGGGGCGGTTTTCGGGTCGGCGGCGGGTCGATCGGCATCGGTACGATCATCGTGGCGCTCGCGGCGTCGTATTTCTTCGGCATCAATCCGATGACCATCATCAACGGTGCGCAGGTGTTGCACGGAAACGCGCCGCAGCAACAAGCCGCGCCCGCCAATACGCAACCGGCGAACGATCCCGGGGCCGTGTTCGTGCGCCGCGTGCTCGGCAACACCGAACAGACGTGGCAGCACATCTTCCGCGCCCAGTTCAACCAGGACTATCCGGCGCCGCGCCTCGTGATGTTCTCGGGCGCGACGCAAACCGCGTGCGGAACGGGGCAGTCGGCGATGGGGCCGTTTTATTGCCCCAACGACCGCAAGGTGTATATCGATCTTTCGTTCTATCGCGAACTGCGCGACCGCTTCGGCGCGGGCGGCGATTTCGCGCAGGCGTATGTCATCGCGCATGAAGTCGGGCATCACGTGCAGAACGTGCTCGGCATCATGAACAAGGTGGATCAGGCGCGTTCGCGCATGACGCGCGAGCAGGCGAATGCGCTGTCGGTACGCGTCGAGTTGCAGGCGGACTGCTTCGCGGGCGTCTGGGCCGCCGTCGCGCAACGCGACAACGCGAAGCTGATCGAGCCCGGTGATTTCGAGCAGGGATTGAACGCGGCCGCCGCGATCGGCGATGATCGTCTGCAGCAGCAATCGCAAGGGCGCATCGTGCCCGAAGCGTTCACACACGGCACGAGCGAGCAACGTCAGCGCTGGCTGCGGCGCGGCATGTCGTCGGGCGACGTCGCCCAGTGCGACACATTTTCCACGCGCTCGCTGTGACAGCGGCAAACGGCCGTTTCGAATTGGACTATTCTGAAGTCGTCGCCGCGGCCGTTTCCGGAGCGCGCTTACAAACACTGACAATGCGTTTGTCTCAAATTCATTAGAATTGCGCGTTTCCGGGCCAGGTCCAGCGCGCCGCTGGGCCGACAGATCGGCCGGATCATTCCCGTACTCTTCATGAAGCGAATTCTGATCGTCAAAGTCACGTCGCTCGGCGATATCGTCGAGACGCTACCGGTCGTTTCCGATCTGCGGCGCGCGTTTCCCTCCGCCAAAATCGACTGGGCCGCGGACGCCGCCTTCGCCGATATCATCCGCTGGAACCCCGGCGTCGACCGTGTGCTGAGCGCGCCGTTGCGCAAATTCAAGAAGGCGCGCAACTGGAACGATCTGAAGGAGATCGGCGCGTCGATCGGCGAGCTTCGAGCCGAAAAATACGATGTGATCGTCGATATTCACGGCGTCTACAAGAGCGCGATCATCGCGTTCATCGCGCGGGGCCGGCGGCGCTACGGCTATCTGAACCAGGATCTCGGCGAGCGCGGCGCGGCCTTCGCGTACAACGCGCGCTTCGGTCCTCGTCCGCTGACCGATGCGTGGCGCGGCATGCGCGTAAGCGTCGCCGATGCGCTCGGTTATCAACTCGAAGACACGCCCGACTACAACATCCGGCTCCCGGCCCTCACGCGCGATCTGAATATTCCGGGCGACGCGCGCATCGCGATGCTGTTCCATGCGACGTCGGCGGACGTAAAGAAATGGCCGAAGGAGCATTGGGGCGAAGTCGGCCGCTGGCTCGCGGCACGCGGATATACGATCGCGCTGCCGTGGGGCACCGAGCGCGAGCAAGGCGAAGCGCAAGCTATCGCGGCGCTCGTGCCGGGCGCGATCGTGTTGCCGAAACTGTCCGTCGTGGAATGCGCGCACTGGATTCAGGCGTCGGAACTCGTCGTCGGCACGGACACCGGGCTCGTGCATCTCGCTCACGCGCTCCAGCGCCGCACGGTCATGTTGTTCGCCGCGACTTCGCGCGAGCATTTCGGCGTGAACGATCCGGGGCGCTCGGTCTCCGTCGGCGAAGAGGGCGCGCCGCCCGATGTGGCGCAAGTGCTGGCCGGCATCGAAAGCGTGACGGTCTCGCCGTCGCAGACGCCTTCCCGTCCCGTCGAATCCGGCGCGACGATCCGCTGAACGCGTTATTTCGATAAAACTTTTATGCGCATAAAACTTCTACCGTCGCGACAGACGGTAGGAACTCCATTTTGCGATAAAAATAAAAGCACACTGACGTAAAAGTTGCCACACAAGACTTGACGGCAAACTCGGCAAGCATGACGATTGCGGAAAACACTTAAGAATCGTCCGATAAGATGACCGACCAAACCGTCGAAGACGCGCGCCCGTCGCTGGCTCGCCTCTCACCTTCCGAGATTCCACTGGGCACATCGCTCGAATGGCCGATCGTCGCCGCTGACGGGGCGCTGCTTTTCGATGCGGGCGCCATCGTGCCCGATGCGCCGGCGCTCGAATTCATGTTCCGGCATTTCGAACCTCACCGGGCGATCCGCGAGCTCGCGCCGAGCGTGCCGGAAGACGACGCGGTCAAGGACGGCCCGCTGACGATCGAGGACATCGGTCTCACCATCGGTGCGCGGGTCGGCTTGCGCGGCACCGGCGGCACGGGTTCGGCGATGTACGCGAGCCGCGTGATCGGATTTTCGACGCCGCGCCGCAAAGGCGAGCGCTCGCTGTTCGTGACGCAACCGTTGATGGCGGGTTTCGATCCGCTCGATCTGACGCTCGGCGAGCAAGTCGATCTCGTGGCGCTCACCGGGCGGGGCGTGTTCCGCTTCGCCTGCACCGTCGATGCGACTTGCCGCGAGCCTTTCAACTACGCGGTGCTGTCGGCGCCGGGCGCGATCCGCAGGCTGCGCACGCGCAAGTTCGCGCGGATGCCGACTCGCCTCGCGGCGCATTTCGCCGCCGATGGCGCACAAGGCGCGCGGCAACTGGGCCGCGTGAGCGATATCAGTCCGTACGGCATGTCGCTGACCGTCGCGAACCCGTCCGCGCATGTGGGCGACCGTCTGCAACTGTCGTTTCAGTTCAAGACCGATGGCGTCGACGTGAGCATCGAGACCATCGCGATCGTGCGCCATGTCGGCTCGCTCGATCCGTCCGACGGCAGCGCGGCCTACGGGCTCGAGTTCGAATCGCTCGAGCCGTCGCAGCGCATCGCGCTGAAATCGTTCATGGCCGAGCACAGCTAGGATCGCGCTGCGGCCGACCTCGCCGGCCGGCCGCGCGGGGCCGTTCAGACGCCCGGAAAGCCGTCGGGAAAGAGCCGCTCGACGGCCGCCTCGAAATGCTGGATCGGCGCGGCGCCACGTAGCGCGATCGGCGGCGGCGGTTCCTGGCCGGGCGCGGGCTCGCGCGACAGCACCGCGAACGGCACGCCGCTCACGCCCAGCTTCTTCGCGAACTCTTCATCTTCGATCACGAGATCGGTGTAGGTGCCGTCGTCGAGCGCCTCTTCGAGCAATTCCGGATCGACGCCGCAGGTGGCCGCGATGTCGAGCAGCGCGTCGGTGTCGCCGATATCGATGCCTTCTTCGAAATACGCCTTGAAGATCGCGCGATGCACGAGATCGAAACGGCCCGATTCGCGCGCGAACATGGCGGTCTCGAAGGCCTTGCGGCTGCGCGGCGTGACCGGCGGCATGCGCATCGTCACGCCGCGCTCCTGCGCGAGCGGGCGGACCGAGTTTTCCCAGGATTCGACGATCTTCTCACTGTTCGGATCGACGAGCGGCGTCGGCTCAGGGCGCAATTCGAACGCGTGCCAGCGAATCTCGACCGCATCGCCGTAGGCATTGCGGAACTGGTCGAGCACGGGCGTCTCGAGATAGCAGAACGGACACACGAAGTCCGACCAGACGTCGATATAAAGAACGGACGTGGATGCCATGGGGGCCTCAAAAGCGAACGGCGCGAGTGCGCCGTTTGACTGAACCGGCAAACATCGCGAGCGGGCGATGTTCGCAAAACCGGTATGTTAGCGCGTGCCGGCCGTCGCCGCGCGCACGCGCGATGCATCAGAAGCCGCCGTCGATCTCGATCTTGCTGCCGTCGAAGAAGCGCGACAGGCGAAACGCGCGCGGATCGACGAGCGGTGCGTCGTTCGCGACAAGGTCCGCCATCAGCTTGCCCGCAGCCGGACCGATGCCGAACCCGTGACCCGAAAAGCCCGTGGCGATGAAAAGCCCCGGTTTCCCGTCGACGCTGGAGATGACCGGCACGGCATCGGGCGTCACGTCGATATAGCCGGCCCACGCCTGTTCGACGCGCAGGCCGGCCAGCGCCGGGAAGAGCTTGCGGAATTCTGTGACCGCCGCTTCGTTGAAGGCCTCCACGGGGGCGGGATCGAGCGTGCGGTCGACTTCGAAGAGGGTCGGCTGATCGAGCGGCCAGGTGCGCGGCCGGCGCAGTTCCTCGAAGAAGCGCCGATTCAGTCCCAGCTTGATCGAGCCGATCTGACTTTTCAGCGCAGGCAGAAATTTGCCGAACAGGCGAAGGCTGTCGGGGGTGATGTCGTGGAAGCTGTGAAACGCGTTGGCAATGGTGTAGCCGCCGTCGAGACGTTTGCGATAGCCCATTTCCCGATTGCACGCGCTCACGTCCGGTCCCTGTTCCAGCGGGGCTGTGCGCAAGACCGACGAACGCACCATGAGTTGCGGCACGTCGACGCCGAGGCTGCCCGCGAAATGGCGCGTCCACGCGCCGCCCGCCACGACCACGCTCGAACAACGGATGCGCCCGTATTCGGTGACCACGCCGCGGATCGCGCCGCCGCTCGTTTCGACGCCGCGCACCGCGCAGGGCGTCAGCACTTTCACGCCGCGTTCGCGCAGCGCGGCGGCCATCGCGGGCACCGCGCGTTGCGGCTCGGCGCGGCCGTCGCCCGGTGTGTAGATGCCGCCCGCGAAACGCCGCGTGGTGCACGACATCAACGCGCCGGTTTCGTCCGGCGAGACGATGCGGGAGTCGAGCGCGTCGCGGCCGACGAGCGCGACCGCGCGCGCAAGCCATGCTTCGTGATCGGCGAGGGCTTTGGCATCGTCGGCGGCGTAGAGGATGCCGCACTCGCGAAAGCCCGTGTCGATGCCGAGGTCCGCATCGATGTGTCGCCAGAGCGCGAGGCTTTCGAGACTCAGTTCGAGCTCGCGCAAGTCGCGATGCGTCGCGCGGCACCAGCCCCAGTTGCGGCTCGACTGCTCGCCGGCGATATAGCCCTTTTCGCAGACCGCCACCGACAGGCCTTTGTCGACGAGCGCTCGCGCCGTGCTGATGCCGATCACCCCGCCGCCCACGATGACGACGTCGGCGAAATCGGGGAGCGTGCGGTCTTCGGTGATGCGTTCGGTGGGTGGGCCCATGTTGTGTGGTGCTCTTCAGAAGGTTGTCGTCCGCAAAACGCGAGTGGGCGATGATAGTCCAATGCACGGGCCCGCTGCACCCAGTCGTGCGATCGGCTACGATGCAACCGCTCAGGCTATCGAAGTGCGCCGGACCGGGCACGGCGCGTGCGAATTCGTCAGTTCCACTTCATCTCTGGAGAACTCTCGTGCAAAAGACAGCATCGGCAAAATGGAGCGGCGGCATCAAGGACGGCAAGGGTTTCATCTCGACGCAAACCGGTGTGCTCAACGAGGCGCCCTATGGCTTCAAGTCGCGCTTCGAGGAAGGTCCGGGCACGAATCCGGAAGAGTTGATCGGCGCGGCGCACGCGGGCTGTTTCACGATGGCGCTCTCGCTGCAGCTCGAAATGGCCGGCATGAAGGCCGAGAGCCTCGAAACGAAATCGACGGTCACGCTCGACAAGGACGGCGATGGCTTCACGATCACCGCCTGCCAGCTCGATCTGAAAGCGAAGATTCCCGGCGCCGACAAAGCCGCCTTCGACAAGGCCGCTCAGGCCGCGAAAGAAGGCTGTCCGGTGTCGAAGCTCTTCGCGGGCAACACGAAAATCACGTTGAACGCCGAGCTCGTGTCGTAACCGGCGCGTCAGTCGATCGAACGAAGCGGACGGGCGCTTTACCCGTCCGCTTTTTTGTCGCGCGTGAGTTCCTCGATGATGAGCCGCGCGGGCGCAGGCAGCGCCGCGCCTCTTCGCGTCACGACGCCGTACGGTTCCGTGCGCGAGCGCACCGCGATGGCGAGCCGTTTCGCGAGCCCGTGTGCCGATAGAAACGTCGCCATGTCGAGCGGCATCATCGCGACGAGTGTCGGATCGTGTTGCAGCAGCAGCACGGTCGTGATGGTCGATGCCGTCTCGATCGGATGCGAGGGCAGCGGCAGGCCGGCTTCCTTGAATTCGCGCTCGTAGAGGCTGCGGATCGGCATGATCGCCGGATAGACGATCCATCGGCTCGAAGCCAGCTCGCTCAATTCGACGCGCGGCGCATCGACGAGCGCATGCGCGACGCCCGCGACGATCGCGAGCGGCTCGTCGCGCAGCTCGACGTAGTGGTAGTGATCGGGGTGGCGCGCGACACTCGCCCGGCAGATCGCGACATCGAGCCGGCCCTGATCGAGCAGCGCGAGCAACCGCGCGCTCGTGTCTTCGACCACTTCGACGGTCAACGCCGGCTGCCGCTCGCGCAAGCGCGCGAGGGCATCGACGAGCACGCCGGAGACCGCGCCGGTGATCGCGCCGATCGCGAGCCGTCCACCCGTGCCTTGCAGAATGCCCGCCATTTCCTCGCACAAATGCGCGACGTCCATGTGGATCAGCCTTGCATAGCGGATCACGCAGCGCCCCAGTTCATTCGGCTCGATGCCTTGCGCCGAGCGCGTGAAAAGCGTCGCGCCGAGCGTCGCTTCGATCTCGCGCAGCGCCTTCGTCGCGCCGGGCTGCGTGAGCGCCATTTCATCGGCGGCGCGATGAAGCGAGCCGTGATCGTCGAGCGCGATCAGAAGACGCAGTTGCTTGAGCCGCAGTCGCGCGGCGATCGAATCGGCATTGGGCAGCATGGAGGCAAGCGGCTACGGGACTACGAGAAGATAACGGAAAGTTATCGCCCCGGCAGCAGCTTTCATTATTCAAGCTGTGCAGCGTTCTCTACATTGTGGGTTCCGCTCATTACGTTCAAGGAACCACCGACTCATGAAGCTGCTTCGATACGGCGCGCCCGGCCAGGAAAAACCCGGTTTTCTCGATGCCAGCGGCGCGATCCGCGACTTGTCCGGCGTCATCGGCGATATCGCGGGCGATGCGCTGCTGCCCGAATCGCTCGCGCAACTCGCGAAGCTCGATCCGTCGACGCTGCCGATCGTGCCTTCGGGCGAGCGCATCGGACCGTGTGTCGGGCGCATCGGCAAATTCATCTGCATCGGGCTGAACTATGCCGATCACGCGGCGGAATCGAATCTGCCCGTGCCGTCGGAGCCGGTCGTGTTCAACAAGTGGCTCTCGGCGGTGGTCGGTCCGAACGACGACGTGCGCATCCCGCGCGGCTCGAAGAAGACCGATTGGGAAGTCGAACTGGGCGTCGTGATCGGCAAGGGCGGCGCGTATATCGACGCAGCCGACGCGATGAGCCACGTCGCCGGATACTGCGTGATCAACGACGTGTCCGAGCGCGAATATCAGATCGAGCGAGGCGGCACGTGGGACAAGGGCAAGGGCTGCGATACCTTCGGCCCGATCGGCCCGTGGCTCGTCACCGCCGACGAAGTGCCCGATCCGCACAAGCTGCCGCTCTGGCTCGAAGTGGACGGCAAGCGCTATCAGAACGGCAACACCAGCACGATGATCTTCAAGGTCGGCGAAATCGTCTCGTATCTCTCGCGCTTCATGAGTCTGCAGCCGGGCGATGTCATTTCGACGGGCACGCCGCCGGGCGTCGGCATGGGGCAGAAGCCCGAAGCCGTCTATCTGCGCGCGGGCCAGACGATGCGTCTCGGCATCGAAGGCCTCGGCGAACAACGGCAGCGGACGGTGGACGCATGAACCGATACGACTTCACGAATCGCGCGGCGGTCGTGACCGGCGGCGCGCAGGGCATCGGTTACGCGGTGGCGGAGCGGCTCGTCGAAGGCGGTGCGCGCGTCGCACTGTGGGATCGCGACGAAGGTGCGTTGGCCGAAGCGCGCGTCGGGCTCGGCGACGTGCAAACCGTGCTCGTCGATCTGACCGATCGCGATGCCGTCGCCAAAGCGACCTCGCGCACGCTGGAACGCTTCGGGCACATCGACGTGCTCGTGCACAGCGCGGGCATCGCGGGCGCGAACGCGACGGTCGCCGACTACGCGCCGGAAGAATGGTCGCGCGTGATCGATGTCGATCTGAACGCCGCGTTCCACGTCAACCAGGCGGTCGTCCGGACGATGATCGCGCGCGGCTACGGACGCATCGTCAATATCGCGTCGATCGCGGGCAAGGAAGGCAATCCGAACGCATCGGCGTACAGCGCGGCAAAGGCGGGCGTGATCGCGCTGACCAAAAGCCTCGGCAAGGAAACGGCGGGCCTCGATATCGCGGTGAACGCCGTGACGCCGGCCGCCGCGCGCACGAAGATCTTCGATCAGATGAAGCAGGAGCACATCGACTACATGCTGTCGAAGATTCCGCGCGGGCGCTTTGTCGAAGTGAAGGAGATCGCGGCGATGGTCGCGTTCCTCGTGTCGTCGGAGAACTCGTTCACGACGGGCGCGGTGTTCGATCTTTCCGGAGGACGCGCGACGTACTGAAACCGCAGCAGACCCATAACAAAGGAGACAACGTGGATTCCATCGCCGCCGCCCCAGGCACCGAAGCGCACGACGACGTCCGGATCTACCGCAAGGTGTTCTGGCGCTTCGTGCCGCTGTTCGTCGCGTGTTTCGTGTTTTCGTATCTCGACCGCATCAACATCAGCTTCGCGAAGCTGCAGATGCAAAGCGAGCTCGGTTTCTCCGATGCGATGTACGGCTTCGGCGCGAGCGTGTTCTTCGTCGGCTATTTTCTGTTCGAAGTGCCGAGCAATATCGTGCTGCATCGCGTCGGCGCGAAGCGCTGGATCGCGCGCATCATGATCACGTGGGGCATCGCGTCGGCGTGCATGATGTTCGTGCGCACCGAGACATGGTTCTACGTGCTGCGCTTTCTGATCGGCGCGCTCGAGGCGGGCTTCGTGCCGGGCGCGCTGTACTTCTTCACGAAGTGGTTTCCGTCGTCGCGGCGCGGACGCATCAACGCGTTCTTCATGGCGTCGATCGCGCTGTGCGGCATTATCGGC
Source organism: Caballeronia sp. J97 (assembly GCF_905220305.1). Lineage (NCBI taxonomy): Bacteria > Pseudomonadati > Pseudomonadota > Betaproteobacteria > Burkholderiales > Burkholderiaceae > Caballeronia > Caballeronia sp. J97. The sequence continues at coordinate 273,185 of NZ_CAJMZL010000003.1, read as the reverse complement.
AGTCCGCTGTCGGGCGCGATCATGAAGTTCTGCAACGGCCTGAACGGCATGCCCGGCTGGCAATGGCTCTTTCTGCTCGAAGGCATTCCGTCGGTGCTGCTCGGCTTCGTCGTGCTCGCGTTCGTCGACGACGACGTCGATCACGCGAAATGGCTCGACGCCGATGAAAAACGCGCGCTGAAGGCGCAACTCGCGCGCGATCCGAAGGTCGGCGAAGTGCATTCGCTGAAGGCCGCGTTCAGCGAGCCCGTCACGCTCGTGATGGCGCTCATCTATCTGTTCCTCGCAATGGGCATCTACGGCCTCGTCTTCTGGATGCCGCAGCTCGTGAAGACCGCGGGCACGAGCGATCCCTTCATGATCGGCCTGATTTCGATGCTGCCTTACGCGGTCGCGGGCATCGGCATGATCCTGATCGGCCGGCACTCGGACCGCACCGGCGAACGGCGCTGGCACCTCGGCGCGTGCGCGCTCGCGGGCACGATCGGTTATGTGCTGTGCGGCTTTTTCCCGGGCAATACGGTGATGCTCGTGATCGGTCTCACGATCGCCGCGACCGGCATCATCACGTCGCTCGGGCTGTTCTGGATCTTGCCGACGCGCTTTCTCACCGGCATCGCGGCGGCGAGCGGCATCGCGCTCATCAACTCGGTCGGGCAGTTCGGCGGCATCATCAGCCCGTACATGGTCGGCAAGGTCAAGACGATGACCGGCAGCGCAACGCCCGGCCTCTATGCGATCGCGTTCGCGTGCCTGCTCGGCGCGATGCTGATCGTGTGGGGGCTGCCGCGTCGCCTGTACTTCCGGGAAAGCGGCAGCGAGTGACGCGTTCTAGCGCCCCGGGCCGTTCTTTTGAGCGGCCTTGTGCGCGTACATCTTGCTGTCGCTTGCCACGAGCAGGTCGATCACCGATGCGTGCCGCTGCGCGTCGAACTGCGTCTGCCCGACGCTGAAGCGAATCTGATAGCCACGCGCCGCCGCCGCGTTGCTCGCCGCCAGCGCATCGCGCAAGCGTTCGAGCGCGTGGCGCGTTTCGCCGTCGCCGGCATCGGTCAGCAGCGCGACAAATTCGTCGCCGCCCAGACGGCCGATCACATCGCTTTCGCGCAACGACTCGCGCAACGCGGTGGCGAAGGTCACGAGCGCGCGATCGCCCTCGGCGTGACCGAAGGTGTCGTTGATGCGCTTGAAATCGTCGAGGTCGAAGAACAGGAGCGACGCGTCGCGGCCCATGCGCTTGCAGACGTTCAGCGCGTGCTGCGCGAGTGCCTCGAAGCCGCGCCGGTTCGCGATCAGCGTCAGTTCGTCGACGGTCGCCAGTTCGATCGCCGCAATCTCCTGCTCCGCGATATGCGCGAGATCGCGCAACAGCCCGCGCTGCTCGGTGTCGAGTTCGCGCGGGCGCGTGTCGATCAGGCACAGCGTGCCGAGCTTCGAGCCGTTGGGCACGGTAAGCGGCTGGCCCGCGTAAAAGCGGATGCCCGGATCGCCCGTGACGAGCGGATTGTCGTGAAAGCGTGCATCGGCGCGGGCGTCGGGGATCATGAAGACGTCGTCGTGCAGGATCGCATGTCCGCAAAAGGAAATGTCGCGCGAGGTTTCCTGCGCGTCGAGTCCCGCGCACGACTTGAACCACTGCCGGTTTTCGTCGATGAGGGAGACGAGCGCCATCGGCACGTCGAACAGGCGGCGCGCGAGGCGCGTGAGACGGTCGAAGCGGTCCTCGGCGGGCGTGTCGAGGATCCTGAGCGCGCGCAGGGTCGCGAGGCGGGCGGTTTCGTTCTCGGGTATCGGTGCGGCGAGCATGTGTCTCCGGTTCCAGGGCGTGGGCACTGAAGCGCTATTTTCCGACAATTACGCAATTAATTCATCCGCTCGAGTCCGGCACGCGGGCGAACGCGCGGCACCGCGTTTTCGCTATCATGCCGATGGTCTGCGGCCCTTTGTCACGGCAAATTCCTCGCACGCACGGCGTGCGAGCGGGTCCGACGCATTCGGCGCGATTTGCAGACCCGGTGGCCACATCGCAAGAGCCGACGATCCCATTCACCCGATCCGCCCGGAGCGCCGATGAAATTCAAGCTGGACTGGACTCTCATTACCCCGATACTCGCGCTCGTCGTGCTGGCCGCGACCGCGCTGATCCAGAGCGGCGTGCTGATCGTGCTCGCAGCCATCGCGCTCGCATTCGCGGTGTTCGCGGCCGTGCATCACGCGGAAGTGGTCGCGCATCGCGTGGGCGAGCCGTTCGGCACGCTGGTCTTGGCGATCGCGGTCACGGTGATCGAGGTCGCGCTGATCGTGTCGGTGATGCTGTCCGGCGGCCCCGAGAAAGCCGGACTGCCGCGCGACACCGTGTTCGCCGCGATCATGATCTGCAGTTGCGGCATCGTCGGCTTGTGTCTGCTGGTCGGCGGCTTGCGGCATCACGTGCAGGACTTCCAGCTGCAAGGCGCGAGCGCCGCGCTCGCGATTCTCTGCGCGCTTTCCGTGCTCACGCTCGTCTTGCCGAATTTCACGAGCACGGTCGTCGGTCCGGCGCTTTCGACGTCGCAGCTCATTTTCGTCGGCGTGATCTCGCTCGTGCTGTACGTGACCTTCGTGTTCGTGCAGACGATCCGCCATCGCGATTACTTCCTGCCGTTCACGCCGCCGGCCGCCGCGAACACGCAGGGCGAAGACGAAGCACCGCACGCGCCGCCGCCGAGCACCCGCGAAGCGTGGGTCGCGCTGCTGTTCCTGATGCTCTCGCTGGTGTCTGTGGTCGGGCTCGCGAAGCTGCTGTCGCCGGCGGTGGAGGCGGGCGTCGCGGCAGCGGGCGCGCCCGAGGCCGTGGTCGGCGTCGTGATCGCGGCGCTCGTGCTGCTCCCGGAAGGGCTGGCCGCCTTGCGCGCGGCGCGCCTGAACCGCCTGCAGACGAGCCTGAATCTCGCGCTCGGCTCCGCGCTCGCGAGCATCGGCCTGACGATTCCGACGGTCGCGGTCGTGTCGATCGTCATCGGCCAGCCGATCGCGCTCGGGCTCGCGCCCAAGGAAATCGTGATGCTGGCGCTCACGCTGCTCGTGTCCGTCATCACGCTCGGCACGGGCCGCTCGACCGTGCTGCAGGGCGTCGTGCTGCTCGTGATCTTCGCGGCTTTCCTGTTTCTTTCGGTCGTCCCTTGACGTGCGTCGCACGGCGAATCGGATGGTTTTGTTACCATTCACGGTTTTTCGCGCGTCCGCGCGCGATGTGTCGCCGTCTCATCGAAAGCCCCGAAGGAACAGCATGTCATTCAAGAAGTCCGCATCGTTCGCGATGCTTGCCGCACTCGCCGCCGTTTCGTTCTCGGCGCAAGCCAAGGAAATCACGCAAGTCCGTTTCGCCGTCGATCCGTCCTATCCGCCGTTCGAATCGAAGCAGGCCGACGGCACGCTCGCCGGCTTCGACATCGATCTCGGCAATGCGCTGTGCGCGCAGATGAAAGTCAAGTGCGTGTGGGTCGAAAACAATTTCGACGGCATGATTCCCGGCCTGAAGGCCCGCAAATTCGACGCCGTGCTGTCCGACATGGGCATCACCGAGGAGCGCCTGAAGCAGATCGATTTCACCGATCCGCTCTACGACACACACGCGCAACTCGTCGCGCGCGCGGGCTCGGGCATTTTGCCGACGCCGCAGGCGTTGAAAGGCAAGCGCGTCGGCGTGGAGCAGGGCACGGTGCAGGAGCGTTACGCGAAGGTGAAGTGGGAGCCGCAGGGCGTGACGGTCGTGGCTTATGGCGATCAGGAGCAGGTCGAGGCGGATCTCGTCGCGGGCCGCATCGACGCGATCTTCACCGACGCCGCGCAAGCCGCCATCGGCTTTCTGAAGAAGCCGCAGGGCAAGCCGTTCGCGCTGGTCGGGCCGATTGTCGAAGACCGCGCGATCATCGGTCCGGGCACGGCGATCGGTCTGCGCAAGGGCGACGCCGATCTGAAGAACGGCCTGAACAACGCGTTCGTCGAAATCAAGAAGAACGGCACGTTCAAGCGCATCATGGCGAAGTACTTCGAGACCGATATCTCGATCCAGTAATCGCCGTTCGACGCATTCGACCGAAAAAGGCATCGCTCGCGGTGCCTTTTCTTTTCGCTTTCGACGAGAGACACATCGAAGATGCAGGTTCATCATCATCCGCTCGTCGGCGCGTCGCTCGGCACCGGGCGCGCGATCACGAGCTATCGTTTCGGGCCGCAAGACGGCGAGACATCGCCCAAGGTCTACATTCAGGCGTCGCTGCACGCCGACGAACTGCCGGGCATGGTCGTCGCGTGGTACCTGAAGCGGCGCTTCGCCGAACTGGAAGCGGCGGGGAAGCTGAACGCGCGCATCGTGCTCGTGCCGGTTGCGAATCCGGCCGGCCTGAATCAGCACTGGTTCGGCACGCAGATGGGCCGCTTCGAGATGCGTTCGGGCCAAGACTTCAACCGGCGCTTTCCCGCGTTCGGGCCCAAGCTCGCACTCGCGCTCAAGGGCCGCCTGACGGGCGACGCCACGCAGAACGCGCGGCTCGTTCGCGCGGCGCTGCGCGAACATCTGGAAGCGCTCGAAGCGGCGACCGAGCTCGAATCGCAACGCATCGAACTGATGACGCTCGCGTGCGACGCCGATCTCGTCATGGACCTGCATTGCGACTGGGAGGCCGTCGCGCATCTCTACACGACGCCCGAAGCGTGGCCCGCGATCGAGCCGCTCGCACGCTATCTCGGCAGCGAGGCGCAACTGCTCGCCGATGTATCGGGAGGCGAGCCGTTCGACGAAGCGTGCACGGCGGCGTGGCGCTATCTGCGCGGCGCGCTCGCGGATCGTTTTCCGATTCCGATGGGCGCGCGTTCGGTCACGCTGGAGCTGCGCGGCGTGCGCGACGTGTCGCACGACATGGCGGCGCGCGATGCACAGGCCATCGTCGACTACCTGACGCACGCGGGCATGATCGCGGGCGACGCGGCGGAATTGCCGCCGTTGCGCCATCCCGCGACGCCGCTCGCCGGATGCGAGTACGTGCATGCGCCGCTATCGGGCGTGATTCTGCATCGGCGGGAAATCGGCGAGCGCGTGTGCCCGGGAGACATCATCGCCGACGTGCTCGATCCGCTCGACGACCGGCTCGTCCCGCTCGTCGCACAGACCGAAGGCCTGTTGTACGCGCGGCACTGGACGCGCTTCGCGACGGCGGGAATGCTGGTCGCGCGCATCGCGGGCAAGGACGCGGCGCGGCAGGGCGAGTTGCTCGTGCCCTAGAAGCGCGGCGGCGGGTACCATAGATTCGGCTGGCCTACGTCATGGAGAACAAGAAGACATGCTGAAGAACATCGATTCGCTGCTCAACGCCGACATCCTGCACGCCCTCTGCGCGATGGGCCACGGCGACGAAGTCGTCATCTGCGACGCCAACTTTCCCGCCGATTCCATCGCGCGCCGGACCGTGCTCGGTCGCGTGCTCCGACTCGATGGCGTCGGCGCGCCGCGCGCGGTGCAAGCGGTGCTGTCCGTGATGCCGCTCGATACGTTCGTCGATCATCCTGCCGAGCGGATGGAAGTCGTCGGCGATGCCGCGGCTCTGCCCGCCGTGCAGCGCGAAGCCCAGCGCGAAATCGATGCCGCCGAGGGGCGCGCCGTGCCGTTTGGGTCGATCGAGCGTTTCGCGTTCTATGAACGCGCAAAAAGCGCCTATTGCGTGATCGCGACGGGGGAAACGCGCGGCTACGGGTGTTTCATCTTCAAAAAGGGCGTGCAGTTGGCGCCCGATGCACCGATGCAAAATTGACCGGCGATCTACGGGAATACCCTGTTGCTTTTTTGAAAACGTGTTGCGGTGCAGCGAGAAAGGCGTATAGTTAGGGTTATTCCCTAGCTACTTACCCTGAGAGATGCACATGAAAACCACCGCTCAACAATCCCTGCTCGTTTCGTTCGGTTCCTGGCTGCGCGCTTCGAAGGCTGCGTTGCGCCGCGAGTGGGATCGTGCGCTGCAACTGCATCTGCAAAACTGCGAGATCCTCGTCGAATCGTATCGCCGCAAGTAAGCAGCGCACGACGGCAATCCCGGTCTAGAGCATCAATCACGACGCCCCCGGAAGCGAAACGCTTCCGGGGGCGTCGTCGCTTTGCGCGCCGAACGCTGCAGCGCGCCGCTTGACATGCAACCAAATGGTTGCATAATGCGTCCATGGATGACGATTCGGTTTTTCGCGCGCTCGCGGACGCGAGCCGCAGGCAACTGCTCGACCGGCTGCACGAAGCAAACGGCCAGACGCTCGGCGAGCTGTGCGACGGCCTGAGCATGACGCGCCAGGCCGTGTCGAAGCATCTCGGGATACTCGAAGACGCGAACCTGGTATCGACGCAGCGTCATGGCCGCGAGAAGCGTCATTTCCTCAATCCGGTGCCGATCCACGAGATCGCGCAACGCTGGATCAGCAAGTTCGAGCGTCCGCGGCTGGACGCTTTGTCCGACCTGAAACGCACGCTTGAAGGAGACGATCATGAGTAGCGACACGTTTGTCTATGTCACGTACATCCGCACGACGCCCGAGAAGCTGTGGGAAGCGCTGACGACGCCGGAATTCGTGAGGCAGTATTGGTTCGGGATGCACCAGGAATCCGACTGGAAGGCGGGATCCGCGTGGAAGATGCTGTTTTCCGATGGCCGCGTCGCGGACGCGGGGGAAGTGCTCGAGTCCGAGCCGGGAAAGCGCCTCGTGCTGAAATGGCGCAACGAATTCCGCGAGGATCTGAAGGACGCAGGCTGGTCGCGCTGCACTTACGACATCGAAGCGCTCGGCGAGGCGGTCAAGCTCACCGTCACGCATGTGAGCGAAAGCAAACCTTTCATCGAGGCCGTGTCGGGCGGCTGGCCGAAGATTCTGTCGAATCTCAAATCGCTGCTGGAGACGGGCGCCGTCGCCTTGGCGACGAAGTAGCGCGAGCATGAGAAACGGCGCGCTGTCCTTTCGGGCAGCGCGCCGTTTTGTTTGACGCAATGCAGCCGATGATCAGATCGCCCAGCGTCATCCGTGCTCGTCGTATTGATGCGACGCTTATTCCCATTTCTTTCAAAATGTTACAATCGCGCAGGATAAATGACAACCGGCGTCGACCCGGCGTCCGAGGCGATGAAAGAAGCGAATAAAGGGTGGATCGACGGTCTCGACGGCCTGCGAGCACTGTCTGTTTTGGCGGTATTTTTCACGCACACCGGCCTTGCCGGCATCGAAGGCGGCTTCATTGGCGTTGACTTGTTCTTTGTGCTGAGCGGGTTTCTCATCACCCGCCTGCTCAGCGCGGAGCATGCGCGCGACGGACAGATCAGCTTTCGCAACTTCTACTGGCGACGCGCTCGGCGTCTGTATCCGGCGCTCTTCGGCGTGCTTGCCGCTGTCGCCATCTACACATCCTTCTACGAGCCGGCTCTGCGCGGCTCGCTCGAAGTTTTCCCCGCGCTCTTCTACGTGACGAATTGGGTGAGGGCGTTCGGCGGTTACGACGCCGCGCTCACCGGGCACACGTGGTCGCTCGCCATCGAGGAGCAGTTCTATCTGCTCTGGCCGTGCCTGCTGCTCGTCTTTCTGCGCCTCGGATATCGCCGATCGCTCGTCGGCATGATCATGCTCGCGGTGCTCATCTTCGCCTGGCGCGAATGGCTCTCACTGCATCATGTCCGACTCGCGCGGATCTACTGCGGATTCGACACGCACACTGACGGGCTGATTTACGGTGCGATCCTCGCCTCGCTGAATCGTGAGCACATCCGCCGCATCGGCTATTTGTGGCCGCTCGGCGCAGCCTATCTCGGCGTGACGCTGGTTGATCCGAAGATGGCGCACTTCGCTGCAAAACCGCTCGGATATATGCCTACGTCGCTCGCGGCGGCTGTTGTGATCGCCCGCGTCTTCACCGCGCAGACGTCTCTTTTGGTGCGCGTTCTCAACGTGTGGCCGCTCGCCAAGCTGGGCCGCGTCTCGTACGGCTTTTATCTGTGGCACTACCCGGTTATTCACGTGATGCTCTTCGGCGGGCACGACCCAATTCTCGCGTTCTTCGGCAGCCTCGCATTCCCGAAGCTCGCCATGATCGGCGCGACCTTCGCGGTGTCGCTTGCGCTCACGCTGCTGTCGTGGTTCCTGATCGAGAAGCCGACGATGTGCCTCAAATGGCCGCGTCTGTCGCATGGTCGATCGGACGCGAGACCATCAAGAACGGCGCTGTAGCTCATTGATTCTTCGATGGTGCGAAGTGGCTTCTGGTGGGGTTTTCGACGTGCGTGAAACGGCTAGCAGCCTTTGTTCATAGGGCTTGGAGCCGATTCATTTGTCTATTGGTTCGGATGCACCAGGAATCCGGCTGGAAGGCGGGATCCGATGACCGCGTCGCGGACGCGGGGGAAGTGCTCGAGTCCGAGCCGGGAAAGCGCCTCGTGCTGAAATCGCGCAATGAATTCCGCGAGGATCTGAAGGACGCGGGCTGGTCGCGCTGCACTTGCGACATCGATGCGATCAAGCTCACCGTCACGGATGTGAGCGAAAGCAAACCGTTCATCGAGGCTGTGTCGGGCGGCTGGAGACGGGCGCCGTCGCCTTGGCGACGAAGTAGCGCGAGCATGAGAAACGGCGCGCTGTCCTTTCGGGCAGCGCGCCGTTTTGTTTGACGCAATGCAGCCGATGATCAGATCGCCCAGCCGCCGAGATAGAACACGGCGAGCACGACTGCGATCGCCACCGTGCCGACATTCAGCTTGCGCCATTCACCCGCGACGATGCGGCCGATCACGAGCGTGCAGAATCCGAGCATGATGCCCGTCACGATGTTCGCCGACAACACGATATACACCGCGCAGACGAGGCCGGACATCGTGTCGACGGTATCCTCGAAATGCAGCTTGCTGACATTGCCGAGCATCAGCAGGCCGACATACATCAGCGCGGGCGCCGTCGCGTAGGAAGGCACGAGCGCGGCGAGCGGCGAGAGGAACATCACGACGAGGAACAGGACGCCGACGACCGATGCAGCCAGGCCGGTCTTCGCACCCGCCGCCACGCCCACCGACGATTCGATATACGCCGCGGCCGGCGCGCCGCCGAAGCAGGCCGAAAAGATCGAGCTGAGCGAATCGGCGGTCAGCGCGCGGCCGCCGTTGACGATCCGCCCGTTCTTGTCGATCTGGCCTGCCTGTCCGGCGACGGCGCGGATCGTGCCGGTCGCGTCGAACACCGCGGTCATCACGAGGGCGAGCACGCTCGGCAGCACGGCCATCGACAGCGCGCCCTTGATGTCCATCGCGCCGATCAGCGAAGCATGGCCCGGAGCCGACAGCGAAGGCAGCGCGAACACGCCATGAAAGCGCACGGACGGATCGAAGATCAGGCCGATCGCCGAGAGACCGACCACGACGAGCAGGATGCCGCCGGGCACGCGCCGGCGCTCCAGACCGAAGATCGCCGCGAGACCGAGCACTGACATCAGCACCGGGAACGCCGTGATATGTCCGAGCGACACCGGCATGCCGGGTGCGGGATTCTTGATGATCAGGCCGACATCGTTCGATGCGATCAGCAGCAGGAACAAGCCGATGCCGATGCCCGTGCCGTGTGCGACGCCCGTCGGAAGATTGCGCAGGATCCACGAGCGCACGCCGGTGACGGAGATCGCGGTGAACACGAGACCCATCAGGAACACGGCGCCGAGCGCGATGTTCGGCGTGAGGCCTTTGCCCAGCACGAGACCGAAGGCCGTGAACGCGGTCAGCGAGATCGCGCAGCCGATCGCGATCGGCAGGCGCGCCCACACGCCCATCAGGAGCGAGCCGAACGCGGTGGTGAGACACACGGCGACGAACACCGCGCTCGTGTCGAAGCCTGCTTTACCGAGCATGCCCGGCACGACGAACACCGAATAGACCATCGCGAGGAACGTCGTGATGCCCGCGACGATCTCGCGCTTTTCCGTGCTGCCGGTTTTGGAAATGCCGAAGTAGCTATCGAGAAATCCGCCTTTGCCGGACGGAACGCTTTCCTCTCGTTCTGTGGGGGTGATGTCGATGTCGCCAAGCTGCTGGGCGGAGGATTCCAACATGAGCTGCTCCTTTATCAGCGCGCTGAAACGGAACACCGTGCGCCGCGCTTTCTGCACGTCGGCCACTGCGGGTCCATCGTCAGGGTCGTCTCGTATCTAGTTCTGGATGATGCCGAGTGACGGGCTCTCATGGCTGCACTCGGTCAGGACAGAGACTAGGGGAACGGAGCGTTGGGTCCAATCCCATGAAAAACATGCCGCTCATGCCGGGAGGCTTATATGCCGTGAATCCCGCGCGGGGCGGGGCTTTCGCATGGGCGGAAAAAGGCCGGACTAGGGGAAACGCCTAGTCCGGTTCGGGCCGCTATTTTACTGGCTCGCCGTTGTGCGGCGCATTACTGGATGACGCGCGACACGCCGCGTCCGCGCGGGTCGGACATCGGTTCGGGCTTGTCGCCGTCGATGCGGATCGCCTGAATGTCGCCGTTGAAGTTCTGCATCGTGAACTTGTAACCCTTGTCTTCGAGTTGCTTCACGACCTCGGCGTCGAGCTGATGGAACGGCTCCTGATAGATCGTGTTAGGCGGCAGCAACTGATGATGGAAGCGTGTCGCGCCGACAGCTTCGGCCAGCGGCATCTTGAAGTCGTACACGTTGGTGATGACCTGGAAGATCGACGTGAAGATGCGCGAGCCGCCCGGCGTGCCGATGACCATCGCGACCTTGTCGTCCTTCGTGAGGATGGTCGGCGTCATCGACGAGAGCGGGCGCTTTTTCGGCGCGATGGAGTTCGCATCGCTGCCGACGACGCCGAACATGTTCGGCACGCCCGGCTTCGACGCGAAGTCGTCCATCTCGTCGTTAAGCACGACGCCCGTGCCTTCCGCGATCACGCCCGAGCCGAAATAGCCGTTGATCGTGTACGTGTTCGACACGGCGTTGCCCCATTTGTCGACGACCGAGAAATGCGTCGTCTCGGCCTTCTCGGGCATCGACGTGCCGAGTCCCGGCTGCACGCTCTTCGTGTCCGAAGGCGTGTCGGGATTGACTTCCTGCGCACGCTTCAGAAGGTAGTCGTCGTTGATGAGCTGCGCGACCGGCACCTTGTAGAAGTCCGGGTCGCCGAGATACTGCGCGCGATCCGCGAACACGCGCTTCTCGATCTCGGACACGAGATGGATGTACTGCGCGGAGTCGAGCGGCACGTCCTGGAACTTGTCCTTGAGATCGGCCTTCATCTTCAGCAACTGCACGAGGCCGACGCCGCCCGAGCTCGGCGGCGGCGCGGTGATCACGCGATAGCCGTTCCAGCTCGCGGTGACCGGCTGACGCCACACCGCCTTGTAGTCCTTCAGGTCGCGCGTGGTGATGAGGCCGTGGCCTTCCATCGACTTCGCGATCAGGTCGGCCGTTTCGCCTTCGTAGAAGCCTTTCGCGCCCTTGTCCGAGATGCGCTGCAGCGTCTTCGCGAGATCGGGCTGCTTGAATACCTCGCCCGCCTTCATGCCGCCGAAGTACAGATCGAAGTTGGTCTTGCCGGCGAATTCCTTCGCGGCGTCATCGCGCCGTTTGACGAGTTGATCGTCGACCTCGAAGCCATCCTGCGCGTACTTGATGGCCGGCGCGAGCACCTGCTTCCACTTCAGCTTGCCGAAGCGCTTCTGTGCTTCCCACATGCCCTCGACGGTGCCCGGCACGCCCACCGCGCGATGCCCGTAAAGGCTCATGCCCTTGATGACCTCGCCCTTGTCGTCGAGATACATGTTGCGCGTGGCGGACAGCGGCGCGCGCTCGCGGTAGTCGAGGAAGTACGGACGATGATCGACGTAGAGCGTCATGAAGCCGCCGCCGCCGATATTGCCCGCTTCCGGATACGTGACCGCAAGCGTGAAGGCGATCGCGACGGCCGCATCGACCGCATTGCCGCCCTGCTTGAAGATCTGTTCTGCCGTGTCGGCGGCGTACTTGTCGGCGACGGCGACGGCCGACGCGGTCAGCACCGCGGGCTGCGTGTCGGCGGTTTTCGCGTAGGCCGGCGCCGTCTCGACGAATCCCGCCGTCATGAGCGCCGATGCGACGATGGCGCCGAGCGCGGCGGATCGCATGCGTAGTTCTTTTTTCAAAAGCATCTCCTGCTTCCTCCTTTGTTACGTGCGACGAAAGACCAGACGCTTATATACCACGAGCGGCGACGCGATCAGGGCATCAACTGGCCGCCGTTCACGTCGATGATCTGCCCGGTCACATAGCGCGACATCGCCTCCGACGCGAGATAGAGGAATGCGCCGCTGCAGTCGTCGGGTTCGCCGATGAAGCCCATCGGAATCGCCTTGCGGAAAGATTCGAGCTGCTCGGCCGTCGTGAAGCGCTCCTGGAACGGCGTCTGGATCACGCCGGGCGCGACCGCATTCACGCGGATGCGATCCGGCATCAGTTCCTTCGCCATGCCTTTGGTGATCGTGCTGACGAAGCCCTTCGAAGCGGCGTAGAGCAGCGCGCCGGGGCCGCCGCCGTTGCGCGCCGCGACCGATGTCACGTTGATGATCGAGCCGCCGCCGCCCGAGCGCAGCGATGGCAGCGCCGCGCGCGTGAACGCGACCACCGAGCGCGCGTTGATGTGCATGATCTCGTCGAAGAGCTCGTCGCTCGCGGACGCGATCGGCTCGCGCTTCACGAGGCTGCCCGCGTTGTTGATGAGCACGTCGATCTTGCCGAAGGTATCGACGACCTGCGCGACGGCGGCGTCGATGGCCTTCGAGTCGCGCACGTCCGCGCCGACGGTGATCGCCGTGACGCCGAGCGCGCGGACGTCTTTCGCGACTTCCTCGGCCTTGTCCTTCGAGCTGTTGTAATGCACCGCGACGTTCGCGCCGTATTGCGCGAACGCTCGCGCCGCCGCCGCACCGATGCCGGTGCTCGCGCCGGTGATGAGGATCGATTTACCTTTCAGATCGTGCATGAGTGCTCCATGTGGATGGGGGTTTGAAGCGATTGCCACAAACGAGAGTATGAAGCGAAGCGCGAATGCGCGTTCGGCGGCGGAGACCTGCGGGTCGGGCGACCCGCGCGGGGCGGGACTTCTTCTGGGACTTCCTAAGGGGCGTCGAAAGAATAGTGCTCGACGACGCGCTTCACCGAATTCCGGAACGATGCGACGAGATCCGAGCGGATCCCGCTGCTCGGATACGACAGCACGTATTCGTATTCGATATCGGTCTCGAACGGCCGCACGACCACGCCATGAGCGCGCCAGACTTTCGCCGCGAACGGCTCGACGATCGAGATGCCGAGCCCGCCCGCGACCATCGCGTAACGCGTGTGCGCCGTGTCGGTGAAGACGGTGTAGCGCGGGCGATCCTCGGTCGATGAAATGAGCGATTGCTCCGCCTCGTAAGGCTGCCGCGAGTTCGGCAGCCAGCCGATCAGCTTTTCGCCGCGCAAGTCGGACGGGCGCACGATCTTCTTTTTCGCGAGCTTGTGCGTGGCCGGCATCGCGCAGGACGCGCGAGCCTTGAGCAGTGTTTCCACCTCGATGCCCGCGACCGCCGGGAACGCGAGGCTCAACGCGACATCGGCCTTGTGATTCTGCAGGTTCACCAGCACTTCCGGCACCTTCACGGAATCGACCTTGATCGGCACGCCGGGATGACGCTCGGTGAAATCGGCGAGCACGGGCGGCAGAAGCGTCGTCGCGAGCACGGGCATGCACGCGACCGTGAGGCCATCGGAGGCCTCTTCGCGAATCATCTCGGCGACCTGCTTCAGACGCTCCAGCCCGAGGAAGTTCTCCTCGACGGACTTGTAGAAGCGCAAGCCGGCCGTGGTCGGATTGAGGCGTCCGCCGATGCGGGAGAACAGGCTGAAGCCGAGGTCGGCTTCGAGATCGGCGATCAGACGGCTGATCGCGGGTTGCGTCACATGGAGCTTTTTTGCTGCGCCGACACTGGTGCCGGTCATGATGAGGCTACGGAAAGCCTCGATCTGGCGAAAACGGATCATCTTTCGGACGGCTCTGAAGCGGCAGTTATACGGCGACGCAATCTTATAGGAAACAAGCACTTGATGCCTTGATCCCGTTCGTCTCCCCTTGCGCGCGAGTGCGCGTATCCAACGAACCGAACGACTATTCGAAAAATTTAGTGTCTATAAGCACATGTGAGTGGCATCCGTCTTATTGATGCGAAATACTCGCCGCCAGCCTGAAGCGCGGATGAAAGCGTCCGCGTAAGCAACGCGCGTCGGGCGCGAACTGCCAGCGTACGCACGGCGCAGCGCATCGACAGCGAACAGAAAGCTTTTCGTTAGATTTGCTAAGTTCAGTGCCCGCGTGTTTATCCCGATTGCGATAAACACGTCGAGCCGCGAAGGACTACGAAGGTTTGCAAGGCCGACGAAAGCAATAACCGATAACCGAGACAGAGAAAGAGGATTTCCCCATGACGTTTCTTGCCGTTCCCCAAGTATCGATCCGACGCACGAAGCTCGCCGCCGCGGCGGCGCTGCTCGCGTTTTCCGCACTGAACGCGTCGGCTGCCATCGTGCCGCCCGGCGTCACGCTGGCCGCGAAGCAGGAACTCGTGCGCAACAACGGCTCCGAGGTCGAGACGCTCGATCCGGCGCTGGTCGAATCCGTGGTGGCAGCCAACATCTCGCGCGATCTGTTCGAGGGCCTGACCGCGACGGACTCGGAAGGAAAGGTCGTGCCGGGCGTCGCGGAAAAGTGGGAGCAGAAAGATTCGACGACCTGGATCTTTCATCTGCGCAAGAACGCCCGTTGGTCCAACGGCGATCCCGTCACCGCAAACGATTTCGTCTATGGCTGCCAACGCTTCGTCGATCCGAAGACCGCGTCGTCGTATGCGAGCGTGTTCGGCCCGTTCCTGCTGAACGGCGCGGACGTCATCGCGGGCAAGAAGCCGGCGAGCGCGCTCGGCGTGCGCGCGATCGATGCGAGCACCATCGAAGTGAAGACCGACGGACCCGTGCCGTTCCTGCCGGAACTGATGTCGAATTCGAATCTCGGGCCGGTGCATCGCGCGACGATCGAGAAGTACGGCAAGGACTGGACGAAGCCGGGCAACATCGTCAGCAACGGCGCGTTCCAGTTGAAGGACTGGCAGGTCAACAGCAAGCTCGTGCTGACGAAGAATGCGAACTATTGGGACAAGTCCCACGTTCAACTGACGCAGGTCACCTATCTGCCGGTCGAGGATGAGAACACCGACGTCAAGCTGTTCCAGTCCGGTGAGAACGACATGACGTATCAGCTGCCGACGGGCACCTATGCGAAATACAGCCAGCAGTTCCCCAAGGATATCCGCAACTCGCTGATTCTCGGCACGCGCTACTACAGCTTCAACAATCGCGATCCGCTGCTGAAAGACGTGCGCGTGCGCAAGGCGCTGTCGATGGTGATCGACCGCGATCTGCTGGCGCAGCGCGTGACCGCCGATGGTCAGACGCCGCTCTACGGCCTGCTGCCGAAGGGCGTGGGCGGCGCGGACGTGTCCAACTACGAATGGGCGACGTGGCCGATGGCCAAGCGCGTCGAAGAAGCGAAGAAGCTGCTCGATCAGGCGGGCGTGAAGCCCGGCACGAAGCTGCGATTCGCGATGAACACGAGCGACTACAACAAGAAGATGGCGATCTTCGTCGCATCGGAGTGGAAATCGAAACTCGGCCTTACGATGGACATCGAGTCGATGGAGTTCAAGGTGCTGCTGAAAAAGCGGCACGGCGGCGACTATCAGATCGCGCGCAACGGCTGGGTCGCGGACTACAACGACGCGACGACCTTCCTGACCCTGGTGCAATGCAACTCGGAGCAGAACGACAATTTCAGCTGCAATCCGAAGGCCGACGCGCTCGTCAAGGAAGCCGGCGAAACCACCGATCTGGCGAAGCGCGCGCAGTTGCAGACGCAGGCCGCGAAAATCGTGATGGACGACTATCCGATGCTGCCGCTGCTGCAATACGGCCTGCCGCGCCTCGTGAAGAGCTATGTCGGCGGATACTCGCTGAAGAATCCGATGGATCACTACGGCAGCAAGGATCTCTACATCGTCAAGCACTGACATCGCTTGCCCTCACTGACATAAGCGAAGGGGAACGCTCATGTGGTCTTATACGTTGCGGCGCGTGTTGCTCACGCTGCCGACGCTCCTGATCGTCGTGACGGTCTGCTATCTGCTGTTGCACGCGACACCGGGCGGTCCGTTCGACGGCGAGCGCAAGATACCGGCGGAAGTGCTTGCGAACCTGCAGGCGAAGTATCACCTCGGCGAGCCGCTGTGGAAGCAGTATCTGCTGTATCTGGACGGCCTTCTGCACGGCGATCTCGGCGCGTCGTTCCGCTATGCCGACTGGAGCGTGAACGATCTCGTGCTGCGCGCGCTGCCGGTGTCGCTCACGATCGGCGGCGTGTCGATGCTGCTCGCCATCGTGATCGGCGTCGGGCTCGGCATCGCGGCGGCGCTGCGCCGTAACAGCATGGCGGACTATGTGCTGATGCTCGCCAGCAACGCGGGCAATGCGTTTCCGTCGTTCGTGCTCGGGCCGGTGCTGATCCTCGTCTTCGCGATCCTGCTCAAGTGGCTGCCCGCGGGCGGCTGGAACGACTTCCAGTTGCGCTACATGGCGCTGCCCGTCGCGCTGCTCGTGATGATCAACGTCGCGACGGTCGGCCGCGTGACGCGCGCGAGCCTGATCGAAGTGCTGAACACGAACTACATCCGCACCGCCCGCGCGAAAGGCTTGCCGATGCGCACCATCGTGCTGCGCCACGCGCTGAAGCCGACGCTGATTCCGGTCGTGTCGGTGATCGGTCCGCTCGCGATCTCGTCGATCACTGCGGCGGTCGTGACGGAATCGGTGTTCTCGCTGCCGGGCATCGGCAAGCTGATCGTGAACGGCGCGGCCAATCGCGATTACACACTCGTGCTCGGACTCGTCGTGCTCGTCACGGTCGTGGCCGTGCTGCTCAACCTGCTGGTCGATCTCGCGTATGCGTGGCTCGATCCGAAGATCCGCTACTGAGAGGGCGCGCAATGAAATCTGCTTCTCTTGCACCCATGCTCGAAAGGGCGGTCGCGGGCCGCAGCCCGTGGCAGGACGCGCGCGCGCGTTTCCTGCGCAACAAGGCGGCGGTCGTGAGTCTCGCGCTGCTCGCGCTGATCACGCTCGCGTGCATCGTCGGGCCGTGGCTCCTGCCGAACGCGTTCGATTCGACC
The DNA here is from genome assembly GCF_905220305.1 of Caballeronia sp. J97. Taxonomy (NCBI): domain Bacteria; kingdom Pseudomonadati; phylum Pseudomonadota; class Betaproteobacteria; order Burkholderiales; family Burkholderiaceae; genus Caballeronia; species Caballeronia sp. J97. The sequence continues at coordinate 255,923 of NZ_CAJMZL010000003.1, read as the reverse complement.
GACTGGAACGCGACGAGCGTGGCGCCCACGCTCGCGAACTGGCATCTCTTCGGCACGGACGACACCGGCCGCGATCTGCTGGTGCGCTGCCTGATCGGCGGCCGCGTGTCGCTGATGATCGGCGCGCTCGCCACCTTGACGTCCGTCACGCTCGGCATCCTGTGGGGCGCAATCGCGGGCTTCGTCGGCGGGCGTGTCGATAACGCGATGATGCGCATCGTCGACATGATGTACGCGATTCCGTATCTGCTCATCGCGATTCTGATGGTGACGCTTCTCGGCCGCGAGTTCTATCTCGTCGTCGTCACCATCACGATTTTTTCGTGGATGGACATGGCGCGCGTCGTGCGCGGCCAGACGCTCTCGATCCGCTCGAAGGAATATGTCGAGGCCGCGCGCGCGATCGGCGTGCCGACGCTGCGCATCATCGCGCGGCACGTGGTGCCGAATCTGCTGGGCATCGTGGCGATCTACACGACCGTCACCGTGCCCGCCGTGATCCTCACGGAATCGGTGCTGTCGTTTCTCGGGCTCGGCGTGCAGGAACCGATGACGAGCTGGGGCGTGCTGATTCAGGACGGCGTCGGCGTGATGGAATCGTCGCCCTGGATTCTGCTGTTCCCGGCGGCGTTGTTGTCGATCACGCTCTATTGCATCAACTTTGTCGGCGACGGGCTGCGCGACGCGCTCGATCCGAAGGACAGGTGAGCCATGCCGCTACTCGAAGTCAATGACCTGCAAGTCGAATTCAGGACGCACGATGCCAGCGTGCGCGCCGTCAACGGCGTGAACTTCACGCTGGAAGAAGGCGAGACGCTCGGCATCGTCGGCGAATCCGGCTCGGGCAAGAGCCAGAGCGTGCTCGCGATGCTCGGCCTGCTCGCATCGAACGGGCGCGCGAGCGGGCGCGCGCTGTATCGCGGAGAGAATCTCATCGGCATGCCGAACCGCGCGATGAACCGCATTCGCGGCAATCGTCTGTCGATGATCTTTCAGGACCCGATGAGCTCGCTCAATCCGTATCTCACGATCGAGCGGCAAATGACCGAAGTGCTGGAACTGCACAAGAACGTCACGCGCCGCGAGGCGAAGAAGCGCGCGATCTCGATGCTCGAAGCCGTGCGCATTCCGGAGGCGGCGCACCGCATCGGGCAGTATCCGCACGAACTGTCGGGCGGCATGCGTCAGCGCGTGATGATCGCGATGGCCTTGCTCTGCGAGCCCGAAGTGCTCTTCGCCGACGAGCCGACCACCGCGCTCGACGTCACCGTGCAGGCGCAGATCCTGCAACTGCTGCGCAATCTTCAGCACGACTTCGGCACGTCGATCGTCTTGATCACGCACGATCTCGGCGTCGTCGCCGGCCTGTGCGAAAAAGTGATGGTAATGTACGGCGGCCGCGTGATGGAGCAGTGCGACGCCGACACGCTGTTCGCAAAGCCTTCGCATCCTTACACCATCGGTCTGTTGCGCGCATTGCCGCGTCTCGATCACGACGGCGGCGAGCTGACCGGCATTCCCGGCAATCCGCCGAACATGGCGCATCCGCCAACGGGCTGTCCGTTCCACGAGCGTTGCGCCGATGCCGGCGACGACTGCGCGCGCACCGCACCCGCGCTGCAATCCGTCGATGGCACGCACTGGCTGCGCGCATGCCATCGCCCCGTCGAGGCGCTGAAAACCCGCTATCAGGAAGCAAGCCATGTCTGACGCGACGATTCTTTCCGTGCGCGACATGCGCGTGCATTTCCAGGTGAAATCGAAGAACCGTCTGCCGTGGGCGGCGCGCCGCACGCTGAAGGCGGTCGATGGCGTGAGCTTCGATTTGAAGGCGGGCGAGACGCTCGGTGTCGTCGGCGAATCGGGGTGCGGCAAGTCCACCTTGTCGCGCGCGATCCTGAACCTCATTCCCGCGACAAGCGGCGATATCGTGTGGATGGGATCGCCGTTGTCGGGCGCATCGACGCGCGCATGGCATCGCGTGCGCGGCGACGTACAGATGATCTTTCAGGACCCGCTTGCATCGCTCGATCCGCGCATGACGATCGGGCAGATCATCGCGGAGCCGCTCGTCGAGCATCGGCCCGGCATGGGCAAACGCGAAATCGACGAACGCGTGCGCGCGATGATGGCCAAGGTCGGCCTGCGCGAGCAGATGATCAATCGCTATCCGCACGAGTTTTCGGGCGGGCAATGCCAGCGTGTCGGCATCGCGCGGGCGCTGATCGTCGAGCCGAAGCTCGTCATCTGCGACGAGCCCGTGTCGGCGCTCGATGTGTCGATCCAGGCGCAGATCGTCAATCTGCTGAAATCGCTCCAGAAGGAGATGAAGCTCGCGCTCATCTTCATCGCGCATGATCTGGCCGTCGTGCGACACATCTCCGATCGCGTGATGGTGATGTACCTCGGCCGCGTGATGGAGCTCGCGGAGAAGCACGCGCTCTACGACACGCCGCGCCATCCGTACACGCGCGCGCTGCTGTCGGCGGTGCCGGTGCCCGATCCCGCTGTCGAGCGCGTCAAGACCGTGCAGATTCTGTCGGGCGACATTCCGAGCCCGATCGATCCGCCTTCGGGCTGCGTTTTCCATACGCGTTGCCCGATGGCGCAAGCGCGCTGCTCGCGCGAAGTGCCCTCGTTGCGCACGCTCGGGTCCGGTTCGTCGGTCGCGTGCCTGTTTGCGTGAATGACCATTCACGCTGATTAGAAAACCAATGACATTCGAGGAAGACGCCCCCGCCACCAATACAGCCCGATAACTCGAGGCGGCCGCATGCCGCCCGTTCTTCCCCTGTTGCCAAACCGCCTGTACGCCTCGACGCTCTTTCGCGTCGCCGGGGCGGGGCCATTCGCAATCCTGATTTTCGATCAAGCCGTCAGAAGTTGAATCAATATAAGTGGAGATTTTTTTTCGTGAAAAAACAAAAACGTTCACTCGCGCTATCGATTTTGTTGTTCAGCGGCTTCATGGCCGCCGCGGTTGCGGCTCATGCCGATGACACCGACACTCAACCGCCTTCGCGTCACACCGAAACGCCGCCGGATTCGCCGCCCAATACCGAGGCGGATGCGCCCGTGAGCAGCCAGGCGAAATCGAAGGGCTTTATCGAAGACTCGCATCTGAACCTGCTGATGCGTTCCTTCACCGAGCATGACGAATTCAAGGGCGCGGGCAAAAAGGACGCATGGGTGCTCGGCGCGCAGGCCGTGTTCGAATCGGGCTATACGAAGGGGTTGATCGGACTGGGCGGCGATGTGTCGTTGTTCGGCGCGTTCAAGCTGAATGGCGGGCAGGGCGCGGGCAATCGCGTGCACGTCTCGTCGAGCGGCGATCCGAGCGGTGCGAATCAGCTCGCGTGGGCGTATCCGGGTGTGTGGGACGTCAAGGCGCGCGTGTCGAACACGGTGCTCAAGTACGGTCAGCAGCTCTTCGACAACCCGTTCCTCGTGCCGCACGATAACCGCGCTCTGCCGCCGACCTATCGCGGCTTCTCGCTCGCCAGCGACGAGATCAAGAATCTGACGCTGAAAGCGGGCACTGTGGATGGCGTGATCGCGCGCGGCATGACGACCGTCACCGGCCTCACGACCGAATACGGCGGCACGCACGTCTCGCGCTTCACGTACTTCGGCGGCGACTGGACACACGGCGACGATACCACTGTGTCGCTCTACGGCAGCGTCGCGAACAACGTGTGGCAGCAGTACTACCTGACGGCGACGCAGAGCATCGGCGATCCGAAGAGCATCCGCTGGACGGGCTCGTTGAACTACTACTACACCGGCGCGATCGGCGACAAGCTGCAAGGCTCGATCAACAACAACGCGTATTCGCTGGCGCTCGCCGGCACGCACGGCGCGCATACGGTGCAGTTCGCGTTCCAGCAGATCGTGAGCGACCAGACGTTCGACTACATGGGTCAGTCGGCTGGCGACTATCTCTCGAACTCGCTCGACGTGGACTACAACCAGCCGCACGAAAAATCGGTGAGCTTGTCGTATTCGCTCAACCTGAAGGACTATGGCGTGCCCGGGGCGAAGTTCACGATGTGGACTGCTTACGGCTGGGGCGCCGATGGCAGCGCAATGGCGAACGGCGGAAGCGCACAGGCGGCCGCCTACGTGGTGAACGGCCAGCCGATCGGCGGTACGCACTACGAATTCGGCGTGATTCCGAGCTACACGGTTCCGGACGGCAAGTTCAAGAACACGTCGGTCAAGTTCTACTACATGCATCATCACAGCAACAGCGCCTACTATCCGGACGGCACGAGCAACGTGTACCGCCTGATGGTCAATGTCCCTGTGAACGTCTTCTAAAATTGCCCAAGGTGCCGCAGCGTAAACCCTACAAAAATACCCATTTACATTACGTTTAACTTTCATTTATAAAGAGAGTGCGTGCTGCGGATTGCCATGTCTCGCCCACGCTCATCGCCCGGCAGGCCCGTCCCTGCCGGGCTTTTTTTTGTCTGTTCAAAACCTTCGGCCGGCAGCTTTCATGCGCTTACGCTACGGGTTTTCCTAAGTGAAAACCCCGTCATTTCTTTCGCTTGACTTACTTGATATATCACATACTGTGTATATGCGGCGTGACATGAGCGCGCGTCGCGGGAGGTGCCGTTCGGCGCCCGAATAGACAAGGCAAATCTGCCAAGGAGACAGGTATGGGAATGAACCGGATGGAGCGCGAAGACACGGCGTCGCGCTTGGCGTCGCCGTGGATGCAGTTGGTTTTCGGCGTGATTTGCATGGCGATGATCGCCAACATGCAGTATGGCTGGACGCTCTTCGTCAACCCGATCGACGAGAAATATCACTGGGGGCGCGCGGCGATTCAGGTGGCGTTCACGATCTTCGTCGTGACCGAAACATGGCTCGTGCCCATCGAAGGCTATCTCGTCGACAAGTACGGGCCGCGTCCGGTCGTGGTCGGGGGCGGTCTGCTATGCGCGATCGCGTGGGCGATCAACTCGGTGGCGTCGTCGCTGCCGCTGCTGTATTTCGCTGCTGCGGTTGGCGGCGTGGGCGCGGGCGCGGTGTACGGCACCTGCGTCGGCAATGCGCTCAAGTGGTTTCCGGCGCGGCGCGGGCTCGCGGCGGGCATCACGGCGGCGGGCTTCGGCATGGGCTCCGCCGCGACCGTCGTGCCGATCGCGCACATGATCAAGTCGAGCGGCTATGAAGCGACGTTCCTGTGGTTCGGTCTCGGTCAGGGCCTCATCGTGTTCCTGCTCGGCATGGCGCTCTACGCGCCGCCCGCGCAACTGCTCGCATCGGTGAAGAGCACGGTCAAGGCTGCGGTCTACAACGCGAGTCCGAAGCAGGTGCTGCAGTCGCCGATCTTCTGGGTCATGTATCTGATGTTCGTGATGATGGCCGCCGGCGGCCTGATGGCGACCGCGCAACTCGGGCCGATCGCGAAGGACTTCGGCCTGCACGATTCGCCCGTGTCGATACTCGGCCTGACCTTGCCCGCGCTGACCTTCGCGCTCACGATCGACCGCGTGCTCAACGGCCTGACGCGGCCGTTCTTCGGCTGGGTATCGGATCGCATCGGGCGGGAGAACACGATGTTCGTCGCGTTCGCCATCGAAGCGGTGGGCATCGTCTTGCTGTCGAAGTACGGACATAGCCCGGTGGCCTTCGTCGTGCTGACCGGCATCGTGTTCTTCGCGTGGGGCGAGATCTACAGCCTCTTCCCGGCGACGTGCGGCGATACCTTCGGTCCGAAGTTCGCGGCGACCAACGCGGGTCTGCTCTACACGGCGAAGGGCACGGCTGCGTTGCTCGTGCCGTTCTCGAGCGTCATCACGACGATGACCGGAAGCTGGCACGCGGTGTTCATGCTCGCGGCGGGGATGGCGGCGGTTTCAGCGCTGCTCGCGCTGTTCGTGCTGAAGCCGATGCGCAATGCGCATTCGCAGAAGCACGCGCGCACGTCATCGCTGGACATGTCGTACTCGCCCGTGAAGGACTGACGTCGGGGACGTGATGCGGGCAGGGCGGGCGACCCGGCGTGTCGCCCGTTTCTAGTTATCGAGCTCGCGTTTTCCGCCACGTGCGACTGATGTTTCAGTGCTACGGCCGCTGTTGCGGATGCGCGTCTGGTCTTGCCGCCGGCAGGTGGTCTCCTCGCTCTCTTATCCCGTGATTCATTCTCGTGATTCGAGCGATCCTGCCGCGGCGCCAGCGGGCTACGGCGACGCGCGGAACGAAAGCAGATGACGTCGCGGATTGGCCGCGCATCGGCGTGCGGCGCAATACGCGAGGCGCGGCGCACGCGCGTCGATGCTGGCGACCCACGCCTGGAATGCCAGCGCGCATGCCGGCGAAACGAGAGCGAACAGCACCAGACTGATGTGAGCGTTCATGCCTGCCTCCGGTCGATGTCGGCTTGCGATGCCGATGGTTGCCCAATGAACGTAGTGTCGTCATTCATGGCGCGCGGGCAAACCCGGCTCGCGCGGGGAACGCGCGATTATTCAGGAGATAGACAAAGCGAGCCCCCCGTCGGGAGGGGCGGCCAATCAGAAGCGCGTGCCGACGCTGCAGCCGCCGAAACCGCCGCCGTTGGTGGCAAAGCCGCCGCAGCCGAAGAGGCCGCAGCCGCCGAGCGCAAGGGAAGCGACGACGAGTGCCGCCGCGGCGCAAAGAAAACGAAGGTGCTTCATGGTGACATCGGAAACGGAAAAATCCAGACGCGATTTTCGCGGAACCCGCGCATCCCGATGTCAAAAATCGTGGCAGTCTCAGCCCGGCTTGCCGTCCTCGCGCGGCCTGAAGAGCGGCGCGGCATAAGCCACTACATACAGCGCGAACGCAAGCACCCAGCATGCGCCCGCGGCGAAGATCCACGTCGAATGCCATGAAGGCGCGACGAGCGGTCCGAGCACGCGCAGCGCGCCCGCGGCCATCACGAGCGCGTAGCACGCCACATCGCGCTTGTCCGCGATGAGCGGCCGGCCCGTGTGCCCGCGCGCCGTGCGCGTGATCATTGCGATGATCGCGCCGCCGATCGCACCAACCGCGAACGCATGGATCGCGAGGCTGTGCGGCACGCGCGTCCAGCCGATCGCCGAAAGCGCGAGCAGCGCGAAGCCGAGCGGCAGCCATGCATAGGCGAGATGCAGGATCGCGAGAATCGGCTGTCCGCGCACCGCGTGGGAACGCCAGCCGACCATCCGCGCGAGGTGCACGCCGCAGGCCAGCAAGGCGAGCGGCGCGACGATGGCGCGATCGAGCGCGAAGGCGTCCGCGCAGAACGCCGCGAGCGTGAGCGGCGCGATGGTCAGTTCGACAAAGCGCCAGCGCCGCGCGACGAAGCCGGGGATTGCGTTGGCGGTGAACATGGGAATCACGCGCCCGCCGATCACGCTGACGAGCAACACGACGATGCCCGCCGACGCGTAGACGGCGCGCATCGAAAAATCGGGACGCGCGTCGATCGTAAAGCCGTGAAACGCGACGTTCAGCGCGCCGAACGCGAGCAGCACGACCCCGACGAAGTAGTTGCGCCGGTTGCCTGCCGCGACGAGCACGCGCAACAACAGGAGCGCCGCGACGGGCAGGAACGCGCTGTCGACGATCGCGGCCGGCAGCGCGGGACCGCTCCACACGAGCACGCGACCCGCGAGCCACAGGAGCGCGAGCGACGCGAGCGTCGCGCCCTTTGCCGTGTCGCGCCCGGTCCACGCGCGCACCGCGGTCAGCAGAAAGCCCACGACGATCGCCGCCGCGAAGCCGAACACCATCTCGTGCGCGTGCCAGCCGATCGGATCCGCTCGCAGCAGATACCCGCCCGAGACCGGCACGCCCGACAGCACGAGCAGCCACACCGTCAGCGCGAGCGCGCCGAAGGCCGCGCCGCAGAGATAAAACGGCCGGAAGCCGAGATTGAACAGCGCAAAACGCTGCTGCTGCTTCGGTGAACGGCGCTGCGGCGTCGCGATGAATACGGTGTCGGGCTCTGCGATCTTCATGGTGTCCTCAATGCGGAATGGGCTGCTTGACCGGATCGTTTTCGCCGACGATCGCGAACACGAGCAGCTTCGCTGGTTGCGTCGCGCTCGCATTCCTCGACACGACGTGATGCGCGCCCGGCGGCTCATACCACGATTCGCCGGGGCCATACGTCTTCGCGCTCGCGCCTTCGAGTTGCGATGTCACGTGGCCCTCGAGCACGTAAGCGAAGATCGACCCCGGATGCATGTGCGCTTCCGATGCCTGTCCCGGCTTGTACGAGACCGTCGCCATCAGCACGTTCTTGCCGGCCGCCTCGGGCACGGCCTGCTTCATCACCGGCGTGACCACTTCCGCGCCCTGCGTGTCATGCGCACCGGCGTTCGCCGCACCGATCATCAGCGCGGCGGCCAGCACGAACATCTTGCGCTTGCTCATGTCGATGTCCTCACGCCGGCAGCTTGCGAAACGCGATCGCGAAGCGGTTCCAGCTATTGATCGCGGAAATGAGCAGCGTCAGGTCCACGATTTCCTCGTCGCTGAAATGCGGCTTCACGGCTTCCCACACGGCATCGGGCACATGGTTTTGCGAGACCAGCGTCAACGCCTCGGTCCATTCGAGCGCGGCGCGTTCGCGATCGGTGAAGAACGGCGTCTCGCGCCACACGACCACCGTCGCGAGACGCCGGTCCGTTTCGCCGCCCTTGCGCGCATCGGTCGTGTGCATGTCGACGCAGAACGCACAGCCGTTGATCTGCGACGCGCGCAGGCGCACCAGTTCGGTCAGCGACTTTTCGAGCGCGGATTTGGCGATACGCTCTTCGACGCCGACGAGCGCCTTGATTGCTGCGGGACTGGCCTTGTAGAAGTCGAGACGGGGTTGCATGGAAGTATCCTCTTTGCGTGGGTTCGAAAGGTGCGCCGGATTGGCGCGACAGAAGAAGAGTAGGCGTCCGGGTGGCTTTTTCAAATGACCGCTTTTCTGGAAATTAAGGTGACCACTCACGCCGGCTTCGAATCGCTTTCCGTCTGAAAAGACGCGCAAAAAAAACCCGCGGGCAAACGCGCCGCGGGTCGAGAGGCGCCAGATCACGCGCGAAATCAGTCGAGCGCCGCAGCCGGTCCGAAGAACTCGTAGCGGCTTTGCGTTTCGGGCACGCCGAGCGTCTTCAGATGCTTCTTCACCGCCTTCATGAACGCCTTCGGTCCGAGGAAGTAAGCGTCGACATCGCGGTTTTTCGGCAGCCATGTGTCGAGCAGCTTTTCGTCGACGAAGCCGATGCCGTGCGCTTCATGATCGCCGTCGCGCTGCTTCTCGTAGCAGTAGAAGCGCTTCAGTTGCGGATGACGCGCCGCCAGTTCGTCGATCGCCGCACGGAACGCATGCACGCCACCATGGCGCGCCGAGTGGATGAAGTGCACCGGGCGCTTCGTTTCGAGCGCGGCCTGCAGCATCGCGAGCGTCGGCGTGATGCCGACACCGCCGCTGATCAGCACGAGCGGCTTGTCGCTCGCCTCGAGCTTGAAATCGCCTGCGGGCGGATAGAGATCGAGCACGTCGTGTGCATGGATGTTTTCGTGCAGGAAATTCGATACCTTGCCATTCGCCTCGCGCTTCACGCTGATGCGATATTCGCGGCCGTTCGGCGCGGCCGAGAGCGAGTAATTGCGGCGCAGTTCCTCGCCGTCGACGAACACGCGCAGGCCGATGTACTGACCCGGATGAAAGTCGAGCAGCGCGCCGCCGTCTTCCGGCACGAGATAGAACGAAGTGATCTCGTCGCTTTCCTGTTCCTTGCGCGCGACGATGAAACGTCGCGTGCCACGCCAGCCGCCCGGCGCCTTTTCGCGGTCGCTGTAGATGCCTTCCTCCAGTCCGATCAGAAGATCGGCGAGCTGCCCGTAGGCGGCGGCCCATGCCTCGATGACGGCGTCGGTGGCGATGTCCTCGCCGAGCACTTCACGGATCGACGCGAGCAGGCAGCTTCCGACGATCGGATAATGCTCGGGCTGAATGTTCAGGGCGACGTGCTTGTTGATGATCTGCCCGACGAGGCCGCCGAGCTTTTCCAGTTCGTCGATATGCCGCGCGTACATCAGCACGCCGTTGGCGAGCGCACGCTGTTGCGCGCCGCTGGCCTGGTGCGCCTGGTTGAACATCGGGCGCACTTCGGGGTACTCGGTGAGCATCTTGTTGTAGAAGTGCCGGGTGAGCGCCTCGCCGCCGCTTTCGAGAAGGGGGACGGTTGCCTTGACGATGGCACGGTGTTCTGCTGACAGCATTCTTCGTTTCCTCGTGTGATGACGGCGAAAGCGGGGCGCTCTCGCATCGAAAATCTTCGACAATAGTCATACACGAACTGTGCCAGAGTAGAATCGTCGCTAAATCAGTTATTTATCGTAAATCATGGTCGATTCGACTCTAGTCAAAAAGACTGCTGATGTAGTCGCAATGACTTCGCGTGTGCTGCTCGACGCGCTCGTTCCGCTGATCGAGGACCTGTCGAGCGAGATGCCCGACACCGAACGCTATCGCCGCTTGCTGCACACGTCGCGCGCGCTTTTTCCGAGCGACGCCACCGCGCTGTTGCGCCTCGACGGCGATACGCTGGTGCCGCTCGCCATCGACGGCCTGTCGGGCGATACACTCGGGCGGCGCTTTCGCGTGAGCGAGCATCCGCGGTTCGCGCGCATTCTGGCGCGGGAGGCGCCCACGCGTTTCGCCGCCGGCTCCGATTTGCCCGATCCCTACGACGGACTCGTCAAGGGCGTGAACGGCCATCTGGAGGTGCACGATTGTCTCGGTTGCCCGCTCGTGATCAACGGACATGCGTGGGGCTTGCTGACCCTCGACGCGCTCGATCTCGCGCGTTTCGACGGCATCGACATGGCTTCGCTGCAGGCATTCCTCAGTCTCGCGGCGGCGACCGTGAGCGTGGCCGAGCGCATCGACAAGCTCGCGCGAACGAGCGAGGCCGAACGTCAGCGCGCCGAGGTTTACCGGCAGGCGAGCGGGCCGCGCAGGCGCGAGATGATCGGCAGCAGCGGGCCGCACAATCGCTTGCTACAGGATATTGGGATCGTCGCATCGAGCGATCTGACCGTGCTCGTCACCGGCGAGACGGGCGTCGGCAAGGAACTCGTCGCGAGCGAGATCCATGCGCTGTCGCCGCGCGCCGACAAGCCGCTCGTCAGCCTGAATTGCGCGGCGCTGCCCGATACGCTCGTCGAAAGCGAGCTCTTCGGGCACGTGCGCGGCGCGTTCTCGGGCGCGTCGTCGGACCGGCGCGGCAAGTTCGAACTCGCCGACGGCGGCACGCTCTTTCTCGACGAAGTCGGCGAGCTGCCGCTGCCGGTGCAGGCGAAACTTCTGCGCGTGCTGCAGAACGGTCAGTTGCAGCGTATCGGCTCCGACAGCGAGCACAAGGTCGACGTGCGGCTCATCGCCGCGACCAACCGCGATCTGGCCGAGGAAGTGCGCGAAGGGCGCTTTCGCGCGGACTTTTATCATCGGCTGTCGGTGTATCCGCTCGTCGTGCCTCCGCTGCGCGAGCGCGGGCGCGACGTGCTGTTGCTCGCAGGCTACTTTCTCGAAGAGAACCGCTCGCGTCTCGGCCTGCTGAGCCTGCGCCTTTCCGCCGATGCGCAAGCCGCGCTGCTCGCGTATCGCTGGCCCGGCAACGTGCGCGAACTGGAGCATCTGATCGGACGCAGCGCGTTGAAGGCGCTCGCGGCGCATCGGGAACGTCCGCGCATTCTCACGCTCAACGCGGCCGATCTCGCGCTCACCGGCGACAGCGCCAGCGCCAGTGCCACGGACGGCGCGCCGCCCGTCGCGTCCTCGCCGCTGCCCGCACCGGGCAAGGAGTTTCGCGACGCAGTGACGGCTTACGAGCGCACGCTCATCGTCGACGCGCTGAAGCGCCACAACCAGAACTGGGCGTCGGCCGCGCGCGAACTCGGCCTGGATCGCGCGAATCTCAATCGCCTCGCGAGACGGCTCGGTCTCAAATAAGCGGACGGCGCTGCGCCGCTCCTGCATCGATATCTCGAAATGATGGACACAGCCGCACAAAGCGTTTATCTACATTAAAAAGCCGATCGGGATATCGCCGTTGCGTATCTCAAAAAAATGCGATTCGTTGTTCAGGCGCAAAAAACGATCGGATGTGTCACACGCATCGATGTCATGTATTGAGACAATCTCCGAGTTGGGAAAAACCGGCGTTCTCTTCTAAGATCAGTAAAACCAAGCGAACCCGTCGGCATCAAGAACATCGCAGTGCCTTGAAGAACCGCGTCGGACGACGCCTCACGCGCCCGGCAAATCGAACACGGCAAATCGACAACGGGGGTTACGTGCAAAACGTGGCAAAGCTCGGCGCTTTCATTCTGTCCGCGCTCTTCGCGTTTTTCAGCATCGGAGCGCTCGCCGCGGACAGCGCCCCGAAGCAAGCCTCGGGCGGCGCGCCGCTCGAGCGCGCCCCGGATACGATGCAGGCCCGCGTGATGGGCTGTGCGGCCTGTCACGGCGCGCGCGGCGAGGGCACCGACAACGACTACTTCCCGCGCCTGTCCGGCAAGCCCGCCGGTTATCTCTACAACCAGCTGCTCGCATTCCGCGATGGCCGGCGCAAGTATCCGCCGATGAATTACCTGCTCGCGTATCTCCCCGACGCGTATCTTAAGGAGATCGCCGAGTACTTCGCGAGTGAACATCCGCCGTTCCCGCCAGCGGCGCCCGTGACCGTCGATGCGAAGACGCTCGATCTCGGCAAGGCGCTCGTGACGAAGGGCGATACGTCGCGCAAGGTGCCTGCCTGCGTGAGCTGCCACGGCGCGGCGATGACCGGCATGGAGCCGGCGATCCCCGGTCTCGTCGGCCTGCATGCCGACTATCTCAGCGCGCAACTCGGCGCGTGGCGCTACGGCACGCGCTCGACCGTGCCGCCCGATTGCATGGCGCAGGTCGCGAAGCTGCTCTCCGACCGCGACATCACCGCGATCGCGGCCTACCTCGCGTCGCTGCCCGCGCCGGCGGATCCGGTGCCGGTCGCCGCCGGCTCGCTCAGGATGCCGCTCGCCTGCGGCAGCGTCCACAACTAACCGAGGACCCGACGTGCTCCGTTTTCGACATTTCCGAGCGCTGACCGTCGCGGTCTTCATGGCGGCCTCTGCCGTGCCGATCGAACATGCGGTGGCGCAGAGCGCCGACGCCGCCACCGTCAAGCGCGGCGAATATCTCGCGCGCGCGGGCGACTGCATCGCCTGTCACACGCTGCCCGCGGGCAAGACCTTCGGCGGGGGCCGTCCGATGGACACGCCCTTCGGCACGCTCTTCACGCCCAACATCTCGTCGGACAAGGACACGGGCATCGGCAAATGGACCGCCGACGAGTTCTTCACGATGATGCACACGGGCAAGTCGCGCGATGGCTCGCTGCTCTATCCGGCGATGCCCTATACGTCCTACACAAAAGTCACGCGCGCCGACTCCGACGCCATCTATGCATTCCTGATGTCGACGCCGGCCGTGCATCAGCCGAACCGGCCGCACGAGCTGCGGTTCCCGTTCAATCATCGCGAACTGCTGCTCGGATGGCGCTCGCTCTTTTTCCGCGAAGGCGTCTACGAACCCGATGCGACGCAATCGGCCGAATGGAATCGCGGCGCCTATCTGGTCGAGGGTCTCGGGCATTGCTCGATGTGCCATACGGCCATCAATGCGCTCGGCGGCAACGTGAAGTCGAAGGCATTCGAAGGCGGCCTGATCCCGATTCAGAACTGGTACGCGCCGTCGCTCACGTCGAACAAGGAAGCGGGGCTCGGCGACTGGAGCATGGAAGACATCGTCGGCCTGCTGCATGCGGGCGTGTCGAATCGCGGCGCGGTTTATGGACCGATGGCCGAAGTCGTCTACGACAGCCTGCAATATCTGACCGAGGACGACGTGCGCGCGATGGCCGTCTATCTGAAGGCGCTGCCCGCGCGCTCCGGCGACAAGTCCGAGCCGCCGAGCCAGGCGGTGGTCGAGCAGAAGACGAGCCTTTCGCCGCTCGGCAAGAAGATCTACGACGCGCACTGCGCCGAATGCCATGCGGCGCAGGGTCAGGGCAAGCCGCCCGAATTCCCGCCGCTCGCGAACAACCAGTCGATCGTGATGAACTCGGCGGTGAATCCGATCCGGATGGTGCTGAACGGCGGCTATCCGCCCGGCACGTTCAAGAATCCGAAGCCTTACGGCATGCCGCCGTTCGCGCAGTCGCTGTCGGATGTCGAGGTCGCGGCGGTGGTCACGTATATCCGCACCGCGTGGGGCAACCGCGGCACGCCGGTCACCGTGAAGGAAGTGAACGAGTTGCGATCGGCGCCACTTTATTGAGCATCGGCCACACCATGAACGAAGACCCGAATGACATCGCGAAGGAAGACGCGAAGCTCGACGAGATCGTCAAGCGCGGCCCGTCGGGAGCGATCGCGCTCGCGAGCATCTCGACGGCGATCGTGATCGGCATCTGGTTCGTCTTCTACTTCGCCGTGTTCCTGCCGCGCGGCGTGATCCAGTGATTCACACGGTTCATTAAGGCATCGCATATGGCCATCAATCCAAGCTCGCACGACGTCGCCGAACGGGTCGAACGGCGCTGGGCGATCCTCGTTCTCGCAATCGTCGTCGTGCTGGTCGGCATGGTCGTCTATACCGGCGTGCACTGGGCGATGATGCCGCCTTCGCGCGTCGAGACGGTGCGCCCCGAAACGCTGCATGTGTCGGGCGAATTCATCGAAAGCAATCTCGGCAGCGCGCCCGAGACGGACGGCTCGGTGACGGTGCGCATCGTGGCGCAGCAGTACTCGTTCACGCCGCAGTGCCTCGTCGTGCCGGCGGGCGTGCCGGTCACGTTCCGCGCGACGAGCTCGGATGTCGTGCACGGCTTTCTGATCACCGACACCAATATCAATTCGATGCTGGAGCCGGGCTATGTCTCGACCTTCAAGACGACCTTCGACAAACCCGGCGAGCATCTGATGCCTTGCCACGAGTATTGCGGCACCGGGCATCAGAACATGTGGGCGCACGTGAAGGTGGTGGATCGCGCCGAATTCATGCAGATGGCCGACAAGCTGCCGGCCAATTCGCGGAGAGTGTCCTGTGTTCAATAGCAAGCGCCTCGTACTCGCGCACTTCTGGCTGGCTTTCATCGCGTTCGGCGTCGCGCTTTTGCTCGGCGCATGGCAGATGTTCGTGCGCAGCCCGCTGCATCCCTGGCTGCAGAATCCGGAGCTTTACTATCGCTCGGTGACGGAGCACGGCACGGTGATGGGCTATGCGTTCCCGACGCTCATCGCGATGGGCTTCGGCTACGCGGTCAGCGAGCTCGCGCTGAAGCGTCCGCTCGTCGGCGTGCGCTTCGCGTGGCTCGGCTTCTGGCTCGTCGCCGTCGGCTCGGTCACGGCGACGGTGCCGGTCGCGATGGGCCTCGCATCCGTGCTCTACACTTTCTACCCGCCGATGATCGGCAACGTGTTTTACTACGTCGGCGTCGTGTTCGTGGTGGTCGGCTCGTGGGTGTGGGTCGCGCTGATGTCGGTGAATCTGGCGTCATGGCGGCGCGAGAACCGCGGCAAACCCGTACCGCTCGCGATGTTCGCGACCGTCGCTGGCGCGTATCTGTGGGGCTGGACAGCGGTGGGCGCGGCGATCGAAGTGCTGTTCATGATCCTGCCTGTCGCGATCGGCTGGAAGACGACCATCGACGCGGGCCTCGCGCGCGTGTTCTTCTCCTGGACGCTGCACGCGATCGTCTACTTCTGGCTGATGCCCGCGTATATCGCGTACTACACGATCATTCCGCGCGCGATCGGCGGCCGGCTCTACAGCGATGCGATGGCGCGCATTTCGTTCATCCTGTTTCTCGTCGTGTCGATGCCCATCGGGATTCACCACTTGTTCGCCGACCCGCAAGTGGGTTCCGGCTTCAAGTTCATGCACTCGGTGTTCACCGCGCTCGTCGCGGTGCCGACGCTGCTCACGGTGTTCACGATCTGCGCGTCGGTGGAGATCGCGGCGCGGCTGCGCGGCGGACGCGGTCCGTTCGGCTGGATCAAGGCGTTGCCGTGGGATAACCCGATGATGCTCGCCGTTGCGTTTTCGTTCGTGATGCTCGGCTTCGGCGGCGCGGGCGGGCTTATCAACATGAGCTATCAGCTCGACTCGACTGTGCACAACACGCAATGGGTGACGGGGCATTTTCATCTGATTTTCGGCGGCGCTATCGTCATCATGTATTTCGTGATCGCCTACGATCTCTGGCCGCATCTTACCGGGCGCGCGCTGCAGAGCGTGAAGCTGATGCGCTGGCAGTTGTGGCTGTGGTTCATCGGCATGATCGTGCTGACGTTCCCGTGGCATTTCGTCGGCATTCTGGGGATGCCGCGGCGCATGGCGTTCTATGACTACAAGGATCCGGCGATCGCCGCGCAAGCGTTCTCCGTGGTGATCTCGGTCTTGGGTGGATTGATTCTCGTCGTGTCGGCGGTGTTGTTCTTCATCGTGCTGATCAAGGCGCATCGCGCGCCGCAGGTGCAGCCGGAAGAGTTCCGCTTCAGCCGCGCGGTGCACGAGCCGCGCACCATTCCGGTGGCGTTGAACAGCTTCGCGCTGTGGATCGTGCTGATGATCGGGCTCACGCTCGTCAACTACGGCTATCCGATCGCGCAACTGCTTGCGCGCCCGGACACGGCGGTGCCCGCGGTGCCGATCGGAGCGCAGCGATGAGCGACGAACGCCTCTTCACATTCCGCAACCGCTGGTTCACCGTCAGCGTATTGGGGACGATCGCGATCGCGGTGGTATCGGCGCTGATCGGTTTCGTGTGGCTGCCTTCGGTGCAGCGCGATGCGCCGTTCACCGGCATCTGGAACGCGATCTGTAGCGCGGCGGGCGTGCCGCGCGACTGGTATGCGGGCGGTACGACTGTCGAGCCGAAGGAGAAGCTGACGAGTGTGGAGATGACGCCTCAGCTGCTCGACAGGGTGAGCGCGAATTCGATCGGGCGCGGCGCGACGCTGGCCTTGCGCTGCACGATGTGCCATGGCGAGCGCGGCATGAGCGAGGCGAATTCGCCGAATCTCGCGGGGCAGTATGCGTCGGTGATTTACAAGCAGTTGATCGATTTTCAGAAGGGTGCGCGGACCAACGCGGTCATGTCGCCGATGGCGATGAATCTGAGCGATCAGGATATGCGCGATCTCGCGGCGTACTATTCGAACCTGCCGCGACCGCCTGCGCAGCGCAAGGTGAGTTCCGGGCTTGCGCCGCCGATCGTCGCGCATGGTGCGCCGATGCGCAATGTCGTGCCCTGCGCGGTGTGTCACGGCGGCATCGACAGCAAGGCGGGGAGTCCGTGGCTCGATGGCTTGCCGGCGGCTTATACCAAATCGCAGTTGATCGCGTTTGCTAATGGCACGCGCACGAATGATATCGATGGGGTCATGCGCAATGTTGCGCGCAACATGACGCCGGAGGAGATCGATGCTGCTGCGATGTATTACGCGCGGGAGTTGAATGAGATGGGGAAGTGAAAGGGGGATTTTGGTTTTGGTTTTGGCTTTCGCTTTCGCCGGATCCCGTATTCGTGTCGGTCTATTAGCACTGCCCCTGTGCGGGGCGGCAGTCACTTTCTTTGCTGCTGCAAAGAAAGTAACCAAAGAAAGCAGCTATCCCCATCCAAAGTACTTCACACCGGCCGCGGCACAGGCGATTGGCCTAATGGCCCGCCCGTAGCGAGTGCCCTCACAAGCAGATCACAGCTTGGATCGCGCACGGTCTGTCTCCTCGCACCGCAATCCTTGCTGGCTCAGCACGAAATAGGTCCGGCCCGCTACGCGGCCGACCGGTTAATTGGGGATGCGCGTGCTTCTTTACTAACGCTTCCATCTCACTGCGATTGCAAACCGATGGTTTCCCTTGTGGACCCGGCGGCAGCGCGTAGCGCTGTGCCGAAGCTATTTCGTGCTGCACCAGCGCTCTTAAAGTACTGGTTCGTCAGATCGTGCGCGGTCCACGCTGTGTTCTGCTTGCGGGGGTACTCGCTACTGGCGGACCATTAGGCCAATCGCCTGTGCCGCGGCCGGTGTGAAGTACTTTGGATGGGGAGAGCTGCTTTCTTTGGTTACTTTCTTTGCAGCAGCAAAGAAAGTGACTGCCGCCCCGCACAGGGGCAGAGCTAATAGACCGACGTGATAACGGGATCCGACGCAGGCGCAAAACACGTGATAACGGGATCCGACGCAGACGCAAAACAACGAAGCGAACCCACCCCCACCCCCAATGCCCGCCAAACAAAAAGGGGCTTAATTGCTCCGTCAGAACGCTTTCTGTATCGTGACCCAAAGAATGCTGAAAAAAAATCAGCAAGCCAAGGAAAGCAAACCGAAATGGAACCGCAAAGCGAAGCGATAAGAACCGACGTATTGATCATAGGCGCGGGCCCGGTAGGGCTATTCGCCGCCTTCGAGGCGGGCGTGATCGGCCTCACATGCCAGATCGTCGACACCCTCGGCCGCATCGGCGGCCAGTGCATCGAGCTATATCCCGACAAGCCGATCTACGACATCCCCGCGATTCCCTCATGCACCGCACGCGAGCTCGTCGATCGCCTGCTGGAGCAGATTCGTCCCTTCGATGTGCCGATTCACCTCGACCAGCGCGTGCAGTCCGTCACGCAACGCGACGACGATCATCGCTGGACGGTGACGACCGAACGCGGCATGACCTTCGATTGCGCCGCGATCCTGATCGCCGCCGGCAACGGCGCCTTCGTCCCGCAGCGTCTGCAATTGCCCGAAGCGGCCGCGCTCGAAGGCACGGATGTGCATTACAGCGTCTCGCGCGCGGCCGATTTCGCGGACAAGGCGATCATCGTCGCGGGCGGCGGCGATTCGGCGCTCGACTGGGCGCTGGCGTTGAAAGACATCGCGAAGAAGCTCACGCTCGTGCATCGGCGCAGCGGCTTTTCCGCCGCGGCGAACTCCGTTGCAGCGATGAAGCGCGCAGTCGAAGCAGGCGAGATGACGTTCGTCGTCGGCATGATCGAATCGCTCGATGCGCCCGATGGCGCACTGCGCGGCGTGCGCATCAAGCAAGTGGAAGGCTCGGCCGATATCGCCGTCGACAAGATCGTCGCGCTCTATGGTCTCGTCTCCGAACTCGGCCCGATCGCAACATGGAATCTCGATGTGCGCGGCGGACGCATCGAAGTCGATACGTCGAACTATGAGTCGTCGCGGCCGGGCATTTTCGCGGTCGGCGATATCGCCAACTATCCGAACAAGCAGAAGCTGATCCTGTCGGGCTTTCATGAAGCATCGCTCGCGCTGCGCAAAGCTTATTCGTATGCCTATCCCGAGAAGAAACGCGTGCACGTGCATTCGAGCTACGACGCCAAACTCGCCGAGCGCGTGAACGCCGCGCACACGGCCGACAGCGCGTGATTTCACGCATCGTCGGCTGGCTCTTCGTTGTCTTGATCGCCGGCGCGACGATGTTCGGCTATGCCGTGTATTCGAAGCGCATCGTGTTGCCCGAGCGTTACGATCCCTTCGCGCCGCTCGATGTGCTCGCGGATCGAGACCCGCTCACGCACTTCAAGCTATGGCGCACGATGCGCGACGCGCGGCTCTGCGACGCCGCGCTCGCACGCTCCGGGCTCGTCTATCGCGAGATGGCTAATGCGGCGGGGCCGGGCGGTTGCCCGCTCGAGGATGTCGTTCGCGTCACGCAGGCGCAAAGTCTGCGCTTCAGTTCGCCGTTTCTCGCGACATGTCCGCTCGCGCTCGGCATCGCGTATTTCGAGCATCAATATCTTCAGCAAGCGGCGCTCGATACATATGGCGAACGCGTCACGCGCATCGAGCATGTCGGCAGTTATGCATGCCGCAACGTGAATCATCGGCAAGACACCGGACTGAGCCAGCACGCGAGCGCCAACGCCATCGATCTGACCGGCTTCGTGCTCGACGACGGACGCCGCATCACGCTCGCGCGCTGGGACGACGCGGCATCGCCCGATGGCCAGTTCCTTCGCCGCGTTCACGAAGGCGCGTGCCATGCCTTCGATACCACCCTCGGTCCCGATTACAACGCGTTGCACAAGACGCACTTTCACGTCGACATGGGTCCATACCGCGTGTGCCGCTGAATCAGACGTGCCGATGCGCCGGATGGCGGCACGTCGCCGGATCGTGAGGCTGATCGTTCCACGCCGATCCGAGGATGATGCTGCAAAAGTTCACGCGCCGGTAGGTTGGGTCCTTGAGCGCGAGGACATCGGCCTTGACGTTGCCGAAGGTCGATTCGGGCTTCCTGATCGTGCCTTGCGCGAACGCATCGATGATGCCTTCCTTGAAGTTCGTTTCGCGCGGATGCGCCGCGACCACGAGCCGCCGTTGATCCGCGCTGAACTCGTCGTAGGCAAGACCGAGCACGTCCATCTCGACGCCCGCCGTGACCAGCGCGACCACTGGTTTCTTGTACTGCGGAATGCCCGGCGTCGTGTGAAGCGCGATCGCATCCCACACTTGCTCGATCTCGTTTTCGCCGATGCGATGCTGGCGCAGAAAGTCGCGCGCCGCGTTCGCGCCATCGACTTCGAATCGGTCATGCGCACTGCTGTACGCGTCGGTGAGGCCCATGTCGTGGAACATCGCGCCGATATAGAGCAGTTCGGGATCGTACTTCAGTTGCTTGCGTTCGCCCGCGAGCGCGCCGAACAGGAACACGCGGCGCGAATGGTTGTAGAGCAGGTCGGGCTCGGTGTCGCGTACGAGTTGCGTGGCTTCGCGCGCCATCTGGCTTTCGGGGATCCTGATGCCTGCAATGATTTCGCTCATGGTTACGGCTCCGTGACGTGAGTTGATCGAAGACGCGAATCACTGCGCGTTGCTAAAATCGCGCAGCGCGTCGGGTGCCTTTCAGTCTCGGCAAAACGCCTTCGTGCCTCAACCGGAACGACGCGTCGAACTCTGCCAGGCGCACGCCGTCTTCTGCCATGCGCGCCGATCACGGACCTTCTTCCCGATGCATACAGTTGCGATCGCGATCTTCCAGGGCGTGCAGGCGCTCGATGTAGCCGGTCCCGTCGATGTCTTCGCGGAGGCAAACGCCTTCATTCCCGCAGCGAGCGCGTATGAGATCGCGCTCGTCGGTCCCGAAGAGCGCATCGTGCGCGCATCGAACGGCACGCGGCTCGTCGCGGATCTGTCGTTCGACGAAGCGGACCGGCGCTACGGCACCGCGCTCGTCGCCGGCGGCCCGGCTCTCCCTTTCGATGCGCCCGATCCTCGGCTGACCGCCTGGCTCGCCGATGCGGCATTACGCTGCGAGCGCTACGGCTCGATCTGCACCGGCGCGTTCGCGCTCGGTCACGCGGGGCTGCTCGACGGCCGCGATGTGACCACGCACTGGCAGAATGCGCCGCGACTCGCGGCGCGCTTTCCGCGCGCCCGCGTCGAGCTGGATCGCATCTACGTGCGCGACGGCAGTCTCGTCACGTCGGCGGGTGTGACGGCGGGCATCGATGTCGCGCTCGCGCTCGTCGCCGAGGATCACGGCGCGCGGGTCGCGCTCGCGGTCGCGAAGCGGCTCGTCGTATTCGCGCAGCGGCGCGGCGGCCAGTCGCAGTTCAGCCCATATCTGAGCGCACCAGCCGATGACACGTCGCCCGTCGCGAAAGTGCAGGCGCATGTGATGGAGCACATCGGCGAGCGGCTGTCGGTCGCGCAACTGGCGAGCGTCGCGGGCATGAGCGAGCGCAGCTTCGCGCGCGCGTTCGTGCAGCTCGCGCACATGACGCCGCATGAGTTCGTCGAACGCGCACGCGTCGACGCGGCCCGCAATATGCTGGAGAGCAGCGACACGCCGCTCAAAACCGTCGCGTACGATTGCGGCTTCGGCACGGCGGATCGCATGCGGCTCGTGTTTACGCGGCGGCTCGGCGTGTCGCCGAACGACTATCGGCTGAGCTTTCGCACGCGCTTTGCGAAGTGACCGGAGCGCTCGCGCGCCAACGTGTCACGCCGGGTTCGCTAAAATTCGAGATGAACGCGGCACGTGCTGCATTGCGCGCGCCGCAGAATCCACCCTCGACATATCGGAACAGCGAATGACGAAACAACAGACCGCCATGCAAGATCCCTACGAACGACGCGCGCTGCTGCTGCATCTCGGCGATGTGCTGGAGTCGGTGTTTTGCCTGAGCCAATGCGCCGACGAATACGCGAGCATCGGTGAAGCGGTGAAGGGCAACGATGCGCTCACGGGCTTCACGCTGCTCGGCTTCATCGACGCGAGCATGAAGCCGAGGGATTTCATCCGCCGGGCGTCGGGCGCGTTTTTCGTATGGCCGAAAGCGCTTCTCGACGAAGCATTGAATCGACCGATGCTCGCCAACACGGTCAGGCACGATCTCTTCGCGGATAACGCGAAGGGCTGGGATGCCTACGTCGAAGAGCGGCGCAAGGAAGTGCCGTGGTTCGGCGAGGACCTGCCGGATGCCGCGAAGAGCGCCGCGCCGGCGCACGATGCGAAGCCCGCTCCGGCGCCGCAGAAGAAGAGCAAGGCGACATCCGAGAAGTCGTCCCGCTATTCGACGTGGCCGTGGCCCGACAAGGCTACCGACGCCTGATCCACGCGGTACGCGCCGACGCTACTGCTTCTTGCTCATGCCGCTCGCGCCCGCGTCGAAGCCGAGTCCGTTCGGCCGCTCGGGCGCGGCCCCTTTTCCGGACGATGTCTTGCCCGGACGTGTCTTGAGCGCATCGCTCGCATTCGTGGCGGCGGTCGCGGGCGGGGTGACGTTTTTCTCCTGATACGCGGGCGTGCTGTCGTATTCGAGCTTGTTCGGCTTTTGCGGCGCCTGCTGCGCGCTCGCGACGACGGCCAGCGTGCCGCCGAGCAGAACCCCCGTCATGCGCCCGAGTGTGCTGAGTGTGGGTCTCATCTGCCGCCTCCCTTTGTTCTGCGCTTTTCCCCTGAATAGCAACGCATGGACCCGCCCGCAAGCGACGCTCGGCCGCATGTCTGGCGAGCCGCTGCTGGGGCTTGTCGATGCGCAAGGACCACCCCGATAGGCCGTGTACGTCCGGCGCGCGTTGACTGTCGTCAAGGGCGTGGCGGAACCCCGACGGGGACAATTCCTGCTTTTAACGTGGGAAAACCAGAAATGAAAAAAGGTCTCGGGGCAGTTGTGATGGCATGCGCGGCGCTGTTGACGGGCGCGGCGCACGCGGCAGGCGATGCATCGTCGAACGATTCGATGGGCGGCATTCACGCCGGCGATATCCTGGTTCGCCTGCGCGCGATCAGCATCCAGCCCGACGTGACGGCGGGCGGCGCACTCAACACGCTCAACGTCAACGTGAACAACGCGATCGTGCCGGAGCTCGACTTCACCTACATGATCCGCGATCAGATCGGCGTGGAGCTGATTCTCGCGACCTCGCGACATCAACTGACATCGAGCATCGGTGGACTGGGCGGCGTGGGCGTGCTGCCGCCGACGGTGCTCCTGCAATACCACTTCAATCACGCGGGCCGCGTGCGTCCGTATGTCGGCGCGGGCCTGAACTACACGTACTTCTACAACGACAAGCTGAAGGCGGGCGACACGCCGGTGTCGATCAAGCACAGCAGCTTCGGCCCGGCGCTGCAGGCGGGTGTGGACGTTCAGGTGGCGAAGAACCTCTTCGTCAACGCGGACGTGAAAAAGATCTGGATGCGCACGAGCGCGTCGGCGGACGGTGCCAATCTCGGCTCGCTCAAGATCGATCCGTGGGTCATCGGCCTCGGCGTCGGCATGAAGTTCTGATGCGCGGCTCCGCGCGGCGTGTGTGCGGCGCGGCGCGCTTCGTCTGAAAATTGGCGGAAGATGCCAGTGCTTCTGGCGTGGACGGTTCGTCCGTCGCGGTATCCTTGACAGCAGGCCCGGCGCAGACTCGCGCCGCTCGAAGCATGTGCGGGCGGCGCAAGACCTGCAACGACTAATAAAACCGCATCGGGGAACTGCAAGCCAATGAGACCTTCCACTTACGCGGGAATCGCCTTGCTCGCGGCGTGTGGCGCCGCCTTCGCGCAACAGCCGCTCACCGTGCCCGGACGCAGCCAGAGCACGTGGCAGCAATCGATCGATAACGCCGCCTGCTACAGCTACGCCAATCAGACGACCAAAGTGAACATCGCGCGCGAGCCGCAGACGCAGCCGCGCGACGCTCAGGCGCAGCGCGACACGCGCGTGCTCACGCCGCCGCGTCCGGTCGAGCCGCCGCTGCCGGCGGGTGCATCCGGCGCGCTCGCGGCTTCCGCTGCAGCGCCGGCATCGGGCGCATCGGCGGCGATTGCCGCATCGGGCGCATCGGGGGCGCTGGCCACGGGCGCGCTGCCGCATCCCGCATCCGGCGCGATGCCCGGGATTCCGGCGGTGCCCGCATCGATGGCGGCGGGCGCATCGGGCGCATCCGACGCGATCTACGGCGGCGACATGAAGATGCCGCCACTGCCGCCGCCCGAACCGCCGATGACGCGTTACTGGCGCGCCTACAGCGAATGCATGCAGAACCGCGGCTACTTCACGCGATAAACCCCGACGAGCGCCCGGCGGCATGAATCCTCAGCCGATACACGAAGGCGGATGCGCATGCGGCGCGGTGCGCGTGCGTGTCGCGGGCGAGCCGAAGGAAGTGAATCTGTGCCACTGCATGACGTGCCGCCGCATTCACGGCGCGCCGTTCGGCGTGTACGCGATCTTTGCGCGCGACGCGTTTCAGGCGTCGGGCGACACGGTCGCGTGGAAGAGTTCGGCGACGGGCAAGCGGCATCATTGCCCGGTGTGCGGCTCGCCGGTCTATCTGGCGTTCGATGGCGTCGACGAGATCGAAGTGCCGACCGGCATCTTCGATGAAACCGGGCTGTATGCGCCGCAGTACGAAATCTGGTGCAAGAGCGCGGAGCCGTGGCACGACGCGCAAGGGCGGCCGCGCCATGCACGCGGCGCGCCCTGATCAGACCATCAGCACATCAGCACTCGACGATCGCTTTCACGACGCCCGCCTTCGGATCGAGCAGCGACGAGAATTGCTCGGGCACATCGCTCAACGTCAGTCGATGCGTATTGAGCGCGTCCGTCGGCACTTCGCCTTTGCGCATGGCCGCAAGCACGGTCTCGAAGTCCTCGGGCGTCGCATTGCGGCTCGCGAGCAGCGTCGCTTCGCGTTTGTGGAACTCGGGATCGGCGAACGAGATGCGGTCCGGCACGATCGACACCAGCACGTACTTACCGCCATGCGCGATGAACTCGAAACCGCGTTCCATCGCGCGTGAATTGCCGGTTGCGTCGAACACCACATCGAAGAACTCGCCGTTCGTGAGCTTCGACAGTTCCTCTTTGTCGTGCTCGCCGATCTGCACGGTGGCATCGACTTTCAGTTCGCGCTTGCAGAACGCGAGGCGGTCTTCGCGCGTATCGAGCGCGGTGACGTTCGCGCCGCGCAGCCGCGAAAACGTGATGGCCGCCATGCCGATCGGACCCGTGCCGACGACCAGCACGCGCTGTCCCGGCTTCACGTCCGCGCGACGCACCGCATGCGCGCCGATCGCGAGAAATTCGATCATCGCGGCCTGATCGAGCGTGACGCCGTCGGCCTTGTGGACGAACTGCGCGGGCAGATTCAGATATTCGGTGAACGCGCCGTCGCGATGCACGCCGAGCACCTGAATGTTCACGCAGCAGTTGGTCTTGCCCTGACGGCACGCGATGCACTGGCCGCACGACAGATAGGGCATGACATAAACAGTGTCGCCCGCTTTCAGGCCGCTCGCCGCGTCCGCTTCCTCGATGACGCCGGACAGTTCGTGACCCATCACGCGCGGATACGACAGATACGGCTGATTGCCGGTGAAGATGTGCAGGTCGGTGCCGCACACGCCGACGCGCTTCACGCGCAGCAGCACTTCGTTGTCGCCACGCCGCGGCTTCTCGCGCTGTTCGGCTTTCAGGGTTCCGGGCGTTTCGCAAATGACGGTCAGCATGCTGGATGTCTCGATGTGTCGTTGGAATGGGGCGTTCGACAATCTAACGATACACGCCTATTTGGTCAAGCCAATTTAAATATCGTAAAAGTGGTAAGGCCAGAGAGCAGCCGGCGGCGCGTGCGGTTTCGGCTTATATTCCCACCAGAGCGAACCGCGCGGATACGCGCAAAAGGACGGCAAGTGCAGCAGCTTCATGAATTCGTCGAACGGCATCCGCGGCTCTTCGTGCTGTCGGGCGCGGGCATCAGCACGGAATCGGGCATTCCCTGTTATCGCGACCGCGAAGGCCAGCGCACGGGCCGCGCGCCGATTCTGCTGAAGGATTTTCTCGGCTCGGACTACGCGCGGCGGTGCTATTGGGCGCGCAGCCTGATCGGCTGGCCGGTCGTGCAGAACGCGCGGCCGAACGCCGCGCATCACGCATTGCGGGCGCTGGCCGCGCGCTCGCGGGTGCATCGGCTCGTCACGCAGAATGTCGATGGCTTGCACACGCGCGCCGGCAATCCCGATGTGATCGAACTGCACGGCAATATCGGGCGGGTGCGCTGCATCGAATGCGGCGAGCGCCATACGCGCGAGGCGGTACAGCGCATGCTGGAAGCGGCGAATCCGGCGTTCCTCGGTTATACGGCGGCCGCGGTGCCGGACGGCGACGCGCAGGTCGAGGATATCGATTTCGCCTCATTCGATGTGCCCGGCTGCACGCGTTGCGGCGGCGTGCTCAAACCGGACGTGGTGTTCTTCGGCGAGAGCGTGCCGCGCGTGCTCGTCGATGACGCGGCGCGCTCGCTGGAAGCCGCCGACGCGATGCTCGTCGTCGGATCGTCGCTGATGGTGTATTCGGGCTATCGCTTCTGCGAGTGGGCGGCGAAGAGCGGCAAGCCGATCGCGGCGATCAACATTGGCAAGACGCGCGCCGATGCGCTCCTCGCGCTGAAAGTCGAAGCGCCGTGCTCGGACGCGCTCGAACGATTGATCGAGCGTCTCGATGCACGGCCGGCGGCGGGCTAGCGCTACCTTGCTTCGCGCGACAGCGCCGCGATGCCTTCGAGCAGGCGCGCTGCATCGGACATGCGCGAGAAGAGCGCGGGCGTCACGCGCACGACTTCGCCCGCATCGGGACCGGGCCGCGTCACCGTGAACACGCCGAAGCGCTCGCGCAGCGCGGCGACGATCGCATCGCAGCCTTCTTTCGTCGCGCGTCCTTCGAGCCGGAAGGCGGTGATGCCGGCGGTCATCGCCGGATCATCCGGCGTCATGATCTGCACGCCGCGCAGCTCGCGCGCGGGTTCCGCCCATGCATCGCGCAACGCCCGCAAGCGCGCTTCCTTCGCCTTCGCGCCGATGCGCCGATGGACGTCGAGCGCCGATGGCAGCGTGAACCACGCAGCGAAATTCGGCGAGCCGGTATGCACGCGCGCGCGGATATCGTCGGCGGGCCAGGTGCGGTCGCCGAGATACGGATCGATCGACGGGACGTGCCCGCGGCGGATATAGATCGCGCCGCAGCCGAGCGGCGCGCCGATCCACTTGTGGAGATTCAGCGCGGCGAACGGCGCGTCCAGGTCGGGCACGTCGAAATCGAGCTGGCCCCACGAATGCGCGGCATCGACGACCACGTCCGCGCCTGTCTCCTTCGCCATCGCCGATATTTCCGCGACCGGCAGCACGAGGCCCGTCGCGAAGCACACGTGCGACAGCAGCACGAGCCGCGTGCGCGGATGCGCGCGCAATGCCTTCGCATAGGTTTCCAGAACCGCTTCGCGCGTCGCCGGCTCGGGCATCGTGATGCGCACCGGCGTCACGCCGCGCCGCTCGCGCAGCCATTCCATCGCGTCCTTCCCGCACGGGTAGTCGAGATCGCTATAGAGCACCGTGTCGCCCGGCGCGAGACGGTTGTAGCCGCTGATGAGCGCGAGCAATGCCTCGGTCGCATTGCGCGTCAGCTCGATTTCCTCGACCGTGCAACCCATCTCCCGCGCGACGCGCTCGCGCAAGCTCTGGTACAGCGCCATCAGATGCGGGCGGATCAGGAGCGTCGTCTCGCGGTTCACGCGCTCGGTCCAGTACTGGAACATCGCCTTCACGGGCTCGGGCATCGCCCCCCAGAAGCCGTTCTCCAGATTGATCAACTCGTCCGAGTGCCGCCACAGATCGCGCACCGCGTTCCAGTAGTTTTCGTCCGTCGCGAGCATCGTCGATGGCGTGTGGGGCAGCGCGGCGAGCGCGCTTTTGAATTCGGGTGTGCGGTGGTCGAGGAGATCGGGCATCGGATAGGCAGTGAGTTGGAAAAGGAAACTATTACTGGAGATCGCGGTTTTCGAAAGTAACGAGATGACCGGCGCGGCTAGACAAAATGCAGACTATTTGCATCTTTCCCCTTCAGACGGAAAGCTGCGGGGCCGTAATCATCAGAAGAGCGTCGCGCACTAAGTGCGTCAAACGTTCGCTCGTGCACTGCAGTATGCCGCGCGAAGCGACCTGATGGCGCCGTATGTCCCTACAACGGACTCTGAGAGAACCCACAAAAATGAATCTCAAGAACATCACGATCAAGAGCAAGCTGATCGCTGGCTTCGGCATTCTGGCGGTGCTGGTCGTGCTGGTGGCGGGCATGTCCTTGCGCGCTTTGTCCGCCGCGACGGATGGCTTCGCGCACTACGTGAACGGCATCAACGCCCGCGCCGACGTGGCCAGCCAGATCCGCACGGCCGTCGACCGGCGCGCGATCGCTGCGCGCAATCTCGTGCTCGTCACGAAGCCGGCCGACCTCGAACTCGAAAAAGCCGAAGTCATGCGCGCGCACGAGGACGTGCAGGCGCGTCTCAGGCAACTCGGCGACATGCTCGCCTCCGCGACCGACACGAGCGAAAAGGCGAAAAACCTCGCGGGTGAGATGGCGCGCGTGGAAGCCTTGTACGGGCCGGTCGCGACGAACATCGTCGGGCTTGCGCTCGCAGGCAAGCGCGACGAGGCGATCCAGAAGATGGACGACGAATGCCGCCCGCTACTCGCGCAACTGGTGAAGGCCACGGACGATTACGCGACCTACACTGCCGCGCGGCGCGAAGACATCGTGCGCGCCGATCAGGCGAGCTACGAGATGCAGCGCAACGTGCTGCTCGCGCTGTGCGCGGCGGCAGCGCTCTTCGCCGTGATCGCGGGCGCGCTGCTCACGCGCTCGATCACGCTGCCGATCGGCGAGGCGGTCGGCATCGCGCAGACAGTGGCGCGCGGCGATCTGACGAGCCGCATCGTCGCCGAGTCGAAGGACGAAACCGGCGACCTGTTGCGCGCGCTCTCGACGATGAACACGCGCCTCACCGATATCGTGAGCCGCGTACGCGAAAGCAGCGGTGCGGTCGGCGGCGCGGCGAAGGAGCTCGCGACCGGCAACACCGACCTGAGCCAGCGCACTGAGGAGCAGGCCGCGTCCCTGCAGGAAACGGCGGCGAGCATGGAAGAACTCACCTCGACCGTGCGTCAGAACGCCGAGAACGCGCAGCAGGCGAGTTCGCTCGCGTCGAATGCGTCGGATATCGCGAAAAAGGGCAGCGATGTCGTCGGCCGTGTGGTGGCGACGATGAACGGCATCAGCGACAGCTCGGACCAGATCGCGGAGATCACCGGCATCATCGAGGGCATCGCGTTCCAGACCAACATTCTCGCGCTCAACGCGGCCGTGGAAGCGGCGCGCGCGGGCGAGCAGGGCCGTGGCTTCGCGGTCGTCGCGAGCGAAGTGCGCAGCCTCGCGCAGCGTTCGTCGACGGCGGCGAAGGAGATCAAGGAACTGATCGCGGATTCGGTGGGCAAGGTGCGCGACGGCTCGATGCTCGCGGGCGAGGCGGGCGCCACGATGGCGGAAGTGACGCAGGCCGTCGCGCGCGTGACGGACATCATGCAGGAGATCGCGGCGGCGTCGGTGGAGCAGGGACGCGGGATCGAGCAGGTGAACCTCGCGATCACGCAGATGGACGAAGTCACGCAGCAGAACGCGGCGCTCGTCGAGGAAGCAGCGGCGGCGGCGACCTCGCTCGAAGAGCAGGGACGCAGGCTCAACGAAGCCGTGGCGTTCTTCACGGTGGAAGGCGCGGGGACTGCGTTCGTGCCGTCCGCGCCGCGCGTGACGCGCGCCCCGGTGGCGAAGCCTGCGCCTCGTGTCGCTCATGTCGCCGCAGCGGAGCCCGCTGGCGACGGCTGGAGCACCTTCTGACGGCGGCTCAGGCGTTCACGTCGACGATCACGCGGCCCTTCACTTCGCCGCGCAGCAAACGCGCGGCGACTTCGGGCGCATCGGCGAGCGGGATGGTCGTCGCGACGCTTTCGATGGTCGCGACCGGCACTTCCTCGGCGATCGCCTGCCACGCCGCGATGCGCCGCGCGCGCGGCACGTAGACGCTGTCCACGCCCAGCAGCGCGACGCCGCGCAGGATGAACGGCGCGACCGTCGCCGGAAAATCCATGCCTTGCGCAAGGCCGCAGGCGGCAACGGCGCCGCCGTAGCGAATGCTCGCGCAGACGTTCGCGAGCGTATGGCTGCCGACGCAATCGACGGCCGCCGCCCAACGCTCTTTCTGCAGCGGCTTGCCCGGCCCCGACAATGTCGCGCGCTCGACGATGTCCGCCGCGCCCAGCTCGCGCAAACGCGCGGCTTCCTCGGGACGGCCGGTCGACGCGATCACGCGATAGCCGCGCTTCGCGAGAATCGCGACCGCAAAGCTGCCGACGCCGCCGTTCGCGCCCGTCACGAGCACGTCGCCGTCGTTCGCGGCGATGCCGTATTTTTCCAGCGCCTGCACGCACAGCATCGCGGTGTAGCCCGCGGTGCCGACCGCCATCGCCTGACGCGTCGTGATGCCGGCGGGCAATGCGATCAGATGATCGCCCGGCACGCGCGCCCGCTGCGCGAGCCCGCCCCAATGCGTTTCGCCGGCGCCCCAGCCGTTGAGCACGACCGCGTCGCCGGGTTTGAAATCCGGATGCGAACTCGTTTCGACGACACCCGCGAAGTCGATGCCGGGCACCATCGGCCATGTGCGCACGACCGGGATTTTTCCGGTGATCGCGAGTCCGTCCTTGTAGTTGAGCGTGGAGAAGTCGACGCGCACGAGCACGTCGCCGTCGCCGGACGAAGCAAGGCGGGCATCGTCGATCGATTGAACGGACGCGACCGTGCGGTCGTCCTGCTGGTCGAGCATGAGGGCTTTGAACATCGGCGGAGTCCGGTCGAGGGTGAGTGTCGCGTCGACAAGAGCGAGGCGGCGCGTGGCCGCCTCGCATCTACCTCGACGAATCAATGATGCTCGAATTGCGAGCGCGGGATCGGCGTCGCCTTCACCTTGTTGTACTGGAATTCGGGCAACGCCTTGATCGCGTCCTTGGTCGCGCCCGCGAGCACGAACTTGCCGTCCTTCACGTCGAGTTGATCGACCGGAATCGCGACATCGTGACGCGCGACGCCCAGAAACTTGTTCGCCGCGATGATCGCGAACGAAACGGATTTGTCGGGCGCGACGATGATGTCGTTGATCACGCCGACGCGCTCTCCCTGATCGTTCACGACGGGTTTGTTGAGGATGGATTTCTTGACGCTCCAGCCGTCGATGATGGCGGTCGACACTTCGACCGTTACACCGAGCGGTTGCGCGCCCGCGACCTGGGCGAACGATGCCGTGGAAGTCAGGCCAAGTGCCGACGATGCAACGAGCAGTGCCACGAGTTTCGATTTCATTGGTTCGATTCCTCAAAGGATGGGGACAACCGGTTCAATGGAAATGCGCGATTCAAGCTTCCGGCGCGGTAGAAGTTTGAACGTTAATCGTGGTTTCTGCAGGAACGGTGTCGGGTTGCGCCGAGCGCACTGCAATAGTGCGAACGTGCGTTGTCGTCACCGGGACGACAGTCAGTGCGGCAGCCGCGTCAGCGCGTCGGCTTTATGCACGGCGCGCTTGCCGCTCTTGTCGCTTTCGACTTCGAAATGCGGATCGTCGCGCGATGCGTTGACCGTGTGACCGTCGAGCGTCACGCGTTCGGTGACGATGCGCACGATGCGTCCCGTTGTTTCGCCTTGCGGCGTGTTCCAGCGGACATGATCGTGCAGCTTGAAGGATGTGCTCATGGCGTGGCTCCGGGAAAACGTGGGCGTTTCCCGAAGCGCAACGGTCATGCCCGTCATTGCAGGCGGGCGAGCGTCGCGTCGTCGGACCGGCCCCCGAAGTAACGCTGCAACGCTTCGCGGAAGATCGCCGGATCGTCGGCGGTGTGCGCGAAAAGCGTCATCGACGAATGAAATTTCATGTCGTCGGGATAGCCGAAGATCTGATCGATGCCACGTCCCTGCACGCCGTTGACAATGCGCGTCAGTTCGACGAGCCGCGCACCCAGCACGGGATGCGCGAGATAGGCGCGGGCCTCGTCGCGCGAAGAGATCGCATAGTGCTGCGCCATCGCGCTGTGGCCGAGACCGGCGATCTGCGGAAAGATGAACCACATCCAGTGCGTGCGCTTGCGGCCGGCCGAGAGCTCGGCGCGCACGTCGTCGATGACGCTTACCTGTGCATCGACGAAACGTTGCAGGTCGAATGGATCGCTCATCTTTGCTCCTCCTCACGCGACCGCGTCGGCGATGCGCTTGCTCATGGCCGCGTCGGGATATTCGCCGATGCCCGCGTGCGCGTTGTCGATCATGTATTCGCGCCGTCCCGTGCCGGGAATCACGCAGGTCACGGCCGGGTTGCCCAGCACGAATTTCAGCAGAAGCTGTGCCCACGACGTGCAGCCGATGTCCTGCGCGAAAGCCGGCAACGGCCGATTGCGCAGGCTCGCGAGCAGCGAGCCGCCGCCGAACGGCTGATTCACGATGACCGCGACGCCACGCTCGGCGGCGAGCGGCAGGAGGCGCGCTTCGGCATCGCGGTCGTTGGCTGCGTAGTTGATCTGCACGAAGTCGATGCGCTCGGCGCGCAGTACCGCTTCGACCTGGGGAAACGCGCTCGCGGTGTAATGCGTGACGCCGATGTAGCGCACCTTTCCGGCGGCCTTCCAGTCGCGCAGCGTGGCGAGATGCGTGCGCCAGTCGAGCAGGTTGTGAATCTGCATCAGGTCGATGCGATCGGTCTGCCACAGGCGCATCGACTGCTCCATCTGCGCGATACCGGCCTCGCGTCCGGCGGTCCAAATTTTCGTGGCGATGAAGGCCTTGTCGCGCGTGTGCGATTGTGCGAGCAGCGCGCCCGCGACCGCTTCCGACGAGCCGTACATCGGGGATGAATCGATCACCGAGCCGCCGGCCGCGAAGAGCACGCGCAGGACTTCGGCAAGCTCGCGGCGACGGGCGGGATCGTCGCCGGCGTCGAAGGTGCGCCAGGTGCCGCAGCCGACGACGGGCAGTCGTTCGCCGGTCGAGGGGATGGCGCGTTTTTGCATGGCGGGCGTTGACGGCTCGGCGGCGTGGGCGGTTCGAGTGGCGAGCGCGGCGGCGGCTGACAGACGCAGGAAGTGGCGGCGGGTGGTCATGAGCGGAAAGACGCTAGACGCGGGATTCTGCATGATAGGAAACATCGCGGATTCGTTCCTGGGTATGTCGTTATCGGCGATGTTCTTGCGACATGGTGACTGGGGCGATTGCTCGATCGATCGGTCGCTTTCTTGTGCCGGAGCTTATGGGGCGACGAATCAGAATGCCGAAATTGAGTAAAGGCAGCTAATCAGGAGCAGCAGGAAGATTAATACTTTAAAGACAAGTCGAATCTGCGAAGGATTTGTTCGAACAAATGTTCGCGGTACGTGTGGGTGTGGAGAAGATTGACGTGCCTTAGATATTAATTGGACTACGGCAGTGATTTTCTCGGCCCTCATTGAGTCGGGTGTTTCTTGATGCTTTTTCACTTCTTTCGTCCGCCTCGCGTAGTGTTGGCGCAGCGACTGTACCCAATCGAATCTGAACGATCAAGCGAAAATAGAAATATTTATATTTAATGACTTGCGTTATGTAGGACAATTAAATTTAATGTCTTGCGTTGTAATGACCAATACCATTCACTCTGACTCCCTATATTGTGGACATCGATCCCACGGAATTCGTTAGACTTGCTCGATGAATAGTCGCAGTCTGAACATGGATAACCCATTCGAGGCTTACTAGTTTAGAGACAAATGGCTATGAATTAACGGAATTAATTGGTACTTGTCATTAATATAGATCGTTCGATAGTCATAAGCCGAGAATAAGTGGGAATTGTCGGAAAGCGACGTGAAAGCTGGGAATCTGAAAAGGGAGTTTCAGCATTGCCGAAACTCCCTGAAGTCTCCGAGAAAACGGAGGATCCTAAGCCGCAGACGACTATATCGAATGTCTTGCCGGTCTATCTCCGAATATCGGAGTATTTCACTGCTGGTGAGCACTAAACCAGCAGCAGTGTGTGGTCCGCAACGTTAACACTAAACGTCCCAGTTTGAAAGATCAGCGCAGCTCTGGATTCTTTCTCCACCCGGAACACACGATGACGCAGAGAAACTTTCGCCTTCAACCCGGCGCGCCTACCCTGAAATTACGTTTTTTTGCGCCTTCGATTCTTCGAGGCACTAGCATACCCGCCTCGCCAGTTCCCATTCGGCCATGACCCCACCGACCGACCTTCGCCACGTACCGCCCCTCGAAAGTTCCACGAGGCACACGAACGAAACGCGAGCACGTTGCTGACCGCCGGCACGAAGCGCCCGCGCGTCGGCCTGATCTGGGCCAGCGCGAGCAGCGCGCGGCACGAGCCGTATCGATCCATATCGCTCGCGCGGCTCGAATCCTTGCTGAGCAATCAGGCTTGCCAGTTCTACTCGCTTCAGGTCGGCCCCTCGCGGCGCTCAATGCTTCCTCAACGCAGGGGCGCGTTGACCCCCCCTGAAGCGCTCGCGCCGATGCTCTTCGTCGAAGTGCGCGCGGGCGGGCTTAACGAGATCGCTGCGCGACACGATGCCGACGAGCCGCAGCGACTGCTTGTCCGCCACCACCGGCAGCCGCTCCAGTTCATGCACGGCGAGACGCGTCGCGGCGAGCCGGCACGGTTCGCCCGGCAGCGCGAACGCCGGCGCGCCGTGCCGCGAAGCCTGCAATGCATCGCCGATGCTCACGCCCGCATCCATTGACGACGCCTCGATCAGCGTTCCGAGCGACGCCCGGTCCAGCATGCCGACAAGCACGCCTTCGCGCACCACCGGATAAGCGCGATGAGCCTGCTGCGGCCCGAAGTTCCGCGCGAGCACATCGCTCAGGGGCATGGCGGCGTCGATGGTCGAGACCTCGCGCGTCATCACTTCTTCGACGTGGTGACGTTCGAGTGGGTCCACCCCGTATTCGCGATAGATGTGATAGCCGCGCCGCGCGATCTTCTCGGTCATGATCGAGCGCTTCATCACGACGGTCGCGAAGCCGTGCGCGACTAGCGTCGCGGCGAGCAGCGGCAGCAGCGCGTTCGCATCGTGCGTGAGGCCGAACGCGAAGACGATCGCCGTGAGCGGCGCGCCCAGCGTCGCGCCGAGCGTCGCGGCCATGCACACGAGCGGCCAGAGCGCGGCGTCGTGGCCCGGCAGGATCGCGCCGAGCGCGCTGCCGAGACCCGCGCCGAGCATCAGGAGCGGCGCGAGCACGCCGCCCGAGGTGCCCGACGCGAGCGCGACGACCCAGATGATCGCCTTCACGGCGAGGATCGCGAGCGCCGCCTGAATCGCGATGTGCTGATGCAGCAGATCGCCGATCACGTCGTAGCCGACGCCGAGCGCGCGCGGCTCGACATACCCGCCGACACCGACGAACACCGCGCCGATCGCGGGCCACCACATCCAGTGGACCGGCAGCTTGTGAAACAGGTCTTCGAGTTTGTAGAGCGCCGCCGAAAGCCCCGACGCCAGCGCGCCCGACAACAGCCCGGCCACGAGGCACGACAGCAGGGATACCATCTGCGGCGGCTGCGTTTCGAGCGGAAAGAGCGCGCCGGTGCCGAACACCGCCGCGCGCGCGAAGCCGGCGACCGCGCAGGCGAGCGCGACCGGCAGAAAGCTGCGCGGCCGCCACTCGAACAGCAGCAACTCGACCGCGAGCAGCACCGCCGCGACCGGCGTGCCGAACACGGCCGTCATGCCCGCCGCCGCGCCCGCGACGAGCAGCGTCTTGCGCTCGGCCGCCGTCACGTCGATGCATTGCGCGATCAGCGAGCCGAGCGCGCCGCCCGTCATGATGATCGGGCCTTCCGCGCCGAACGGCCCGCCGCTGCCGATCACGATGCCCGACGACAGCGGCTTCAAAATCGCGACCTTGGGCGACATGCGGCTCTTGCCGAAGAGGATCGCCTCGATCGCTTCGGGAATGCCGTGGCCGCGGATCTTCTCCGAGCCGAAGCGCGCCATCATCCCGACGATCAATCCGCCGATCACCGGGATCACGATGACCCATGGGCCGAGCGTGTTGAGCGCGGGCGAGCGGTCCTCGATGGAGAACGTGCCGAAGAAAAACAGGTTCGTGAACAGATGGATGAGGCCGAGGAGCACGACGGCCGCGAGCGTGGCGATAGCGCCGATGACGGCGGCGAGCCCGCATATCTTCAGCAACCGGTCGTTGACCGAAAAGTCGCGTTTGTGTTGGTCCATGAAACGAGGCTCCAGCTGATTCAAAGATCGATTTGCGGCACGCGGAACGCGCCCTCCAGCGACTTGATTTCGGCGCGATGCAGCGCGGCGAGGCGCGCGAGCACTTCTTCTCCGCGCGCTTCCAGCAGCACGCGCACCTGACGGCGATCCTCGTCGCTCGGCGCGCGGCGCACGAGTCCGGCCGCCTCGCAACGCGTGACCAGCGCCACGACGCCGTGATGATGCGATTGCAGCCGCTCGGCGAGCTCGCCGACCGTGGCCCATTCGCGGCCCGGATAGCCTTTGATGTGCAGCAGCAGCAGATACTGCAGCGGCGTGATGCCTTCGCTTTGTGCGGCGCGCTCGGAGAAGCGCTCGAAACGCCGCATCTGATAGCGGAATTCGGACAACTGCTCGAAGTCCGGCTTGTCGAGTTTGCGCGGGTTGTTCATCGGATTTCAGTCGGCGCGACGGTCGGACGGATCAGGCGGTCTTGCGCTTGTCCGCGAACGACTGTCGATAGAGGCCCGAGATCAGATCGGCCTCGGTGATCATGCCCGCAAGCTGATCGTGCGCGCCGACCACCGGAATGTGGTGATGGCCGAAGTGCGCGAACATCGGCACCAGCTCGACGATGGCGGTATTCGTCTTCACGGTGCAGACGTCGGTCGTCATCAGCGAGGCGACGAGCGGCGGCGTCGCCGATGGGCCGCGCATCAGCCGCTCGATCGCGTGCGTCACGCGTTCGGCGATGCCGCCACGGCGCACCGGCGCCAGGTCCACGCGTGTGACGATGCCGCACACGCGGCGCGTCGCGTCGATCACCGGCAGCGCTTTCACATGATGTCTGTCGATGAGCGCGAGCGCCGTCTGCGCGCTCGTATCGGGCGTCACCGTGACGACGGCGCGCGACATGATGTCCGCGCACGTGAACTCCGTGAAACGGCGCGCGTAGGCCTGCAACTGCGTCTCGCGCAGGAGCGCTTCGAGATCGTCCGGATCGACGTCGAGCATTTCGCTGCGGCGCGACAGCACGGCTTCGAGATCGGCGCGGGTGAACGAGGCGGCGTCGGGCGGCGCCGTCGCGGGCTTCGGCGCGGCGTGGCCATGCGGATAACGGTGCCCGGTCAGCGCATGAAACGCGATCGCCGACGCGAGCAGCGCCGCCGACTGGATCGCCACCGGCGCGAACACGAAGCCGTAGCCGAGCGCGTGAATCGACGGTCCGCCGAGCACGGCGGTCAGCGCCACCGCGCCCGACGGCGGATGCACGCAGCGCAGCGCGAACATCGCGCAGATGGCGAGACTGACGGCGAGGGCGGCGGCATCGACGGGATCGTGCACGAGCATCGCGCAGGTGACGCCGACCGTCGCCGACACGAGATTGCCGCCGATGATCGACCACGGCTGCGCCAGCGGGCTCGCGGGAACGGCGAAGAGCAGCACGGCGGATGCGCCCATCGGCGCGATGAGATAGGGAATCGCGGATGCATCGCCGATCAGCAGATGCGCGAGGCCGCCCGTCAGCGCGATGCCGATCAACGCACCGAGACCGGCGCGCAGACGTTCGGTCCAGCGCAGGGCCACGGGAGCGGGTAGAAAGTCATGCAGCCAGCGAAGCAATGCGATACGCGACACGTTTTCAGCGGTCCGGGAAAGGTCAGGAAGGTCACACTGGCTGGCCGGATCGATGGCGCGCAAGCGTGTGAGCGTGCGACAGTCGCAAAATTATATCGCAATGTGATACAAATTGTCGCGTGTTTCGATTTGTCGCGGCTGAGCGTGCGTGTGCGGCGGCGTCGACGTCCTGTACGATGACTTTTCCTGCTCGCGGCGCGGACACCTCGACATGACTCGTCGCTTCATTCCCCGGATGGCGTGCGTCTTCGCCGGCGCGTGCGCGTGGTCGTGCGTCGCCGCCGCAATGGACGACGACCCGTCGATCATCGTCAGCGACGTCCACGAATTCGTCGTCGCCGCCGATGGCTCGCTGACCGAAGACGACATCACCGTGCTGCGCGCGAATACGTCGGCGGGCGTCGACGAGATCGCGCAGCGCTACGTGTGGTACGACAAGAGCGTGTCGAAGGTGGAAATCGCCGAGGCCTATTCCGTCGATGCGAACGGCGCGCGCCACGACGTCTCGCCCGATCAGATCCGCGACATTCAGGAGCCGCGCTCGGCGGGCGCACCCATGTTTCAGGACGCGAAACTGCGCGCGGTGATCTTTCCGGCGGTGGGCATCGGCTCGACGGTGCATCTGCGCTTTCGCAAGAGCCAGGCGGCGGCCGTGATCCCGGGGGAGTTCAACTACTACGTCGATCCGGGGCAGCGGCCCGTGCTGCAGCAGACACTCGTTTTCGATCTGCCCGCCGACAAGCCGCTCCATGCCGACGCGCGCGGCTATGTGGCCGAACCGCCCGTCACGGAAAACGGGCGCACGCGCTACGTGTTCAGCTTCCGGCACGATCGGTTCGCGCGCATCGAAAGCGGTTCGGTAGGCTACGCGCAATACGGCGAACGCCTGCTCGTCACGACCTTTCCCGATTACGCGAGCTTCGCGAAGCGTTATCGCGACGCGGCCGCCGATCCGGGCGCGACCGATCCCGCCGTTATCGCGCTCGCGCGATCGCTCACGCAAAACGACGCCGACGATCGCGCGAAGGCGAAAACGCTCTACGACTGGGTGCGGCGCAACATCCGCTATGTCGCGATGTTCATCGGCCAGAGCCCCGCCGTGCCGCATCGCGTAACGGATGTGCTCGTGAACCGCTACGGCGACTGCAAGGACCACGTCGCGCTCTACGGCGCGCTGCTCGATGCCGTAGGCATCCGCAGCGAACCCGCGCTGATCGGTCTCGGCTCGGTCTATACGCTGCCTTCGGTGCCGGGCTACGGATCGGGCGCGATCAATCACATCGTCACGTGGCTGCCGGATCTGAACCTGTACGCGGACAGCACGGCGTCGAGCGTCGAGTTCGGCTTTCTGCCGCTCGCCGACATGGACCGGCCCACGCTGCTCGTGAATACCGGCGCGCTCGCCCGCACGCCCGCGACGCAACCGCTCGCGCGCACGGCGCGTTTGCAGATCGAGGTCGCGGACCAGGGCGAGGCGAGCTTCGCCTACTGGGTCGAGGACGCGGGATGGAGCGCGGAGATCGAGCGGATGAATCTGCGCCTCGCGAATGCGCAGCGGCGCGATCAGATCGCGGCGGAACGGCTGCGTGTCACGAACCTGCGCGGCGCGGGCGCACTGACGACGAGCGATGTCGATGCAACCGGCGGCCCGTTCGCGACGACGCTGCGCGGCACGCTCGACGACGTCGTCTGGCCGACCGGCACGACGGCGCTGCCCGCGCTTTCGAGCCTGTCGGGCGGCATCGCGACGACGACGCGCAACTGGCTCGCCGAGCGCACGCGCACGCAGCCGTATCTGTGCATCGGCGGCACGTTCGACGAAGTCTCGCAGATCATGCTGCCGAAGACGATGCACGTCGCCGAAGTGCCCGGCGATCTCGACCTGACGAGCGGCTTTTTCCGCTACCGCTCGCGCTATCTCTTCGATCCGTCGACCAACGTGATGCAGATTTCGCGCACGCTGGACGCGCGCTTCGGCAAGCAGGTCTGCACGCCCGACGACTTTCGGGCGGCGCTCCCCGCGCTGAAGAAAATCGAGCGGGATACGCAGGCGCAGATCATCGTGAGGGCCGCGGGCCGATGAACCTCACTCCAGGTCGCGCGCGACCCGAAAGCCGTTCTGCGACTGGCGCACGCTGGAGCTGTACTTGAAGCGCGTCGCCGACTGCATGTAGGCCGCGCCTTCGCGCCACGAGCCGCCGCGAATCACGCGCACGCTGCACGAAGGTTCGTCCCACGCGCGGCCATCGACGGGCGCGTTCTTGTACGAACTGTGCCAGCAGTCGGCGACCCATTCCCAGACGCTGCCGTTCATGTCGTAGAGACCGTAGGGATTCGCCGCGAACGAGCCGACGGGCGTCGGGGCTTCGGGCTTGAACGGATCGCCGCAGTCCTTGCAGTCGGCGGTGCCTTTCTTCATCTGATCGCCCCACCAGTAGGTCGACTGCGTGCCGCCGCGCGCGGCGTATTCCCATTCCGCTTCGGTCGGCAGGCGATACGGCTTGCCGCCCACCTTGCTCAGCCATTTGACGTAGACCTGTGCGTCGTCCCAGCTCACGTTGCGCATCGGCGCGTTGCCGGGCGCGGGCGTCCCCGAGTCGCCTTCCGGCGCGATGCGCGTGCACGCGCCCGCATCGGCGCAGGCGTTCCATTGCTCGACGGTGACTTCGTATTTGCCGATGGCGAACGCGCGCCCCACCGATACGCGATGCGGCGGCTTCTCGGCCGGATCGTCGTTGCTGCTGCCCATCGTGAAGCTGCCGGCCGCGAGCGGAATCAGCAGCGGGCAGGCCGGGCAATCCTTGATCTCGCCGCCGCTCGCCGCCTTGGCCGCGGGCTTGGTCGTGATGGCGGCGGCGGGCGCCGCCGCGGGCGCTGCAGCCACGGGCGCGGGCGGGGGCGGTGCGGCCGGACGCGGTTTTTCCGGGGCCGCCGCGGTAGCCGGCGCGGACGGCGGCGGCTTCGGCGCGGGCGCGGCGGGCGTGGCTGTCGCCGCGGGCGGCGCCGATGCCGCCGGTTTCGCATTGCCGGCCGCGCGCAGACGTTCGATGCGCGCCTTCGCGAGCGCGGCGAAACGGCCGTTCGGATAAGCCTTCAGATACGCCTCGTAGTCGCTCGGATAAGTGCTGTCCTTGATCGATTCCCAGAAGGTCAGTTCGTACTGCTCGTTACTGTCTTTCGGGAGAATGCCGCGCGTGCGGACGGCATTGGCGGAATCGGCAGGATCGATGGCGTTCGCGTCGGCATCCGCGATGCGGACATGCGCGGGCGCATCGGCGATCGGAGCGCGCGCATCGAGCGTCGATGCGATCCAGGGCCGCTGCGCGCCGCGCGAAGCACGCGCGACATCGGATGCGGCGGCGGCGAACGTCGATTCCGTCACCGACGCGCGCGCACTCAGCGCACCCAGCAACGCGGCGGTATAGCGTCCGTTGCGCTCGCCCTCGGCGGCGGCATCGCCCGGCGCGGCCGCATACGCGACGAGCGTGCGCGGAGGCAGCGTCCACGTCCGCGCGTTCGTTTTCGCGAAGGGTTCGGTCAGGCACATATCGAGCACGACGATGTTTGTCGCGTCCGGGCGTGCGCGCGTCATGCGCTCGACGATGTCCTTGGCGGAGACCGTATCGCGCACGAGCGTCGCGGGCCGGCGCTCGCGCGCATCGAGCGGCACGAGCAGCGCATCGCCGCCCACCTGCAATCCGTGGCCGGCGAAATAGACGAGCGCGGTGTCGGCGGGGCCCAGGCGCGCGGCGAAGGCATCGAGCGCCTGGCGCATCGCTGCTTCATCGAGATCGGTGCGGCGCGTGACATCGAAACCGAGCGCGCCGAGCGCGCGGCTCATGTCGTCGGCATCGCGCGATGCGCTCGCGAGCGGATGATCGACATAGTCTGCATTGCCGATCACGAGCGCGAGATGCCGGGGGGCGTGCGCGGTGGTCGCGACGGAAGAGCCAGGCGGCGATGCGACCGGCGCCGCGCTTGCGCGCGCGCTCGCCAGGCCGATCGTCAGCAATACGCCCGCGATAAGAAGAGTTCGCCACATATTCACACCCTGTCCGTTCGGCTTTGAGTGGAGGGCATCGCGTTGCATTCGCGGTGGATGCCGGGGCTTCGGGGCGAGGTCCGCGCCCCTGATGTCTGTCCAGCACCAACAACGATAGCACGCGCTCAACGCGCCGCTTAATCCTCTGAAAGGAGGTATCCGTCATGAGGGGCGAAGGACCGTCGTGTGTACGTATCTTTTTTAAACGTAACGTCCTAATCTAAAAACCAACGACGGTGCATCACGCAACCTGCATCACGCTCCGAGCACGAGCGTTCGCGCGTGCGAGGATCGTTTTCCCTGGCCCATCCGCGAGGCCTTTCAACGAGAGAGGCGTGCATAACATGCTGAGAAGAACCGTGCTTGGCGCGCTGGCTTCCCTGGCCGCACTGGCCGCCGATTCGTCGTTCTCCGCCGCGCGTGCCCGCACGCCCGCGCCGGCGAACGCCGAGGCGTACATCATCTGGCCGCCGGACGGCGCCGTGATCTCCGGCGGCAAGCTCTGGGTGCGCATGGGCTTGCGCAACATGGGCGTCTGTCCGAAAGGCGTCGATCTGCCGAACGTGGGGCATCACCATCTGCTGGTGGATACGGACCTGCCGCCGCTCGACCAGGAGATACCGTCCGACCGCAATCACCTGCACTACGGCGCCGGCGAAACCGATGCGCGTCTCGAACTGCCGCCGGGCAAGCACACCTTGCAGTTGCTGATGGGCGACTACAACCACATTCCGCACGATCCGCCGGTGTATTCGAAGAAGATCACGATCACGGTGAAATGAGCTGTGCACTTGCCGAGGGCACATGACATGAAAAAACGATCCGCTGATGCGCTCGCGCTGCCGCGTTCGCTCCTCGTCGCCGCCACGCTGGCGACGGCGTTCGCCGCGCCTCTCGCACTCGCCGGGACGACGCCCGCGCCCGCCAACGCCTATGCGTACATCGGCTATCCGAACGACGGCCAGACCGTGCCCGCAGGCAAGCCGTTCAAGGTCTGGTTCGGGCTGCGCTTCATGGGCGTCGCGCCGCGCGGCGTGAAGTTTCCGAACACGGGGCATCATCATTTGCTGATCGACGTCGATTTGCCGCCGATGGATCAGGAGATTCCATCGGATCGCAATCATCTGCACTACGGCGCCGGCGAAACCGAAGCGATGATCGAGCTGCCGCCGGGCAAGCACACGCTTCAGCTTCTGATGGGCGATGACAAGCACATACCGCATAACCCGCCCGTTTATTCCAGGAAGATCACGATTTACGTCAAGTGA
The DNA here is from genome assembly GCF_905220305.1 of Caballeronia sp. J97. Lineage (NCBI taxonomy): Bacteria > Pseudomonadati > Pseudomonadota > Betaproteobacteria > Burkholderiales > Burkholderiaceae > Caballeronia > Caballeronia sp. J97. Next base: position 212,311 of record NZ_CAJMZL010000003.1, on the reverse strand, counting down.
GCCCGGGCGCTGCATGACGCTCTGAGCAGCGCCTTTCCCGATTGCTTTTATCGAGTTCGATTCCGCGCGCGTTTCGCGGAGGGAAACGTATGTCCGCGCGATCCGCCGCAGTGTCGTTCCGGGACCGACAGCGGCAACGGGAAGTGTCGGGCGGGCAGCATCACGAAGAACGAAGCAAGCATGTCGTGCAGATCGGCGCGAGCCTGACGCAGCAACGGATACAGCGCAATTCGCCCGACCCGTGACACGCCTGGCACACCCCATGCATGAATGGTCGCGAGCAGACAAGTTGTTGGAACCACCACCGATTGCGCGATGCGCACCCAAGGAGAGCGGAAATGAAGACGCTGACCATCAAGGACCTTCCCGTCACCGAAGACCTCGACGCCCGTGCGATGTCCGCGGTGCGCGGCGGCAATGCGGTCCTGTTCCCCGGATTCATCTCGACGAACGGGACCACGCTCTCCATGCCGTTCAATCCGCAGCAGATCATCAATCAGACGCAGACGACGTTCAACCAGAACGGCAGCAACATCGCGTTCGCCGAAGCGCTGAAGTCGCAATCCACGGTTTCGCCGACGCAGAACGCGAAGAACATCGCCAACGTCAACTTCGGCATCGCGGGCGATCTCGCCTGAAGCGCGCGTCGCGGGGAATGAACCGCATGTCGATGCGGTAAGCATCCAAGCAGTCAGCAGCAAAGGCGGGGCACGGGGAGCTTCGCCGTAACACCGCCCTCAGCATCGGGCGTCGTGGTCAGGTGCGGGTCGCATCCGCCGCCGGCCGCGTCACGAAACGCGCGACGTGCCAAAGAGCACGCGCGCGCCATGTGACTTAACCCGTATGGAGTCGCGGCGCGCCGTGTGATTTACTTGATGAACCGAACGGCCGGCGCCGCGCTTCTCACCCTAGAAACTGACCGTCGGTGCGCGTTCACCGGGAGCGAGATCGTGCGAGCCTTGTTGCCATCGTTGCGCTTGACCATCGGGCGCGAGTGGGCCGTCGTGCCAGGGCTGATCGCCGCTGCTTTGCTGTCGGGTTGCATCGACGTCACACCGCCGACGTATCAGCGCCCCGACACGCCCGGAAAGACCGCTTTCACGAAGATCGACGCAGCGAAGGTCGCCGCGTCCGACACGATCCAGCCCGACTGGTGGAAGCAGTTCCACGACCCGTATCTCGATTCGCTGGTCGAGAAGGCCATCAGCGGCAACTTCGACATCAAGGTGCTCGCCGCGCGCATCCAGGTCGCGGGCGCGCAGATCGGCGAGGCGCGCGCGGGCGCGCTGCCGTCGATGGATCTCGGCGCGGGCGCGAGCTTCGAGAAGACGACCGGCCAGCAATTCACGAAGCAGTACAACCTGGCGACGCAGGTCAGCTGGGACATCGATATCTGGGGTTCGGTCGAAAAGGGCGTGCAGGCGCAGAAAGCCGAATTCCGCGCGACCGAAGCCGACTGGCGCGCGGGCTATCTCGAACTCGTCGCGATCGTCTCGACGACGTACTTCCAGATTCTTCAGTTCGACGATCAGATCGCGCAGCAGAAGCAGACCATCGCGACGAATCAGCAGATCCTGACGATCTTCGAGGGCATGCAGAAGAACGGCCTCGTGCCCAAGACGCAGGTGCTCACGCAGCGCGCGGAGCTCAATCGCCTGACGCGCGAGCTGCTGGAGCTGCGCCGTTCGCGCGATCTCGCGAACAACGCGCTCTCGACGGCGATCGGCGTGCCCGCGGGCGAATTCCGGATGCCCGACGGCAAGCTGCAAAAGCGCGTGCAGGTTCCGCCGGTGCCGGAAGGGCTGCCGTCGCAGTTGCTCGCACGCCGCCCCGATCTGATCGCGGCCGAGTATCGCGTGCTCGAAGCCTATGACCTCGTCGGCCAGGCGAAGCTCGCGCAACTGCCCACCATCAACCTGACCGGGCGCGCCGGCTCGGCGAGCTTTCAACTCACCGATCTGCTGAAGATGTTCACGCTGAGCTTCGTGCCGAGCATCAACATCCCGATCCTCGATCCGGCCGTGCGCGCGCATGTGAAAACGACCGAAGCGCAGACGGCGGTCGCCGAACAGCAATATCGCAGCACGGTGATGAACGCGTTCGAGGAAGTGGAAAACGCGCTCGTCAATCTCGATTCGCACACGAAGCAGCGCGTCGAGTTGCAGCAGGAAGTCGATCAGTTGACGGTGGTCGCGGCGCAGATCGACGCGCAACTGAAAGAAGGTGTGATCTCGCAACTCGAAGTGTTCGAGACCGAGCGCACGCTGCTCGCGGCGCAACTCGCGCTGCTCGCGAACCATCAGCAGATTCTCTCGGACACCGTGACGCTCTACAAGGCGCTCGGCGGCGGCTGGCCGACAGTCGACGTGCAGAGCGCGAGCAAGGATGGCTTGAAGTGAAGCGTTCCATGAATTATGGCGTGCAAATTAATAATATGAATTACTAACGATCGTTCCAAATCGCTGATCTATGGCGTGATGCGCCAGTGCCGCACGATTGACTACGACGATGCGTGACTTAAACTCTCAACAGCCGCCGGGTGTGAATGACTTCGATTACGGCGCGGTCCAACCTGTCCATGTGCCCGACGTTGCCGGGCATTCCTCTGGCGCGTCGGCGGCAGCGGCTGGACGTACCTCGTGACATGGACATGGCTCAAGGCTTTTCCGTCGCGGAACAACCGCAGAGCGTGGGCGAGGCGTTCGACGTCATCCTGAAGCCCGCGCCGCATGCCGAGCTCGGCCGCGATCTGGCGGACCGGCTCACGGAAATCCGCATCGACGAAAACCTCTTCGCGATCGGCCGCGCCGAAGCGCCGTTCGACACGAGTCCGCCCGAAGCCGTCGCGCAGCTCTCGCGCCGTCATGCCCGCATCTTCATCGAGCACGGCTTCGTCTATATCGCCGATCTCGCGAGCAAGAACGGCACGGCGGTGAATGGCACGCCCGTGCGCGAAACGCCCGCACGCATCCGAAGCGGCGACGTGATCTCGTTCGGCAGCAAGCTTTCTTATCGCGTGCAGTTCGCGCCGCGTACGCAGCGCCTGTCCGCGCCGAAGCCGATCGGCGTCACGCTCACGCCGCAGCGCGACGACCTCGGCCTTCATCCGATCGAGCTCGCGCAGTTTCCGTTTCTCGTCAGCAAGACGGACGATACGTTCTCGCGCTATCGCGAGCATTTTCCGCATCAGGTCAATTACGTATCGCGGCGGCACGCTCACGTATTCATCAAGGGCGGCGCGCCGTTCGTCGAAGACCTCGGCAGCACCAACGGCACCTTCGTGAACGGCGAGCGGCTCGGCGCGTCGGCGGTCGAGTTGAAGAACGGCGATACGATCGCATTCGGCGGCACGCACTTCGTGTACAAGGTGCATCTGCACGGCGACGAAAGCGAGTCGACGCTCACGGAAATGGTCGCGCAGGTGGCCAAGCCGTCGCACGACGACGAGTTCGACAGCGACAAAACCACCTTCGTCGGCTCGGCGCATTCGTTTCTCGACATCTTCTGCGTCGATCAGGCCGCCGCGCGCGAGGACGAAGTCAATGAGGAAGCACAGCCGCTGCCCGCCGAAGAAAAGCGCCAGGATGCGCGCGCCGCGAAGCGCAGCAAGTTCGCGCTCTTCGTGTCCGAGCTGCGTCGCGTGCTCGCGAACGACGATCCACGTGCCGGGCGGCGCACACGCATCATTGCCGCGTGCGCGCTGGCCGTGCTCGTTGCGGGCGGCGCCGCGCTCTTTTACATCGGCTCGCCCGAGCGTCACGCGAAATCGCTGATGGCGAGCGGCGAGTTCGGCGAGGCAGCGACCGTCACGAACGATTATCTGACGACGCATCCGAAAGACGCGCAGTTCGCGGCGATGAATACGGAAGCCGTGCTCAAGTCGAACGTGCCGCGCTGGCTCGTCGCGTTGAAGAAGGGCGATTTCGCGAGCGCGGACGCGATCATCGCGCAGATGAGGGCGCTCGGCGAGCACAACGCCGACGTGCATTCGCTCGTCGACGAACTCGAATGGATCGGCAAGCTGGAAGGCTTCGCGATGAGCCGCGGCGGCGCCGATGCGCCGATCCGCATGTACGGCGACGAGCCGCGCATCAGCGCGATCCTGAAGCACTGGGAAGCGGACGCGGCGGGGCATCAGCGCGATCTGGACCGTATCGCTGGCTATGTGCCCGAGTTCCGCGATCCGTATGCGCTCGCGCTGAGTCATCTGCGCAAGCTGCAAAGCGACGACTCCGTGTATCTCGCGGCCATCGACAGGCTCGATGCGAGCATCGTCAAGAGCCTCGGTCAGGACGATCCCGATGCGATCAACGCGACGCTGAAGGAATACGCCGACAAGTATCCGCGCCTCGCGGGCCTCGATCGCGTGCGCGCGGATCTCGATGCCTACGCGGCCCTGCGCCGCAGCCTCAACGGGCCGAGCCTCGCGCCGCTCGCGGTCTCGGTGAGCAAGGCGAACTTCTCGACGCCGCCGTTCCAGGAAAAATTCAGGCAGATGCGCGCGAGCCAGTTGCCGCCGCCCGACGTGCTTGCGCAATACGCGACGGTCGCCGATGCCTGGAACCACGGCCAGAGCGCTCAGGCCATCGATGCGCTGCAAAAGCTGACGCAAGGCGCGTGGTCGCCGACCGTGCAAAAGGAGCTCGCGCACAAGAAGGCCGTGGCCGCGCAATTCGCCGATCTGCAGAAGGCGCGCGGCTCGAAAGGTTATGAAGACGCGCTGCTGTCGTTCTACGAAACGCTCGATCTCGACGGCGACACGTTCTATGCGAAGGCGGTCGCGCCCGACGTCGCGGCGCTGAAGGACAAGGCGACGGCCCGCGCGCAGACCTTGATGGCGCAGGCGCAAACGTCCTGGCAGCAGTATCGGACGAACGGCGGCATCGGCGGATCGCAGCGGCTCGAATCGGGCGTATCGGATGTGTTCCGGACGCAGGCGCGGCTCCTGTCCGACGCGCAGGACGCTGCCACGCGCGGCATGCGCATCTTCAGGCAGGTGAAGGCGGACAGCGCGACGGCGAAGTGGACCGCGCTCGCCAGTGAGATCGACACCGAGGCGGATCTGCAACGGCGTTCGTTGCAGGATCTGCGCATGGTGCTCGAACCCGGGCTTCTCAACACGAAGCTGAGTCTGATCGGCGGAGGCACGAGCAGTGAAGAGAGACGCACACCTTAAGCCGCTGTCGGAGGCGCTCGGCGAACACGGCGCCGAGGGCATCGCGATTCTCACGGCGGAACCGGCGAGGATCACCCAGGGGCTCGTCCTCGCGATGGTGGCGCTCGTCGCGTCGGCGCTCGTGTGGTCGTTCGTCGGCCACGCGGACGTGATGGTGACCGCGCAAGGCACGCTCGCGCCGGAATCGGAAGTGCGGCGCTTCTATGCGCCGATCGACGGCGAGCTGGCCGACCTCTATATCGCGGAAGGACAGCCCGTGCGCAAGGACGACGTGGTCGCGCGCCTGAATGCGCGCGGCGCGATCGAGGCCGCCACCAATGCGCTCGAAGCGCAACTGAAGCTCGACGACGCCGAGCGCGAATGGAAGCAGTTTCCCGAGAAAAAGCTGCTGATGGAGCGCAAGATCGCCGCGCTCAAGGATCAGATGGATGTGGAGGAGCATCAGCATCAGCAGCGCGTGTCCGAAGGCACGAGCAAGCTCGCGGAAGGCCAGAAGGCGCAGTTGCAGGAAGCGCGCAGCACGCTGGAGAACGCGCGCCGCGCCCGCGATGCCGCGAAGGTCGAACTCGACCGCTTTCAGCGTCTGCTCGCGTTGCCGGGCGGCGGCGGCGTCGCGGAGGCGCAGGTCGATGCGAAGCGCAATGCGTATCTGGAAGCGGACGGCGCGTATCGCGTCGAGCAGTCGCGGCTCGCGGAACTCGACTTCCGGCTGAGCCACGATTTCACGCAGGCGAAGCGTCAACTGGAAACGAGCGGCCAGGAAGCGACGAGTCTGCGGCTGCAATACGAAGCCGCGATGCGCGAAGTCGCGAGCACCGAAGACAAGCTGCGTCTGCAACTGCAGACGGCGCGCCTCGTCGCCGATGCGGCCGCGCGCATCAAGTTCGAGAACATCGACAAGGACAATTTTCTGCTGATACTCGCGCCCGTGTCCGGCGTGGTCACCGACGTGACATCGACGCAGCCCGGCGACAAGATTCAGGCGAACACGCCGCTCGGCGGCATCGCGCCGGCTAATGCGAAGCCGGTGCTGAAGATCGAGATCGCCGAGCATGACCGCGCGTTTCTGCGCGAAGGGCAGCGCGTGAAGCTCAAGTTCAATGCGTTTCCCTATCAGCGCTATGGCGTGATCGAGGGCACGCTCGCCTTCATATCGCCCGCGACCAAGCCGAGCCCGACGAGCAAGCAACCCGTCTATGAAGGACGCGTGACGTTGGATCGCGATTTCTATCAGATCGCGGACACGAAGTATCCGCTGCGTTACGGCATGACGGCGACCGCTGAAATCGTGGTGCGCGAGCGGCGCCTGATCGATCTCGGGCTGGATCCGTTCCGCAATGTAGCGGGATAAAGATGGGGGGTTATCGAAGCGCCGAAACGCGAACATGATGCGCAATTCAACATGGAACCAACGGAGAACGATATGACGGCGATTGTGCGTATCGACGACGAAGTGGTCGACGTCGGCGAATTCATCAGGTTATTGAAGCTGAATGGTCAGTTCGACAGTCTCATCGAGCAGCTCGTGCGCGACAAGCTGACCGTGCGCGCGGCGAAGAAATCGGGCGTTGCCGTGAGCGACGAAGAAATTCAGAACCGGGCCGATCAGTTTCGCCGCATTCGCGGGCTGCATCGCGCGGCCGACATGAACAACTATCTCGATGCGCTGCACGTGAGTCTCGACGAGTTCGAGGTCTTCATCACCGACACGCTCTATCAGGAAAAGATGCTCGACAAGGTGGGCACCGGGCGCGAGGTCGAAGAATATTTCCAGCTCAATTCGCCGAAGTTCGACAGCATCGAAGTGAGCCATATCCTGCTCGACACCGAAGGCAGCGCCAAGGAAATGATCTCGTATCTCAACGACGATCCCGACAGCTTCGCCGACATGGCGCGCGAGCACTCGATCGCCGACACGCGCGACGCGGGCGGCGTGATCGGCCGCGTGATGCGCGGACAGATGAAGCCCGACGTCGAGGCGAAGGTGTTCAACGCGGAAGTCGGCGATCTGCTCGGGCCGTTCGTATCGGCGGATGGCGCATCGTATGAAATCTTCGCGGTGACGGCGAAGTATCCCGCGAAGCTCGATGAAGACGTGTCGGCGGAAATCCGCCGCCTGCTGCGCGAGGACTGGATGATGGCGCGCGCGCAGGAGCATGTCATAGAAGCACGCTGACTGACGGGGAATGCAAGAGAACATGGACGCTCCATCGAGCCTTGATTCGCCCGCCGACTTTCTCTCGTCGGTCGAGATCCTTTCGCCGTTCACGCGCGAGGACATCGAGCAACTGGCGGCGCAAACGGAGTCGCGGCGCTTCGGCTTCGGCGAGACCGTGTGCAATGCGGGCGATGCGGCCGACGGGCTCTATGTCGTGAAAGCGGGCTCCGTGCGGATCTTCACCGAGGAGCACGGCAAGGAAATCAGCATGGGGGTGAAGAAGGAGCGCGAGACCTTCGCGGATATCGCGATGCTGCGCGACTACCGCCATGAGTCGTCGGTGCGCTCCTCCGGCAAGACCGAGTTGCTGTATATCCCGCGCACGGCGATCGAGCCCGTCATCGCAAGAAATCCGGCTGCGCTCGCATTCGTGACGAGCTATGTCGCGATCAACTCGGCGGGCGGCTTCGTCGCGAAGCTGTTCGATCTGCGCGGCAAGCTGGACAAGGCGGAACTCGAGGAATGCGTGCGCAGCGTCGGCGTGAAGCGCGTCGGCGAGGGCAAGGAGATTCTCAAGCAGGAGTCGCGCGACGACCGTCGGCTTTATGTCGTGCGGCAGGGCGAAGTGCGTATCGTGCGCGAGGAGGGCGGCGAGCGGCATGTGCTCGCGACCCTCGGTCCCGGCGAGATCTTCGGCGAGAAGGCCTGCGTGATGCGTCAGGAGCAGATGGCTTCGGCCATCGCGAGCACCGATACGCGCCTGCTCGTGATCCCCGAGAAGACCGTGCATTTCATCATCGAGCGCAACGTGAAGCTGCGCGAAGTGCTCGAAGAGCGCATCCGCTTCACCGAGCGTGAATTGCAGCGGCAGAAAAAGCTCACCGAGCGCCGCAAGCTGCCCGCGATGCTCGATCTGCACACGAGGCCCGAACTGGGCGAACGCGTAATCAAGCGTTTCGCGTGGGTCGAGCAGGCGGAGGAGATGGATTGCGGCGCGGCCTGTCTCGCGATGATCTGTCGCCACTACGGCATCAACATGACGCTCGGCAAGCTGCGGGAGCTCGCCAACGTGACGACCTCGGGCGCGACGCTCGATTCGCTCGCGCGCGCGGGCGAGTCGCTCGGCTTCACGACGCGCGGCGTGCAGTGCACGTTCGAATCGCTGCGCGGCTTCGAGATGCCGTTCATCGCGCATTGGGAGGGTTATCACTACATCATCATCTATGGTGTATCGAGCGAGAACGTGTGGGTGGCGGACCCGGCCATCGGCTTTCGGAAGATGACCGTCGGCGAGTTCGAGCGCGGCTGGAGCGGCACGTGCCTGCTCTTCGCGCCAGGGCAGGATCTGACGCAGAAGGCCGTGTCGCGCTCGCCGTGGCTGCGCTTCGTCGGCTATCTGAAGCCGTACAAGAAGATCCTGCTGCATCTCTTTCTCGCGACGTTCGTCATTCAGGTGCTGGGCGTGATACCGCCGCTCATCATCCAGAACATTCTCGATGGCGTGATCGTGCATCAGAACGTGAGCCTGCTGCACGTGCTGATCGCGGGGCTCATCATCGCGAGCCTGTTCACGCAGCTCATGACGACGATACGGGCGTACCTCGCGAACTTCATGGTCCGCAACATGGACTTCGCGATGATGTCGCAGTTTTTCAGGCACACGTTCTCGCTGCCGTTCGGCTTCTTCGCGAAGCGCAAGACCGGCGATGTGTTCGCGCGCTTTCAGGAGAATCACACGATCCGCGCGTTCCTCACGGAATCGACGGTGTCGACCGTGCTGAACCTGCTGATGATCTTCATCTACTTCACGATCATGTTCCTCTACAACGTGAAGCTCACGTTGTTGCTCATTGCATTCGTGATTCCGATGATGGTGCTCACGGTCGTCGCGACGCCGCGCATCAAGCAGAATGCGCGCGAGACCTTTTCCGCGGGAACGGATGCGCGTTCGTATCTGATGGAGGCGCTCGGCGGCGTCGAGACGGTGAAGGGCATGGGCATCGAGCGCCCGGTGCGCCTGAAGTGGGAGAAGAAGTACGCGAAATCGCTGGAAGTGCAATACAAGTCGCAGCGCTTCAATATCGCGGTAGGCCTGTGCAGCCAGTTGCTGAATGCAGCGACGACCATCGGCGTGCTGTGGGTGGGCGCGAATCTCGTGCTCGCGCGCGAACTGACCATCGGCCAGTTGATCGCGTTCAATGCCTACATGGGCAGCGTGCTCGCGCCGTTGATGGGGCTCATCAACTTGTGGAGTCTCCTGAACGACGCGGGCGTCGCGATGGAGCGACTGGGCGACGTGCTCGATATCGAGCCCGAGCAGAAGCCCGAAGACATGCAGCAACGCGTGATGCTGCCCGACCTGCAGGGCGACATCAGCTTCAACGGCGTGTATTTCCGCTACGGCGAAGGCGACGCGCCTTACGTGCTGGAGAACATCAGCTTCGATATCAAGCCCGGCGAACTGATCGCGATCGTCGGACGCAGCGGCTCGGGCAAGACGACGCTCGCGAAACTGCTCGTCGGTTTCTATGCGCCGAGCGAAGGCAAGATGACCGTCGATGGCTACGATATCAACGTTGTCGACAAGGGCTTCTTCCGCGCGCAGATCGGCTATGTGATGCAGAGCAACCTGCTGTTCTCGGGGACGATCGCGGAGAACATCGCGAGCGGCGACGAAGCGCCCGACAGAAGGCGCATCGAGGAAGTGGCGAAGATGGCCGACGCGCATGCGTTCATCGCGAAGATGCCGCTCGGCTATGAGCAAGTGGTGGGCGAGCGGGGCGTGGGGCTTTCGGGCGGGCAGATCCAGCGGCTGTGCATCGCGCGGGCGCTGTATCACGATCCGCGTCTGCTCGTGTTCGATGAAGCCACCTCCGCGCTCGATACGCAATCGGAAAGCAATATTCTCGGCAACATGCAGGAGATATTGAAAGGACGCACGGCGGTCATCATCGCGCACCGGCTTTCGACGATCATGCGCGCCGACAAGATTCTCGTGCTGTACGAAGGCGGTATCGTCGAGCAGGGCAAGCACGACGAACTCGTCGCGAGAAAGGGCATGTATTACCAACTCGTGCAAAAGCAACTGAGCGCAGCATGAAGATACTCGACCAACCGGAAAGCGACAGCAGCACGCCAGCGTCATCGGCGATTTCCTATGCGGGCCTCATCGAGAAGATCGAGATCCTGCGCTCGACGCTGCGATGGACCTCGCGCCTCGAACGGCCCGAAATCGAAAAGCTGTTGAGGCAGGCGAGCACCTTGCGCGATGAAGTCATGCAACTCTCGCACAAGGAGCGCTTCGTGCAGGCAGCCGCCGCGGAGCCGAAGCGGGATCTGCCGCCGGGCGCGCGGCGGCAGGCGCTGATCGAACGCAGCTTCGTGTTCGAAGGCACGTTCGGCGATAACCCGAAGCTGCTCGAAGCGCTGGAAATCGCGGAAAAGGCCGCGCCGACTGACTTGCCCGTGTTGATCGACGGCGAAAGCGGAACCGGCAAGGAACTGATGGCGAAGGTCATTCACGCGAACGGATCGCGCGCGGACAAGCCGTATATCTCCGTGAACTGCGGTGCGATTCCCGATAATCTGCTGGAGTCCGAATTATTCGGGCATCGCAAGGGTGCGTTCACGGGCGCGACCAACGATCGCAAGGGAAAGTTCGAAAGCGCGCATACCGGAACGATCTTTCTCGACGAGATCGGCGAATTGCCGTTGTCGGGGCAAGTGAAACTGTTGCGCGTGCTCGAAGCGCACGAGATTCAGCGCGTGGGCTCGGACGAGCCGATCGCGGTGGATACGCGCATCGTCGCGGCGACGAATCGCAACTTGCGCAAGTTCTGCGATGAAGGGCGCTTTCGCGAAGACCTGTTTTATCGATTGAGCGTGATTCATCTGACACTGCCCGCATTGCGCGAACGGCGCGATGAAATTGCGCTGCTGCTCGCCTATTTCGGCGACGAGGCCGCGGCGACGTTGAAGCGCCGGCCGGTGAAGCTATCGCCGAGACTGCGCGACTTTCTGCGCAACTATGACTATCCGGGGAATATCCGCGAGTTGCGCAACGTGGTGTATCGGCTCGCCTGTCTTGCCGGCGATATGGCCGACATCGATCATCTGCCGGTCGATATCCGGCCGAAGTCGTCGCTTTCCCTGGCAATGGGCGGACCGGCTGCGAGCGGAAGCGGCATCGCCACCGCGAGTTCGCTCGCGGAAGCAAAGCGCGTCGCGAGCGACGAAGCCGAGCGCGCCTTTCTCGAACGAGGCTTGCAGGAAACCGGCGGCACCGTCGCAGAGCTTGCGAGACGGTATGAGATGAACCGCTCGCATTTGCAGATGCTCTTGAAAAAGCACGGGCTGCATTCGAAGGAGTTTCGGGCGGCGGCGCAGAAGAACAAGGAGGCCGGATGACGAGGCGAGGCCAGCCGGCAGGGACTTGAGTTCTACAAGCGCCTGAGCGAAATAAGCATACGAATGGACGCCGGCGCGTGCACGCGCAGAAGCGCGCTCAAACCCCGGGGTTCACCTGCGTCTTGTCTGACGCCATCAGATCGACCGCATGCGCGACGACCACGGAGATATTGTCGCGCCCGCCCCGCGCCAGCGCGATTTCCAGCAGCCGTTGCGCTGCCGCATCGCAATTTCCCGGCGCGAGTTCGTTCACGATCTCCGCGTCGCTGACCTCATTCGACAAGCCGTCGCTGCAAAGCAGGAACGTATCGCCGTCGTTCAGGGCGAGTGTGTTTTCGTCGAGTTCGAGCACATCGAGCGCGCCGACCGCACGCGTGATCAGATGCTGCGCCGGATGATGCAGCGCTTCCTCGGCCGTCAGTTGCCCGCGCGCCTTCAGTTCCTCGACATGGCTGTGATCGCGCGTGAGCTGCATGAGCCGTCCCTGACGCAACAGATAAATGCGGCTGTCGCCCGCCCATACGTAGCCGCACGCGCCATCGCGCGCCGCGAGCACGACCACGGTGCTGCCGATGCGCGATACCTGCCGCCGCGCCGCTTCCGCGCGCAGTTTGTCGTTTACGTCGAGAAGACGCGTGCGCACGTCGGCGATGACGCCCGCGAGATCGGTCGCCGCCGACACCTTCGCGAGGCTCTCGATCACCATCTGGCTCGCCAGATCGCCGACCGCGTGCCCGCCCATGCCGTCCGCGACGGCCCACAGGCCGCGCTCGGGCGCATCGAGGAGCGCGTCTTCATTGATCTGGCGCACGCAGCCGGTGTCGGTGCGGGCGGCGGAAGTCCATCGAAACTCGGTGCTGAAGGTCATGGCAACCTCCGGAGTCCTGGGTGACGCGGCATCGGACGGCCCTTGCGGACGATCCCGCTCATTGTGTACCAACGCGCGCCCGAAGCGAATCTTGATGTGCACCGCTCAACCCGCGCGATTCCCCGCCACGGAGTTCGGATTGACGGTGAGCGTCGCGCCGTTGCCGGTATTGCTGACGGCGACGTTCTGAAACTGATTGATCATCTGGCCGACCGTGATGTTCGTGACGTTGTTCGTCACGTTGTTGGTGACCTCGTAGATGTTGTTGGTGACATCGATGAGGTTTACCGCAGAGGCTCCGCCGGCGCCGCCCGAAGGGCGGTCCACGAACGGCGTGATCCAGCCGAACACCCATGGCGCGCCGCCTCCGCCGCCGATGGCTGACATCGCCGCATGATCCAGCTCCCGGTCGTATGCAAGATCGTTGACGGTGAGGACGCACATGTCGGTTCTCCGTGATGGCCTGTGAGCAGGACGCACGATCTTATGCAAGGCCCGTGCCGACGCATGCGCGCTGCCGGCATGTTTCGCGCTGCGGGCGAAGGGGCGGCGCTCTCGCTGTTTCGCCGGATGCGCGTTGACAAGCGTCCGGCATCGCATCCGTTGGATCGCGACCAACACGCGCTGTCGGTGTCACGGCGCAGAACCAACACACGACCGCCGCTTCCCGTGGGTGTGTTTATCGAGGCGGACGACTCGAAGTCTGGCGCAATCAACCCAACAAACACGCCCGAAAACTGTTGGCGTGCAAAAAACACAACGCCGTCGAGAATCGCTCTCAAATTGTGACTTATTTATAAAAATCAATTGGTTACGGAGGCTGGCAAGGAAGATGCAAAAGGCTAGGCAACCCGGCGCCAAACAAACACCTGGCGCCAAGCAGAGAAGAATCGGAGCCAGCCATGTCAACCAACCAACAATCCGGACTGATCGACCAGCAAGCCGCCGCGAGCGGCTTCTCGCTCGACGACGAACCGGCGCTCGGCACCGAACTCGTCACGCGCCGCTCGGGCTACGAACACCACGGCATCTATGCGGGCAACGGCATGGTCATCCACTATGCCGGCTTCGCGAAGTCGCTGCATCGCGGCCCGGTCGAGGAAGTCTCCGTCGAACAGTTCGCCGCCGGCCATGAAGTCACGATCCGCCAGAACCCGGCCGCGAAGTTCGTCGGCATGGAAGCGGTGCGCCGCGCGCGCAGCCGCCTCGGCGAAGACCAGTATCACCTGCTGACCAACAACTGCGAGCACTTCGTCACGTGGTGCCTCGACGGCCGCGCCCGCAGCCGTCAGGTGCAAGCCTGCTTCGTGCATCCGCGTGCGGCCGTCAGAGCCGTGGCGGGACTTTTCCGCGCCTATGTCGCCGCCGAGCGCCGCCGCCGCATGAACGCGGCGCTCGCAGCCTGAACCTCACGTCCTGCCGACCGATTCCGAGGAGACCATCATGCAAACCACCGAAAACTCGCTGCACTGGGCCGTCGACAAGTGGCTTGCCCCGACTCCCGCGCATCCGGCACGCGTCGTGCGCCTGTGCCGCTCGCATGTCACCGGCGCGCGCTATGTTTGCATCGAAGCGCAGCATCCGGGCGGCCCGCTCGCGATCATCTTCTTCCGCCATGACGACGGTTCCTGGAACGTGTTTCCGCCGCAAGCGAAGCGCCCGTCGATGAGCGCGCAGCGCCTCGCCGCCTGAGCGCGCGCCGAAAATGGATGAAGAGCCGGGGCGCGTCGGGCTGCCCCGGCTTTGACACGGCAATCCCGCTGCCGCTACTCTAGGTGCACCGTTCGCGGCCATTCGATGTATTCGCCGGGTCGCACGGAGGGTGCAGGTCGTGGTAGTTTTGCGTCCGTGAACCAGATCGTACATTTTCGAGGTATTGCCGATGACCCAGCCCGACTCCTCTTCCTCCGCCCGCGCGATGCCCGATCCGAACCTCGGCGACAATCCGCTCGGCATTGCGGGGCTGGAGTTCGTCGAGTTTTCCAGCCCGGATCCGGAGGGCCTGGCCAGGCTATTCGAGACGCTCGGCTTCGTGCCCGTGGCGCAGCACATCAGCAAGGCGGTGACGCTCTTTCGCCAGGGCAGCATGAATTTCCTGCTGAACGCGGAGCCGGATTCGTTCGCGTCGCGTTTTGCGGAGTCGCACGGCGTCGGCATCGCTGCGATCGGCATTCGCGTGCTCGATGCGCAGGTCGCCCACGAGCGCGCGCTCGAATACGGCGCATGGGATTTCGAGGGCGAGAAGATAGGCCCGAACGAGCTCGCGATTCCGGCGATCCAGGGCATCGGCGATTCGCATATGTATTTCGTCGATCACTGGCCGGGCAAGAACTGCGGCGAGACGTCGATCTACGACATCGATTTCCGCCCGATTCCCGGAGCAAGCACGGACGCCACCGGCACGGGTCTGCTCGAAGTGGACCACTTCACGCAGACGGTCGGCCCGGGCCGCATTCAGGAATGGCTCGATTTCTACAGCGAAGTGCTGCACTTCTCGGAGATTCATCAGGTGCATCCGGACTGGCACGTGTCGCAGGATTCGGCCGTCACGCTCTCGCCGTGCGGCTCGATCCGCATTCCGGTGTACGAGGAAGGCACGTACCGCACGGACCTGATGCAGCAGTATCTGCCCGATCACGAAGGCGAGGGCGTGCAGCATATCGCGCTGGCATCGGCGGACATCTTCGCCTCCGTCGATGCATTGATGGCGCGCGGCGTGCGTTTCCTGCAGCCGCCGCCGCGCTATTACGACGAGATCGACGAGCGTTTGCCCGGCCACGGTCTCGACACGGCCGCGCTGCGCGCGCGCGGCATTCTCGTCGACGGCGAGATTCTGCCCGACGGCACGCCGCAGCTTTTCCTGCAGACTTTCGTCGAGCGCAAGCCGGGCGACATGTTCTTCGAAATCGTCGAACGGCGCGGGCATCACGGCTTCGGCGAAGGCAATCTCGCGGCGATCGCGAAGGCCCGCGGCTGACCGAACAGGCGCGCGCGCCGCGCCGGACGGCGCTCATTGCACGACGACCGTCCCCGTCATGTGCGGATGCAGCGAGCAGAAGTACTTGTACGTGCCCGGCTTGTCGAACACATGCGAGAAGCTGTCGCCGCTGTCGAGCGGATCGGACTTGAAGCTCTTTCCTTCATCGGTGACGGTGTGCAGCATGTCGTCGTGGTTCACCCAGGTCACCTTCGTGCCGGCCGGCACGGTGATCGTCGCCTGATTGAAGGCGAAGTTGTCGATGGAGACGGTCGGCGCGCTCATCGCCGCGATCTGCTGCGCGGGCTGCTGCGCGCAGGCCGTCGGAATCGCGGCGCTGATCACCCCCTTCACGACGAGCGCAAATGCGGCCTTGCGCAGAAACTTGCCGGCGAGCGGGCGGAGATTGGCGGGCGAAACGTAGTTCGCGATCGTCGATGCAATCATGACTGCACCCCGGCGAGCGACGTGTCGGTTACCGCAAGCTGCCCGCGTCCCGCGATATGCGTGACTTCGCGCAGGCCGAGCATCGAGCGCAGTTGATCCGCGGGCACTTTCATCGGGCCGGGACCGGACGGCGCGCCCGGCGCGGGTTGCGGAAACGCAGTCGACATCGCCGAATAGAAACGCATCTCTCCCTCCACTTTCTGCGCCACCTGATGCACGTGGCCGTTCAACACCGTCACCGAGCCGAAGCGCTTCAGGAGCGCGAGCGCCTGCGCGCTGTCGTCGGTGCCCCAGCCCCATTGCGGATACAGCGCCCACAGCGGAATGTGCGCGAACACGACGATCGGCGTGCTGCTCGACTGGCCCTGCAGGTCGGCCTTGAGCCACGCGAGCTGGGCATCGCCGAGAAAGCCGAGGCCGCCGCCCTTCAGATCGATCACGTTGGTCAAACCGATGAAATGCACGCCGCCCTGATCGAAGCTGTACCAGTGGCGGTTGCTGCCCTTGCCGTATTGCCCGGAGAAACGGTCGAAGAACGGATTGCCGTCCTCGACCAGCACGTCGTGTTCGCCCGGCACGTAATGCACGTCCATGCCCGCTTTGTCGATGATCTGCACGGCCGTGTCGAACTGGGCGGGCTTCGACATATGCGTGATGTCGCCCGTGTGGATCATGAACGCGGGGCGCTTGTTCATCGCGCCCACGCGGTTGATGGCTTCTTCGAGCGTGCTCGTCGGCTCGGTGTTCGGGTCCTTGTTGAAGCCGATGTGGCTGTCGCTGATCTGCACGAAGCTGAACGAGCTGGTCTTCTCGGCCGCTTCCGCCGACGAAATCAGGCGCGACACGGGCACGCCGCCGCTCACCGTCCAGATGACGCCGGCGCCGGCCCACGCCATGCACGAAAGTGCGGTGCGGCGGCGCTTGCCGTGCTCGTCGAGTTCGTCGCGTTCCTGCGCGGGCGGCAGTGCGGTCGGATCGGGTTTCATGATGGTTCCTTTGATGATGGCGGCCGCCGTTCTTGTCGTTCGAATCGGTGAAGTCGCGTCCACGGCGGCTCGATGCATGGGCGCGAGGCCGGCAGCGTCGGCTCGGTCGAGCGCAGGCGTTGCGGCATCCGTTCATCGAACCGGCGAACCGGGCGGGATATTCCCGCTATATTTTTTCGAGGCGCTGCTGCGATCGGGAATAAACCCCCCGCGCGCGGAGTATCGGAGGGGAAGGCGCGGAAGATGAGATGCCGCCGCGCCCGAGCGAAGTTTTCCGAATGTGGTTGTCGAAAGGAGACCCGCGCGATGTGGCCAGGCAGGTCGAAAGAAGACAAGTCCGGGCGCCGCGGCCAGGCGGACGCCGAGGCGGTGCACGCGCGTTTCGAGGCGACCGTGATGCCGCACCTGGACGCCGCGTACAACCTCGCGCGCTGGCTGTCGGGCAGCGCGAACGATGCCGATGATGTCGTGCAGGAAGCCTATCTGCGCGCGTTCCGTTTCTTCGGCGGATTCGAGGGCGGCGAGGAAGCGAATGCGCGGGCGTGGTTGCTCGCGATCGTGCGCAATACGTGGTTCACGGAATGGCGCAGGCGCGTGCAGCTCGCGGACGCGACGCCCTACGACGAGGAACTGGGCGGCGACGAAGCGTTGCCGGGCTGGTCGGAGGAAGGCGCGGCCGATCCGGAGACGCTGGCCGTGCGCCGCGACGAAGTGCATCTGGTGCATCGCGCGCTGGAGGCGTTGCCGATCGCCTTTCGCGAGGTGCTGGTGTTACGAGAGCTGGAAGACATGAGTTACAAGGAAGTCGCATCCGTGACCGGCGTGCCGATCGGCACGGTGATGTCGCGGCTCGCGCGCGGCCGCAAGATGCTGGCGGGGGCGGTGCGCGCGGCCCAGGGCGGGCAGGACAAGCCGAGCGTGCGTCTCGTGCGCCGCGCGGGACCGGGTCATTCTGAGGAGTCGGGCAATGGAAAATAACGACACCGCCTCGCTCGATTCGAGGCTCACCGATGGTTCGCTGTATCAGCGCGCGCCGGTTCATCTGCGCGCACAGGTGCTGGCGCGCGTGCGGGCTCAAGCCGAGGAAGACGCGCGCAGGCGCGAGCCCGCCCGGCCCGCGAGGCGCGGCTCGCGCAGTCTGTTCGCGGCGCCGTGGCCGTTCTTCGGCGGCGCGTTCGCGGGCGCGACGCTTTCCGCGCTCGTGCTCGGCACGATGCTGTGGTTCCAGGCGGTGCCGCTCGTCTCGTCCGTCTCGACGGGCTCGCCCATCGCGCAGGAGATCGTATCGAGCCATGTGCGCGCGCTGATGTCGGACCGTCCGATCGACGTGCTGTCCAGCGACAAGCACACCGTGAAGCCGTGGTTCAACGGCCGCATCGACTATGCGCCGCCGGTGATCGATCCGGCGGGGCCGGGCTTCGCGCTCGTCGGCGGACGGCTGGACTACATCGATCATCGGCCGGTGGCGGTCGTCGTCTATCGCTATCTGAAGCATCCGATCGACGTGTACGTGTTTCCCGAACGCAAGGGCGAAGTAAAAGCCGATACGAGCGGCAAGTCGTTCTCTCCGGTCGTGACGCAGTCCGACGATGGGTACGCGCTCGCGCGCTGGAATCACGATGGCATGACGTTCTGGGCCGTCACCGATGCATCGGGTGCGGTGCTGCGCCAGTTCGTGCAGGCGATCGAAACCGGCGCGCCGCGCTAAGAAAGGGAACGGCGCAAAAGTTATCCGCCATTCAAAAAAATTCGAAGGGTGCGCAAGGTTGCGCGCGGTGGTCCTCCGGGGACGCCGCGCGTTTTTTTTGTTTCGACGTTACGCGTATACCCGCTATCGCCTGCTTTCCAGAAGCTATGCACATGCATTGGGGATGCTGCCTGACGCGGCTTGTTTTCACGGGGTTTTCATCGCTTGCACACTTGCGATGCATCGGGCGTGCGCTAACGCTCGTGCTCTTCGGGTATGTCCGAATATGGTCATATCCTTACATTTTTCTAAACTCGCTCACAGCCTATGTAATCGATAACGCGGCGTGCACTTAAAGAAATTCGCTGGCATTTCCCGCGTTGCATGGGACTTTCAAATAACGAATCAGGCGACGGAGACACACATGGGTATGAAGATGAAGCTCATCGCGAGCACGCTCGCGTTCGGCGTTTTCTCGTTGGCGCACGCGGCCGACCCGATCAAGATCGGCGTCGATGGTCCGTTCACGGGCGGTTCGTCTTCCATGGGTGTCAGCATGCGCGATGGCGTGCGTCTAGCGACGGCGGAGATCAACAAGTCGGGCGGCGTGCTGGGCCGACAGCTCGTGCTGGTCGAGCGCGATGACGAAGCGAAGAACGAGCGCGGCGTGCAGATCGCGCAGGAGCTGATCAACAAGGAGAAGGTCGTCGCGGTCGTCGGCTACATCAATACGGGTGTCGCTCTCGCGTCGCAGCGCTTCTTCCAGGAAGCGAAGATTCCCGTGTTCAACAATGTCGCGACCGGCAGCGTGGTCACGAAGCAGTTCGACGATCAACCCGATAACTACGTCTTCCGCAACGCCGCCGCCGACCGCATCCAGGCGCCGATGATCGTCGAGGAAGCGGTGACGAAGCGCGGCTTCACGAAGGTCGCGATCCTCGCCGATTCGACCAACTATGGCCAGCTCGGCCGCGAGGATCTGGAAAAGGCGCTGGCTGCGAAAGGCGTGAAACCGGTCGCCGTCGAAAAGTTCAATATCAAGGACGTCGACATGACGGCCCAGTTGCTGAAGGCGAAGGAAGCGGGCGCGCAGGCCGTGCTGACCTACGGCATCGGGCCTGAACTCGCGCAGATCGCGAACGGCATGGCCAAGCTTGGCTGGAAGGTGCCGTTGATCGGAAGCTGGACGCTTTCGATGGCGAACTACATCGACAATGCCGGCGCGAACGGCGAAGGCGCGCGCATGCCGCAGACTTTCATTCAGGAAGCGAACACGCCGAAGCGCAAGGCTTTCATCGATGCGTATCTGAAGGAGTTCAAGCCGAAGAACGAGCGCATCGATTCGCCGGTTTCGGCGGCGCAGGGTTATGACTCGGTGTATCTGCTCGCGGCTGCGATCAAGCAAGCCGGCACGACGGACGGGCCGAAGGTCAAGGAAGCGCTTGAGAGCCTGAACACGAAAGTGGAAGGCGTCGTGATGGTCTATGACAAGCCTTTCACGAAGGCCGATCACGAAGCGATTACGCCGAACGTGCCGGTGATCGGGGAGGTGAAGGGCGGGCGGGTGATTTTTGCGTATGACGCGGACAAGAAGGGGGGCGGGACGTTGCGGACCAAGCAGGCGACGACGGCTTCGAACTGATATCGGGGGCCCGGTCTTTGATCGGGCTCTTTCTTCGTGTTGCTTGTTGCTTCGGCTGTTGCCGGATCCCGTATTCGCGTCGGTCTATTGGCGTTGCCCCTGTGCGGGGCGGCAGTCACTTTCTTTGCTGCTGCAAAGAAAGTAACCAAAGAAAGCAGCTTCTCCCATCCAAAGTACTTCACACCGGCCGCGGCACAGGCGATTGGCTGAATGGAACGGCAATAGCGAGTGCCCCCGCAAGCAGAACAGAGCTTGGACCGCGCACGATCTGACGAACCAGTACTTTGAGGGCACTGGTTCAGCACGAAACAGCTTCGGCACAGCGCTACGCGCTGCCGCCGGGTCCACAAGGGAAACCAGCGGGCTGCGCATGCAGTGAGATGGAAGCGTTAGCAAAGAAGCACGCGCGAACCTGATTGACCGGTCGGCCGCGAAGCGGGCCGGACCTATTTCGTGCTGAGCCAGCAAGGATTGCGGTGCGATGAGACGGACCGTGCGCGATCCAAGCTGTGTTCTGCTTGTGAGGGCGCTCGCTATTGGCGGACCATTCAGCCAATCGCCTGTGCCGGGGCCGGTGTGAAGTACTTTGGATGGGGATAGCTGCTTTCTTTGGTTACTTTCTTTGCAGCAGCAAAGAAAGTGACTGCCGCCCCGCACAGGGGCAGCGCTAATAGACCACTAAGAAAACGGGATTCCACGAAAGCCTTGGTGAAGACAGCAGCGAAGTAAGCAAAGAAAGTGACTGCCGCCCCGCACAGGGGCAACACCCCAGACCGATGCGAAATCAGGATTCCACAAAAGCGCAGACCGCACAAAACCCCAACGCAAGCCTCCTATGATCCTCCTGCAACTCGTCTATAGCGGTATCGCCCTCGGCATGATCTACGCCGTGATCGCGTTCGGCTATCAACTCACGTTCGCCACATCCGGCACGCTGAACTTCGGCCAGGGCGATGCATTGATGCTCGGCGCGCTCGTCGGCCTCACGCTCGTATCGGCGGGCGTCAACTACTGGCTGATGATTCCGCTCGTATGTCTCTTCGGCCTGATGCAGGGCGCGTTCGTCGAGCGCATCGGCGTGCGGCCCGCGATCAAGATCAAGTCGGAGTTCGGCTGGATCATGTCGACGATCGCGCTCGGCATCATCTTCAAGAACGTCGCGGAAAACGTATGGGGCCGCGATGATCTGCGCTTTCCTTCGCCCCTGCCCGAAGCGCCGCTCAAGGTATTCGGCGCGAACGTCTTGCCGATGGAACTGCTCGTCGTCGGCGGCGCGCTCGTGATGATGCTCGCGGTCGAGTTCTTCAATCGCAAGACGATCTTCGGCAAGGCCGTGGTGGCGACGGCGAACGATCGCGACGCGGCGTCGCTGATGGGCATCAACACCGGGCTCGTCATCACGTTCTCGTATGCGCTTTCGTCGTTGACCGCTGCATTTGCAGGGGTTTTGATCGCGCCGCTGACATTGACCGGCGCGACGATGGGCGCGGTGCTCGGCCTCAAGGCATTCGCCGTGGCGATCATCGGGGGCTTGTCGAGCGGCATGGGCATCATCGTCGGCGGCATGATTCTCGGCATCGCGGAGACGACGACCGGCTTCTATATTTCCACCGGCTACAAAGACGTGCCGGGGCTCGTGCTGCTCTTGATCGTGCTCGCGGTCAAGCCCGCGGGTCTCTTCGGCAAGACGGCGATCAAGAAAGTCTGAGGCGGCGACGATGAAAGCAAAGAACTGGATCGCGGCACTCGCCGGACTCGCCGCACTCGCGATTTTTCCGGTGGTGTCGGGCAATCCGTACTACATCCACCTCGTCGAAACCATCATGATCTACGCGATCCTGCTCTTCGGGCTCGATATCGTCGTGGGTTATACGGGGCAGGTATCGCTCGGTCATGCGGGCTTGTTCGGCGTGGGCGCGTACACGGCGGGCGTGCTGTTCATGAAGCTCGGCATGCCGTTCTATGTGACCGCGCCGCTTTCGATTCTGGTGACGGCCGGTTTCGGCGCGATTCTCGCGTTGCCCGCGCTGCGCGTGTCGGGCCCTTATCTGGCGATGGTGACGCTCGCGTTCGGCACGATCATCCAGATCCTCATCAACGAGATGGATTTCCTGACGAACGGACCGATGGGCCTCAAGATTCCGAAGCCGATGTTCGCGGGGCACAGGCTCGACGAGGTGCAGTATTACTGGCTCGTCGCGGCGCTGCTGGTGGTGTCGCTGATCGTCGTTCATCGCGTGTTGAAGTCGCATCTCGGGCGCGCATTCGAGGCGTTGCGCGACAGCCCGATCGCATCGGACTGCATGGGGGTGTCGGTGTATCGCTACAAGGTGGTCGCGTTCGTGATCAGCGCGGGATTCGCCGGTCTCGCGGGCTGCCTTTACTCGTACTCCGAGCAGTACATCTCGCCGAACACGTATAACTTCGAGCTGACGATCCTGTTCCTGCTCGCGATCATCATGGGCGGGCGCAAGACGCGCACGGGCGCGATCATCGGCTCGACGGTCATCGTGATGTTGCCCAAGCTGCTCGACGATATCTCCAACTTCCGCGTCGTGGCGACCGCGCTCGCGGTGATCGTCGTCGCGGGTGCCGCGCTGGCGCTCGCGAAGAAGACCACGACGCCGCAACGTGTCGCGGTGCCGATCATCGGCACGGCGGGTCTCGCCGCGTTTTCGTTCTGGATCGAAGCGCTGACCGACTGGCGTCTGACCATCTTCGGCTTGATGATTCTGCTCGTCGTGTATTACCTGCAGGACGGAATCGTCGGCTTCGTGCGCAAGACGCTGAACCTGGGCCGCGTGCGCGTGACGAAGGTCGATACCGATGAGCTCGCGAGCCATGCGCGCCAGGACGACGCGGTTGCCGCGGTTGCGACCGAAGGCGCGGATGCGATCCTCGAGGTGCGCGGCGTGCTGATGCAGTTCAGCGGCCTGAAGGCATTGAACGATGTGAACCTGACGGTGAAACGCGGCACGATTCACGGCCTGATCGGCCCGAACGGTTCGGGCAAGAGCACGATGATGAACGTGCTGACGGGCATCTACGTGCCGACGGCGGGCGCGATCGAATACGAGGGGCAATCGCTCGCGGGGCGCACGTCGTCGAAGATCGCGCTGTCGGGCATCGCGCGGACGTTTCAGAACGTGCAGCTCTTCGGCGAGATGACGGCGCTGGAGAACGTGCTCGTGGGCTTGCATCACACGTTCCGGTCGAATCTGGCGGATGTCGGCGCGATGAGCCCGCGATATCGGCGGGAAGAGCGCGCGGCGCGCGAGCGGGCGTTCAACATGCTGCGCTTTGTTGGGCTGGAGAGTGTCGCGGGAGAGGAAGCGCGCAATCTGCCTTACGGAAAGCAGCGTTTGCTCGAAATCGCGCGCGCTCTGGCGCTCGATCCGCAATTGCTTCTGCTCGACGAACCGGCGGCGGGGTTGACCGCGCCGGATATTCGCGAGCTCGTCGCGATCATTCGCAAGGTGCGCAATCATGGCATCACGCTTGTGTTGATCGAGCATCATATGGATGTGGTGATGAGTGTTTGCGATACCGTTTCGGTGCTGGATTTCGGGCAGAAAATCGCGGAGGGGAGGCCTTCGGAGATTCAGGCCAATCAGAAGGTTATCGAGGCTTATTTGGGGGGGCAGGCGGTGCAGGTTGCTTGAGGTTTGCTTTTTCGTGGAGCCCTCGTGGAATCCTGATTTCGCGGTGGTCTATTAGCACTGCCCCTGTGCGGGGCGGCAGTCACTTTCTTTGCTGCTGCAAAGAAAGTAACCAAAGAAAGCAGCTTCTCCCATCCAAAGTACTTCACACCGGCCGCGGCACAGGCGATTGGCTGAATGGAACGGTAATAGCGAGTGCCCCCGCAAGTAGAACAGAGCTTGGACCGCGCACGATCTGACGAACCAGTACTTTGAGGTCACTGGTTCAGCACGAAATAGCTTCGGCACAGCGCTACGCGCTGCCGCCGGGTCTACAAGGGAAACCATCGGTTTGCAATTGCGGTGAGATGGAGATATCAGCAAAGAAGCACGCGCACACCCGATGAACCCATCGGCCGCGAAGCGGGCCGGAGCGGTCTTGTGCTGTACCAGTTGGTTGTGTGGTGCGATGGGGCGGATCGTGCGCGATCCAAGCTGTGTTCTGCTTGTGGGGGCACTCGCTACTGGCGGACCATTCAGCCAATCGCCTGTGCCGGGGCCGGTGTGAAGTACTTTGGATGGGGATAGCTGCTTTCTTTGGTTACTTTCTTTGCAGCAGCAAAGAAAGTGACTGCCGCCCCGCATAGGGGCAACGCTAATAGACCGACGCGAGATCAGGATTCCACGAAACCCCTGATGAGCACAGCAGCAAAGTAAGGCAAAGTAAGCAAAGAAAGTGACTGCCGCCCCGCAAAAGGGGCAACGCTAATAGACCGACGCGAGATCAGGATTCCACGAAACCCCTGGTGAGCACAGCAGCAAAGTAAGGCAAAGTAAGCAAAGAAAGTGACTGCCGCCCCGCAAAAGGGGCAACACCAATAGACCGACAAAAGCCCAGCCGCAAGAAAACCAACCCATGCTGACGATCAATAACCTCCACGCCGGCTACGGCAAAGTCAAAGTCCTCCACGGCATCTCGCTAACCGTGCCGAAGGCGAAAGTCGTAACCTTGATCGGCTCGAACGGCGCCGGCAAGACCACGACCATGCGCGCGATCTCCGGCATGATCAAGCCGACAGAAGGCGAAATCACGATGGGCGTCGGCAGCAACACCAGGCGCATCGACTCACTGGATTCGCACAAGATCGCGCGCCTCGGCCTCGCGCATTCACCCGAAGGCCGCCGCGTATTCGCGACGATGTCCGTCACCGATAACCTGCTGCTCGGCGCATTTCCACGCCTGACATGGTCGCGCCCGAAAGGCGACGTCAGCGCCGATCTCGAACGCGCGATCGAGTTGTTCCCACGTCTGAAGGAACGCCGCAATCAGCTCGCCGGCACGCTGTCGGGCGGCGAACAGCAAATGCTCGCGATGGCGCGCGCCATCATGCTGAACCCGGATCTCGTCCTTCTCGACGAACCATCGATGGGCCTCGCGCCCATTCTCGTCGACGAAGTGTTCCGCATCATCGAGCGCCTGAAGGCCGATGGCGTCACGATGCTGCTCGTCGAGCAATTCGCGGCCGCCGCGCTCAATGTCGCGGATTACGGCTATGTGCTGGAAAACGGCCGCGTCGCGACACACGGCCCGGCCGCGCAATTGCGCGACGATCCGTCGGTGAAGGCAGCTTATCTCGGCGCGAGTCATTGATTGCCGCACTGCGGCAGAAGCAATCCGCTCTATCATGATCAGGGCGCAACCGCGCGCGTCCGACATCCTGAAAGGAGCTGCCATGATCAGCGGCAAGACCACTCTGATTGCTCACCTCGGCTACCCGACCGAAGCGTTCAAGGCGCCGATGATCTATAACCCGTGGTTCGACAAACAGGGCATCGACACCGTCGTCGTGCCGATGGGCGTCAAACCCGAGGACTACGCCGCGTTCCTGCCGCACCTGTTCAAGCTCACGAACATCCGAGGCGCGCTCGTCACGATGCCGCACAAGATCACGACCGTCGGTCTGATGGACGAAGTGAGCCCGACCGCGCGCATCGCCGGCGCCTGCAATGCAATACTTAAGCGCGACGACGGCACGCTCGTCGGCGATCAGTTCGACGGCGCGGGCTTCGTGCGCGGCGTCGAGCGCAAAGGCCGCAAGCTAGCGGGCGCGCGCGTGCTCGTGCTCGGCAGCGGCGGCGTCGGCTCGCCGATCGCGGCATCGCTCGCCGCCGCGGGGGTCGCCGAACTCGCGGTCTTCGATACGAATACGGCCTCGGTCGAGGGACTCGCCTCGCGTTTGCGCGAGCACTACCCCAAGCTTCTAGTAAGAACCGACACGAAAGATCCCGATGGCTTCGACGTGATCGTGAACGCGACGCCCCTCGGCATGAAAGACACCGACCCGTTGCCATTCGATATCGACCGCATCGCGCCCGGCACGTTCGTCGGCGAAGTGGTGATGAAGTCGGAGTACACGCCGCTGTTGCGTGCGGCGAAAGACAAGGGCTGCGCCGTGCAGGTCGGCACGGACATGCTTTTCGAAATGATTCCGGCGTATCTCGAGTTCTTCGGCTACGGCACCGCCACGGCCGACGAATTGCGCGCGGTCGCGCAGATCAAGTACGCGTAAGCACGCTTGCGCGGACATAACCGCGCTTCGTTTCTATACTTTTATCGACACAGCAACGCAGATGCTCTTCCTCTGACAAATGGGCCGCCCCATGCGCGGCCCGCAAAACGCAGGGAGGAATCATGGGATCGACTGCACCCGGCGTTCCGGCCGACGACAAGCACGCACCGGAGCCGCACGGGCATCCGGCCTTGCTGGGGCTCTCGCTCGCGGCGCTCGGCGTCGTCTACGGCGATATCGGCACGAGTCCGCTCTATACACTCAAAACCGTGTTCGATCCGGCGAGCGGCCTGCCTTTGCAGAGCGCGAACGTGATCGGCATCGTGTCGCTGATCTTCTGGTCGCTCACGATCATCGTCTCGCTCAAGTACGTGACGCTGATCCTGCGCGCCAACAATCACGGCGAAGGCGGCATCATGGCGCTGCTCGCGCTCGCGGCGTCCTCGGTCGAATCGAAGAAGCGGCTGAAGCACGTGCTTCTGCTCGTCGGCGTGATGGGTGCGGCGCTCTTTTACGGCGACGGCGTCATCACGCCCGCCATTTCCGTGCTGAGCGCGGTGGAAGGGCTCGAAGTGGCCGCGCCCGGTCTTCAGCCGTATGTCGTGCCCGTGACGCTCGTCGCGCTGATCGCACTCTTCGTGATGCAGAAGCACGGCACATCGGGCATCGGCGCGGTGTTCGGGCCGGTGATGGTGCTGTGGTTCATCGTGCTGGCCGTGTCGGGCCTCATGAACATCAAGGATTCGCCGCATATTCTCGCGGCGCTCAATCCGTTCGCGGGGCTCGAGTTCTGCCTGCATCATCGCTGGCTCGCATTCGTCGCGCTGGGTGCGGTGGTGCTTTCGTTGACGGGCGCCGAAGCGCTTTATGCCGACATGGGCCACTTCGGCTCGCGGCCGATCCGCCTCACGTGGTTCGCGATCGTCTTTCCGTCGCTCGCACTGAACTATCTCGGCCAGGGCGCGCTCCTGATCGCCGATCCTTCCGCGCTGCAAAATCCGTTCTACCGGCTCTTTCCCTCGTGGATGCTCTATCCGATGGTCGTGCTTTCCACCATCGCGACGGTCATCGCGTCGCAGGCCGTGATCTCCGGCACGTATTCGATGACCAAGCAGGCGATGCAACTCGGCTTCCTGCCGCGCATGAGCGTCGTGTACACGTCGGCGAAGGAGATAGGGCAGATCTATGTGCCTGGCATCAACTGGACGCTTCTGCTCGCCGTGGTCGCCGCCGTGCTCGGCTTCGGCTCGTCGACCGCGCTCGGCTCCGCGTACGGCATCGCGGTCACCGGGACCATGCTCATCACGACGATGCTGACCTTCTTCGTGATCCGCTACGCGTGGCATTACAACTGGGCGCTGTGCATTTTTTCGACTGCGTTCTTCTTCGTGATCGACGCGATGTTCTTCTCCGCGAACTGCCTGAAAATTGCCGACGGCGGCTGGTTTCCGGTCGCCATCGGCCTCGTGATGTTCACGATCATGGCGACATGGGGACGGGGCGCGCAGATGATGATCCAGGAAGCGCGCGCGCGTGCCGGCACGATGCCCCTGAAACCGTTCCTCGCCAATCTGCTCGCGCGCTCGCCGGCGCGCGTGGAGGGCACGGCGATCTTCATGTCCAACGATCCCAGCGGCGTGCCGCATTCGCTGCTGAACAACCTCATGCACAACCGCGTGCTGCACGAACACACGGTATTTCTGACCGTCGCGACCGAGCCGGTGCCGTGGGTGGACGAGGTGCGCCGCGTGTCGCTGGAGACGCTCGGCAATGGCTGCTTTCAGGTGACGGTGAGCTACGGCTTCAAGGACGAAGTCGATCTCCCCGCCGCGCTGGAGAAATGCCGCGGCTCGGGACTCAAGTTCGATCGCGCGACGATTTCGTATTTCATGTCGCGCGCGACCGTCGTGCCGACGCCCGGCACCGGCATGGCGTTATGGCGCGAACGGCTCTTCGCGATCATGCTGCACAATGTGGGCAACGTCGCGGCCTACCTGCGATTACCGGCCGATCGCGTGATCGAGCTCGGTGCGCGGGTCGAGATATGACGGCGCAAATCGGCTGAACTGCGTGCGTTGGACGCAAGCGGGCGGAAAATATTCGCGCGAGACTCACGATAACAAACGCGGCACACAGGAGACGTCATGACCGCCAGCAGCACGCCGACCCGCCATCCGTTCCCGTCGACCGCGCGCCTCGTCGAGCGCGGCAAGATCGTATCCGCGCGTGAGGCCGTGCGCCTGATCCGCTCGGGCGATACGATCGCGACGAGCGGTTTCGTCGGCATCGGCTTCGCGGAGGAAGTGGCGATCGCGCTCGAAGAACGTTTCGTCGAGGGCAGCGATCCGATCGGGGATCTCACGCTGGTCTATGCGGCGGGTCAGGGCGACGGCCGCGGCAAGGGCCTCAATCATCTGGCGCACGAAGGCCTCGTCAAGCGCGTGATCGGCGGGCACTGGGGACTCGTCCCGGGCCTGCAGAAGATGGCGATCGAGAACCGCATCGAGGCATACAACCTGCCGCAAGGCGTGATCTCGCAACTCTTTCGCGATATCGCCGCGCATCGGCCCGGGCAGCTCTCGACGGTCGGGCTCGGCACCTTCGTCGATCCGCGTAACGGCGGCGGCAAGCTCAACGCACGCACGACGGAAGACGTCGTGCGGCTCATGCCCATCGACGGCACGGACTATCTTTACTACAAGACCTTCCCGATCGATGTCGCGATCGTGCGCGGCACCACGGCCGATCTGAACGGCAACGTCACGATGGAAAAGGAAGCGCTGACGCTCGAAGCCTTGTCCATCGCGATGGCCGCGCGCAATTCGGGCGGCATCGTGATCGCGCAAGTCGAGCGGCTCGCGGAATCGAACACGCTCAACTCGCGCCAGGTGAAGATTCCCGGCGTGATGGTCGATTGCGTCGTGCTCGCGAAGCCCGACAATCACTGGCAGACCTTCGGCGAGCCCTACAGCGCGGCGTTTTCGAGCGAGCTGCGCGTGGCCGCGAGCTCGGTGCCGCCGATGTCGCTCACCGAGCGCAAGATCATCGCCCGGCGCGCGGCCTTCGAACTGATGGCCAACAGCGTCGTGAATCTCGGCATCGGCATGCCGGAGGGCATCGCGAGCGTCGCGAACGAGGAGCAGGTGATCGACCTCTTCACGATGACGACCGAGCCCGGCGTGATCGGCGGCATTCCGGCGGGCGGCCTCAACTTCGGCGCGGCGACCAACACGCAGGCGATCATCGACCAGCCGTATCAGTTCGATTTCTACGACGGCGGAGGCCTCGATATCGCGTTCCTCGGCCTCGCCCAGGCCGACGGCGAAGGCAATCTGAACGTGAGCAAGTTCGGGCCGAAGCTCGCAGGCGCGGGCGGCTTCATCAACATCAGCCAGGCGGCGAAGAAAGTCGTATTCGTCGGCACTTTCAACGCGGGCAAGCTCGATGTCGCGATCGAAGAAGGCAAGCTGCGGATTCGCCGGGAAGGCGATTGCCGCAAGTTCGTCGATGCGGTCGAGCATCGCACGTTCAGCGGACGCTATGCGGCCGAGCGCGGACAGACCGTGGTCTATGTCACCGAGCGCTGCGTCTTCGAGCTCACGGACAAGGGGCTCGCGCTGACGGAAGTGGCGCCGGGCATCGATATCGAGCGGGACGTCATCGCGCAAATGGGTTTCGCGCCGCTCATGGACACGCCGCCGCGTCTCATGGACGAACGCATTTTCCGCGATGCGCCGATGGGCCTGCGCGATATCCTGCTGCGGCTCGATCTCTCCGAACGCTTCAGTTACGACCCGGAGAAGAATCTCTTCTTCATCAACTTCGAAGGGCACGAAGTGAAGAGCCTGAGCGATGTCGAAGCGATCCGTCGCGAAGTCGAAAAGCAACTGGCGGGCGTGAGCACGAAGCCGCATGCGATCGTGAACTACGATAACTTTTCGATTCACCCCGACATGCTCGACGCTTATTCGGAAATGGTCACGAAGCTGGTCGACGGCCATTACGACCGGGTGACGCGCTATACGACGAGCAGTTTCCTGCGCCTGAAACTCGGCGATGCGTTGAAACGCCGCGGCGTCGCGCCGTATATCTACGAAAGCCCCGAGGAAGCGCGCGAACACGAATCGAAACGCGCGGCGGAATGAAGCGGGGCCGCACGCCAGGCGGCCCCTGGCAGGTCATCCGCGCGCGGTTCGGCCCGGCGCGGTCTCGCGCTGATTTCGCAGCCGGCTATGGCGTATGCCGTAGCCGAAGTAGATGACGACGCCGATCGCCATCCACACGATGAGCCGTATCCACGTATCGGCGGGCAACCCCGACATCAGGAAGAGCGACGACAGCGCCCCGAGCGGCGCGACGACATACACCGCGGGCGTCTTGAATGCGCGCTCGAGCTCCGGCTGCGTGATGCGCAGCACGAGCACGCCGATGCACACCACCATGAACGCGAACAGTGTGCCGATGCTCACGAGCTCGCCGACGAGCCCGATCGGCAAGAGCCCGGCGAGAACCATCACGATGAGGCCGGTGATGATCGTCGTGATGTAGGGCGTGTGAAAGCGTGGATGAATCTTCGATGCGAACGGCGGCAGCAGACCGTCCTTCGCCATCGAATAGAAGATGCGCGGCTGCGACAACAACAACACGAGTATCACCGATGTAAGGCCGAATATCGCGCCCAGTTTCACGATGGGCGAGAGCCAGCGCATGCCGATCGCATCGACGCCGACCGCGATCGGGTCCGACACGTTGAGCTTGTCGTAGGACACGATCCCTGTCAGCACGTACGAGACGAGCACATAGAGAATCGTGCAGATCGTGAGCGAGCCCAGAAGGCCGATCGGCATGTCGCGTCTCGGATTGCGCGTCTCTTGCGCGACGCAGGAAACCGAATCGAAGCCGATATAGGCAAAGAACACGACCGCCGCGCCGCGCAGCACGCCGCTCATGCCGAACACGCCCGATTCGCCGGTATTCGGTGGAATGAACGCGCCCGTGGGGTTCTGCGCGGTGACCCAATGGGCCTTGTCCACGAACGCGATGCCCGCGCCGATGAACGCGAGCACGATCAGCACCTTGATGATGACGATGAAGCTGTTCACGCGCGCCGACTCGCGTATGCCGATGACCAGCAGCATCGTGATGAGCCCGACGATCACCATCGCGGGCACGTTGAGAATCGCGCCGACGTGGCTCCAGCCATGACCCGGATCGTAGGCGAATGGCGCTTTCGAAAGCTGCTCGGGAATGTCGATGCCGAGCGAATGCAGGAAGCTCACGACATAACCCGACCAGCCGATCGCGACCGTCGTCGCGCCGACGGCGTACTCGAGGATCAGATCCCAGCCGATGAGCCACGCGATCAATTCGCCCATCGTCGCGTAGGCGTAGGTGTACGCGCTGCCCGAGACCGGCACGGTGGAAGCCATCTCCGCATAGCAAAGGCCGGCGAGCGCGCATACGATTGCGCCCAGCACGAAGGAAATGATGATCGCGGGGCCGGCGTTGGCCGCGGCCGCGTGGCCCGTCAGCACGAAGATGCCCGCGCCGATGATGCAGCCAATGCCGAGCATCACGACATCGAGCGCGGTGAGCGAACGTTTCAGCGAATGGCCGCCGTGTTCCTGAAGCACTTCCTCGGTTTCTTCCGCTTCGCTTTGCAGCGCAGCGACGGACTTTCTTTGCATGACGGCCACGATCGCCTCCTGTGCGGCGGCAGCGTAGCCGCGCCCCATGGCCCGGCGAAGTCTGTCGCCCGTTCAAGTGCGGGATGATCCACACGCCTGCCGCTTCACACCTGCACGTTCGTTCTGACGGATTGTCGTTTCGTGATAGCAGATTTTGCCGAGGAATTCGAGCGTGGTGCGTGCGGAACGGATGCTCATTCACGGCTCGTGGGTCGGCAGCAGGAAACGTGCCGCGAGCGACGCGCGGGCGCACTATAATCAGGTGCACAGTTGCGATTTTCAACCCGGAATCCGTTCCCTTCGCACGCGGGACGCTCGCCGGACTTTCCTAACGTGGAGATTTGATATGGCTATACGCATTGGTGATGAAGCCCCCGATTTCACGGCAGAGACGACCGAAGGCACGATTCGCTTTCACGAGTGGATCGGCGACAAATGGGCGATCCTCTTCTCGCATCCGAAGGACTTCACGCCGGTCTGCACGACCGAGCTCGGCTACATGGCCAGGCTCAAACCCGAGTTCGACAAGCGCAATACGAAGGTGATCGGCCTCTCGATCGACCCGGTGACGAATCACTCGCAGTGGGCGAAGGATATCGAGGAGACGCAGGGCACGGCGGTCAACTATCCGATGATCGGCGACGCGGACCTGAACGTTGCGAAGCTCTACGACATGATCCACCCGAACGCGAGCGGCGCGAACCCGCGCACGGCGAACGACAACGCGACGATCCGCGCGGTGTTCATCGTCGGTCCGGACAAGAAGGTGAAGGCTACGTTCACGTATCCGATGAGCGCGGGCCGCAACTTCGACGAAGTGCTGCGCCTGCTCGACGCGCTGCAACTGAACGCGAAGCACACGGTTGCAACGCCGGTGAACTGGAGGCCGGGCGATGACGTGATCATCCCGACGTCGGTGTCGGACGAGGACGCGAAGAAGAAGTATCCGGACGGCTTCAAGACGCTGAAGCCCTATCTGCGCACGGTGGCGCAGCCGAAGTAACGCACGCGCGCGAGCAGGCAATGAAGCGCCGGCCTGCGCAATGCGGGCCGGCGTTTTTTTGTTGCAAATCAGTTATGGCCGGTGCGGCGCTCGGGCGATGTTTCTACTTCGCCCGGCCGGCGCAGCATCTTGTCCACTTCGCCGGCGTGCATCTCCTCGACCTCGATCATCTGCCGCGCGTATTCCTCAAGCGCAACCGAGCGGTCTTCCACGAGCTGCAGCAAGTCGCGATACAGACCGAGCGCGACGTTTTCCGCTTGCAGCGACTCGCGCAGGATCGACGCGATATCGAACGTGTGATTGTCGAGCAGCGGGCCGATTTCGAGCGACGGATACGCGCCGAGCGTCGTGATCCATTCGCCGGCCTGATGCGCGTGCACGAGCGATTCATCGGCCTGTGCGCGCAGCCATGACACGATCGGAATGCGTCCGAAGCCGAACACGAGAAACGAATAATGCGTGTATCGGACCACGCCCGCCAGTTCGGATTCGAGAATCTTGTTCAGGACGCCGACGACCTTTTCCTTTTCGAGCTCTGCCATTCTTGCCTCCGTTTTTCCAACGCCAGGCGCTCCGTGAGACGAAAGAGGCCATGACTCCACGCATGCACGGGCATCACTCATTGTAGTCACGCGAGCGGCGCATGCGAGGTGAAACTGCGGCATCCGGGCGCGCAAGATACGCGCCCGGATGCGCGGCGGAGCCGATGCGGGCGGCCTCGCGGCCGCGGCAGAGGAATGGCGGAGATTTTGCGTTCAGGCGATTTCTTCGATCCAGAGCGACGCCGTGCGCGCGAGGACTTGCGACATGGCCGTGCGCGCACCGTCGCCGTCGCCGGTTTCGATCGCGCGCACGAGCCTGCCGTAGTCGCCGAGCTGCGAATCGGGAACGCGCGGCAGCGGATGCGGCTGCGCGCGTAGCGCGGTCTTCAGGGTACGGATGCCGACGCGCACGACGCTGCCCATCTGACGCAATACTTCGTCGCCGCTGCCATCGACGATAGCGGCCTGCAGCGCCTCTTCGGCGGCGGACTGCAAGGGCTCGGAAGGGCTCGCATGCACAAGCCGCTGATAAGCCGCGTTGATGGCGATGCGCTGATGCCGGTTCGCGCGCGTCGCGGCGAGCGCGGCGGCGGGCGGATCGACGAGCGAGCGGAACTCGATCAGCCGGCGGATGCAGTCGGGATCGTGCAACGCGCGCATGCGCCATTCGGCGACTTCCGGGTCCATGATGAGCCATTCGCGCGCGGGCTTGATGCGCGTGCCTGTCTTGGGTCGGACGTCGAGCATTCGGCGCGAGATGAGAATGCTCAGCGCCTCGCGCATGATGGTCCTGCTCACACCGTGCTGCTTCGAAAGAATGACTTGTGGCGGAAGCACGTTGTCCTGGTATTCGCCGCTCACGATGCCCGCGACGAGTTGATTCACCACGCGCTTGACGAGCGATGCTTCATATCCATGATTCATGTTTTTGTTCTCGTGATAACGCCCACGCCTGTAGCCTCTTGCTACTCGTCGCCGAGCGGCACAGCCAGCGCTTGTCTAAGTTCACGGCGCCTCGGTGCACCGCGCGTCGCCATGTCCGCGCGCAGCGCATCCCCCCGGCACGCCGTGTATTCTGGTCCCCGGATTCAGCTACCCGATGCGGCCCTGGCCGCACACCCCGCAGCGGTCGGCATTGTTTGGACTGCATCGTCGATCCGCTGAACAAAGCGTATCTCTGCGTGGCCTGTTTTAACAATATGGTGCATCGCTAATTCGACTGACTATCGTGCGTCCGCCCACAAAATCTCGCGGGCCCGGAGCAACGCTTGAATCCGTGCGAAGAGCGCAAGCGTTTGCGCAACATCCGTTATGCGAAGGATCGTCGACATGCATGTGTTACCGTTGC
The DNA here is from genome assembly GCF_905220305.1 of Caballeronia sp. J97. NCBI lineage: Bacteria > Pseudomonadati > Pseudomonadota > Betaproteobacteria > Burkholderiales > Burkholderiaceae > Caballeronia > Caballeronia sp. J97. Next base: position 177,175 of record NZ_CAJMZL010000003.1, on the reverse strand, counting down.
GAGCCATGAAACCCAACATCGCAACGAGGAGAAGCGAAACATGAAAGTCGCCGTCATGGGCGCGGGCGCCGTCGGTTGTTACTACGGCGGCATGCTTGCGCGCGCGGGTCATGAGGTCGTGCTGATCGCGCGGCCGCAGCACGTCGAGGCGATCGAACGCGAAGGCTTGCGGCTCGATACGCAGCATTTCGACGAGCGCGTGCGCGTGGCCGCGAGCACCTACGCGAGCGCGGCGAAGGGCGCGCAACTCGTGCTCTTCTGCGTGAAGTCGACCGACACCGACAGTGCGGCGAAGGCGCTCGCGCCCTGTCTCGAACCCGATGCGCTCCTGCTCTCGCTGCAAAACGGCGTGGAGAATGCCGAGCGCCTGCGCGAGCTGTTGCCGCAGGAAGCGGCGGCCGCGGTCGTGTACGTCGCGGCCGAAATGGCCGGGCCCGGACACGTGAAGCACAACGGACGGGGCGAACTCGTGATCGAGCCGTCGACCAAGAGCGAGGAGGTCGCGCGCGCGCTCGTGGCGGCGGGCGTTCCTACCGAGATTTCCGACAACGTGCGCGGCGCGCTATGGGCGAAGCTCGTGCTGAATTGCGCTTACAACGCGTTGTCCGCGATCACGCAACTGCCCTATGGAAAGCTCGTGCAGGGCGAGGGCATCGCACGGTCGATGCGCGATGTCGTCGACGAATGCCTCGCGGTCGCGAAAGCGGACCAGGTCACGATTCCCGGCGATGTCGATGCCGCCGTGCGCCGCATCGCGGAGACGATGCAGAATCAGTACTCGTCCACGGCGCAGGATCTCGCGCGCGGCAAGCGGAGCGAGATCGACCACCTGAACGGGCTGATCGTGCGGCGCGGCGAGGCGCTCGGCGTGCCGACGCCCGCGAACCGCCTGCTCCACGCGCTCGTCAAGGCGATCGAAAGCAAGGCGTCATAGGGCGCGATTCGAAGGCGAACGAGGCGCGAGGGCGGGCACGGGCGATGCTGATTTCTTGGAGCACGCACAGAAAACACCGTGCGTAGCCCAACATACCGGAGGGTTTGCCATGAAATCGTTCGTCAAAGCCGTGGCCGTTGCCGCCGTAGTGGTGGCGCCGGCGCTTTCTTTCGCGCAAGCCGATTCATCGCTCACGCGTGGCCAGGTGAAGCAGGATCTGCGGCAGGTCGAAGCAGCGGGCTATGATCCGTCGCGCTCGGATCAGACTTCGTATCCGTCGGATATCCAGGCCGCTGAACGCAAGGTATCGCGCCAGGACAATCCCCATAACGCCGATATGAATTCGTTCGGTGGCGCGAGCAACGGCGGGTCGGCGTCCGGCATGCGCAGGATGCCGCGCATGGACGACGACGGCACGAAGCCGGTTTATTTCGGCCGTTGATGCTCAACGGGGCCGGGGTGTATCGAGCGCATTGAGCGCAGCGGCGTTACCATCGCTTCTTCCGCACGTTCTCAGGAAGAGACTCATGGATAAAGCCGTCAAGATTCCCGGCCCCGATCATCCGATCACCATCGAGCGCAGTCCGTCGCGCGTGATCGTAAAAGCAGGCGGGCGCGTGATCGCCGACACGACCGCGGCGCTTTCGTTGCGTGAGGCATCGTATCCCGAGGTGCTTTACATGCCGCGCGAAGACGTCGACATGTCGCAACTCGAACGCACCTCACACACGACTTATTGCCCTTACAAGGGTGACTGCATCTATTACAGCATCCCCTCGGGTGGACAAAAGGCGGCCAACGCCGTGTGGTCCTATGAGGCGCCTTACGAAGCTGTCGCGTCGATAAAGGATCACCTCGCTTTCTATCGCGATCGAGTCGATTCGTTCGAAACGCGCGACGCATGATCTTCAATCCAGAAGCGCTCTGGCGCGGTGCTTCAGCATCGCGCTGAAATCGTCGAGCCAGCCGAGCGAGAGACGCCAGCTCTGCCAGTGGAGATCGACGTCGACGCGCGAGCCCGGCAACACCTCCACCAGTTCGCCGCTTTCGAGTTGTCGCGTGACCAGGCGTTGCGGGCACATGCCCCACGCCAGTCCCGATGTGCACGCGCGCACGAAACCCTCGCCATGCGGCACGACATGCGCCGGCGGTACGATCTCGGCGCGCGTCACGCGCTTGATGAAGCGCTTCTGCAATTCATCCTTCTCGTTGAAATTCACGCAAGGCGCGTGACGCAGCGCGTCGCGTGTGAGGCCGTCGGCAAAATGACGCGCAAAGTACGCGGGCGAGCATACCGCGCGATAACGCATGCGTCCGAGCTTCATCGAGCGCCAGCCGGGAACGGGCTCGGCCTGCGTGGTGATCGCACCTTGCACATCGCCTTCGCGAATGCGTTGCGCAGTGTGATCCTGATCGTCCACGACGATATCGAGCAGCAGTTCGCGTTCGATGCAAAAGTCCGCCGCGGCGTCGATGAACCAGGTGCTCATGCTGTCGTCGTTCACCGCGATGCGCAGTTTCGCGCGGCGCTCGCCCGGCGTGCCCGGCAGGGTCGGCATGCGGCCGCCGAGTTCCGCTTCGAGCAACTGGACGCGTTCGGTATGGCGGCACAGCAGCGCACCGGAAGCCGTCGCTTCGCAGGGCTGGCCGCGCCTGACGAGCAGACCGCCCACGCGTTCTTCCAGCAGCTTCACGCGCTGCGAGACGGCCGAAGGCGTGACGTTCAGATCGCGCGCGGCACGCTCGAAGGAACCGGTGCGCACGACTGCGAGCAGCGCATCGAGCAGAGCGTAGTCGAGCATTAGCGTTCCTTAATCGAAATTAGAAAGTTTAGCTGTTTGAATGCAGCTCGCGAGCGCAGACTGGGGCTTTCTTCGATTCCGATCAAGCGACGCCATGCAACCGAATCCTTTCAAGCTCGAACGCTATTTCGCGCGGCACGAATTCACCGCGCGCCATTTGTTGTGCAGTTCGGATCCCGAGTCGATGTCGATCGGCGAGTTGCTCGCATACGAGCCGGATGCGATCGACGGATTGCGCGAGACCTGGCTCGGTTACACCGAATATCCCGGCGCGCCGGCGCTGCGACGCGAACTCGCTACGCTGTATCAGAACATCGATGCCGATGAAATCATCGTGCACACGGGCGCGCAAGAGGCGATCTATTCGTTCATGAGCACGATGCTCGCGCCGGGCGATCACATGATCGTGCATATGCCCGGCTATCAGTCGCACTATTCGGTGGCCGAGGCGCGAGGCGTGAAGGTGTCGCCGTGGAAAGCGCGCGAGGAAGCGGGCTGGGCGCCCGATCCCGACGAGCTCGCCACGCTGCTCACGCCGGCGACACGCGCGCTCGTCATCTGCGCGCCGCATAATCCGACCGGTTATCTGCCGTCGCGCGACGTGTTCGATGCGATCGTTGCGTTCGCGCGCGAGCACGGACTATGGCTCTTCTGCGACGAAGTGTATCGCGGCCTGGAGCACGACCGCGCCGATCGTCTGCCCGCCGCGTGCGACGTGTACGAACGCGCGATTTCACTCGGCGCGCTCTCGAAGACGCACGGTCTCGCAGGTCTGCGCCTCGGCTGGATCGCGACGAAGAGCGCCCAGGTGCTGGAACGCATGAGCACGTTCAAGGACTATCTGACCATCAGCAACAGCGCGCCGAGCGAGTATCTGTCGACGATCGCGGTGCGCCATACCGATGCGCTGATCGAACGCAACGTATCGATCGTGCGCCGCAATCTGCGGTTACTGGACGGATTCTTCGCGCGTCATGCGGCGCGCTTCGAATGGCATCGGCCGCGCGCGGGCACGATCGGCTTCGTGCGCCTGAAGCACGCGAGCGCCGAGCAGTTCTGCGCGGAACTGCTCGAACGCACGGGCGTGCTGCTCCTGCCATCGACCCTCGTCGATCACGGCGATGCGCACGTTCGCCTCGGCTTCGGCAGGCGCAACATGCCCGATGTGCTCGCGATCCTCGAAGCTTATTTGGATGCGACCGTCACGAGCACCGCGTCCTGACGATACATCCCCGGATACATCTGCTTCAGGTTCGCTACCTTCGGCAGGTCGTTGATCGCAATGTAGGGGCTTTCCGGATGCTCCGTCAGATAGTTCTGGTGATAGCCCTCGGCCGGATAGAAGCCCTTGTAGTCCTCGACCTTCGTGACGATCTTGCCGCCGTACACGTGCGCCTTGTCGAGCTGCGCGATATACGCATCGACGATATCGCGCTGCGCCGCGTTCGTCGGAAATACAGCCGAGCGGTATTGCGTGCCGTGGTCGGGGCCTTGATAGTTCAACTGGGTCGGGTTATGCGCGACCGAGAAGAAGATCTGCAGAAGCTTGCCGTACGAGACCTGCGCCGGGTCGTAGGTGATGCGCACCGATTCCGCGTGGCCGGTGTCGCCTTCGCTCACGCGCTCGTATTGCGCGGTGTTGGCCGCGCCGCCCGCATAGCCCGACATCACTTCCTTCACGCCGCGCACATGCTGAAACACGCCTTGCACGCCCCAGAAGCAGCCGCCCGCGAATACAGCCGTTTCGGTGTGCGTGGCGCCCGCGGTTTCGTCATGCGCGGGCGGCGGGATCTTCACGGCGGCCTCGCTCGAGTGCGCGATGCGCTGCAGTGCGAACGCGCCCGCGAACAGCATGGCCACGCTCGCGGCCTTGAAGGTCTTGCTGGTGGTCTTGAACATCTCTGCTCCTCAAGAAGTCGCGTTCAACCGAACGTGAAGGCGTAGGCTTCGACGCCCGGGTCGAGAAATTCGATCGTGAACGTGCGATCGGCGACGGGGCCCGTTTGCCGCACGAGTTGATAGAGGCGCTGTTCGGTCACGGTACCACTTCCGTCGCCCTGAATGTCGCTGCCGTGCGATGCGCCCGGCACCGCGCCGTCGATGCTCACCCGAAAGCGCACCGGCTTGCCGTCCTTCGACGGCCCGAGCACGAGATGCAGATCGCGCGCATGAAAGCGATACACGATGCGGCCCGACGCGCCTTCGAGCGTCGCGTGCTCCGCGCCGACCTTCCACGCGCCCGCGAGTCCCCAATCGTTGACGTCGAGCGCGTGGGGCGCGGCATAGTCGCGAATCCGGTCGCGCGTTTCGCCGCCCGGCGACATGAACTGTTCCGCGCGTTCATAGCCGATATACGTTTCCGGCGAGCGCATGTCCGCGTTGTCGGCCTGCATCATCGCGCCCTGACCGATGGCGTCGTCGCTGCGCTTCGCGGTCATCGCCATGGCAGGCGCCGCGCCGTGACCCGCTTCGGCGAGTAGTTGCTGGATCACGTGCTCAGAGTGCGCGTAGTCGCCTTCGCCGAAGTGGTGATAGCGGATGTCGCCCTTCGCGTCGACGAAATAATGCGCCGGCCAGTACTGATTGTTCAGGGCGCGCCAGATCGCATAGTCGTTGTCGATCGCGACGGGATAGTCGATGCCGAGATCGTGGATGGCCTTCTTCACGTTGTCGACGTTGCGCTCGAAGGCGAACTCCGGCGCGTGCACGCCGATCACGACGAGCCCCTGATCGCGATACTTCTGCGCCCACGTCTTCAGATACGGCAGCGTGCGCAGGCAGTTGATGCAGGAGTACGTCCATACGTCGACGAGCACGACCTTGCCGCGCAAGGCTTCCTTCGTGAGGGGCGGCGAGTTGATCCATTGCACCGCGCCGTCGAGCGGCGGCAGCGTGCCTTCCACGGGCAACGGCTCGGGGTTCGACGCGGCCGGCGGCTCGGTGCTCGCGCGCATCATCGCGGACCCATTGTTGCCGGCGTTCGCGGACATCATCATCGCGCCGTCGTGCTTGTCCCGGAGCTTGTCGACGAGTCGCTGCTCGATGCCCGACGTCGCGACGGTCGACACTCGGGCGAGCACGCCGGTGTCGAGCCCGAATCCGATCGCGACGACGCCGAGCAGCATCGCCGCGCCGATGCCGCGTCGCACCCATTCACCCGCGCCGAGCGAACGCTTCATCGCGGCGAATACGCGTCCGCCGATCAGCAGCGCGACGGCGAGCGAAGTCGCCGCGCCCGCCGCATAGGCGAGCAGCAGCAGCGTGGTGCCGACGCTCGCGCCGTTGAGCGCCGCGCCTGTCAATACGAGGCCGAGGATCGGGCCCGCGCACGGCGCCCATAGCAGGCCCGTTGCGATGCCCAGCACGAACGATCCGCCGAATCCCGGCTTGCCGTCGCCGCGTTGCGCGAATGCCGTGAGACGATTGCCCGCGTTCACGAACGGCTGCATCACACGCTCGGCGAGCCCGGGCAAAAGCAGCGTGAGGCCGAACGCCGCGAGCAGCGCGATGGCCGCCCAGCGGCCGTACTGATTGGCCTGCGTGACCCAGCCGCCGCCGACGGCCGCGAGCGTCGCGACCATGGCGAACGTCAGGCCCATGCCCGCCAGAAGCGGCAGGCCGCTTTTCACGAAGGGCTGATCCGCGCGCGAGAACACGAAGGGAAGCACCGGCAGGATGCACGGACTGAGAATCGTCAGCGCGCCGCCGAGATAGGCAAGAACGATGAGCAACATGATGATGTCGGGTCGAGGTTGATCGAAATGTGAACGCGCGTCAGGCGGCGCCGGGCGTGAAATTCATCGCGACGCCGTTCATGCAGTAGCGCAGGCCCGTGGGCTTCGGTCCGTCGTCGAAGACGTGGCCCAGATGACCGCCGCAGCGCCGGCAATGTACTTCGGTGCGCACGATGCCGAACGAGCCGTCGACGCGCGTCGCGACCGCATGATCGAGCGGCGCCCAGAAACTCGGCCAGCCTGTATGACTGTCGAACTTGGTGCGCGACGAGAACAGCGCCAGCTTGCAGCCCGCGCAACCGAAGGTGCCCGCGCGATGCTCGTCGTTCAGCGGGCTCGTAAAGGGGCGCTCGGTGCCTTCGCGCCGCAGCACGTCGAATTGCACCGGCGTCAGCAGGCGGCGCCATTCGTCTTCGGTATGAACGATTTCGAAGCGTTCCTGCGATGGCGCTTGCGGCTCCGTACCCGCCGCGAGCGCGCGCCAGCGTCCGCCTATGGCGAATGCGGCGGCGGCGGCCGCGGTGCCCGTCAGGAGAAAGCGGCGGCGTGTCTGCATGATGCATCCTCGGTTTCGAGTGGATGAGCCGCATCGTAGTCGCGCGCGCATCGCAGAGTCCTCACCGAAAGTTAAATTAAATGTGATACTTGGCCGCGCGCTTTTCTGCACAATGGCAGGACGCTCGTCTTTTTTCTGCGGATCGGGCGCGCATGTATTACCCCTGTGCCTGGCATTTGCTCATGGATCAACCGAAACGCATTCTGATCGTCGAAGACGACATGCATATCGCCGATGTGCTGAGTCTCAACCTGCGCGACGAGCGCTACGAGGTCGTGCACAGCGCCGACGGCGCCGAAGGGTTGCGCCTGCTCGAACAGGGCGGCTGGGATGCGCTGATTCTCGATCTGATGCTGCCCGGCGTCGACGGCCTCGAAATCTGCCGCCGCGCGCGCGCGATGACGCGCTATACGCCGATCATCATCACGAGCGCGCGCTCCAGCGAAGTGCATCGCATTCTCGGGCTCGAACTCGGCGCGGACGACTATCTCGCGAAGCCGTTCTCCGTGCTGGAACTCGTCGCGCGCGTGAAGGCGCTGCTGCGCCGCGTCGATGCCGTCGCGAAGGACTCGCGGCTCGATACGGGGCGCATCGAAGTGGCGGGCATCGCGATCGATCCGCTCGCACGCGAAGCGTGGGTCGACGGCGCGCGCATCGAGCTCACGCCGCGCGAATTCGATCTGCTCTATCACTTCGCGCGTCATCCGGGCAAGGTGTTCTCGCGCATGGATCTGCTCAACGCGGTCTGGGGTTATCGGCATGAAGGCTATGAGCACACCGTGAACACGCATATCAACCGGCTGCGCGCGAAGGTCGAAAAAGATGCGGCCGACCCGAAGCGCATTCTCACGGTATGGGGCCACGGCTACAAGCTCGCGGCGCAAGCGCCTGAAGGCAGGGACGCCGCGCCGTGAAGCTCACGCTGTCGCAACGGCTCTTCGCGGTGTTCTGCGTGCTGCTGCTCGCGTGCTGCGGCGCGTCTGCGTGGCTGCAGATTCGCGCGAGCGATCTGCGCGAGAAAGAGGTCATTCAAAGTCTGTCGCGCGGGCTCGCGGCGCATATCGCGCGTGACGGCGCGCTCGCCGATGCCAACGATATCGACGCCCCCGCCGTGCGCCGGCTCTTCAGCCAGTTGATGGTGGTGAACCCGAGCGTCGAAGTCTATCTGCTCGACGCCACGGGACGCATCCGCGCCGACGATGCGCCGCCCGGACACCTGAAGCGCGATCATGTCGATCTCGCTCCAGTGCGCAAGTTTCTCGATGGCGCGCCGTTGCCGATACTCGGCGACGATCCGCGCAGCGACGACAAACGCAAGGTCTTCAGCGCCGCGCCGCTCGCCGCGCCCGCGAGGCCGCCGTTCGGCTATGTCTATATCGTGTTGCTCGGCGAGGAGCACGATGCGTTGGCCGCGAAGGCATCGGCGAGCGCTGTGTTGCGCACCACGCTCGCGTCGATGGGCCTCGTCACCTTGCTCGGGCTCGTCGCGGGCGTGGTCGCGTTCGGGCTCGTCACGCGACCGCTGCGCCGTCTCACCGAAGCCATGCGCAAGTTCGACGCCCGCGGCACGCCCGCGGAACCGCCGGCGCTGCCCCGGATCGACACGCGCGATGCGCGCGAGAACGAGCGCGACGAGATCGTCGTGCTCGAAAGCGCGTTCGCGCAAATGGCCGAGCGCATCGGCGAGCAATGGCGCGCGCTCGGTCAGCAGGATCGCGAGCGGCGCGAGATGGTCGCGAACATCTCGCACGATCTGCGCACGCCGCTGTCGTCGCTGCATGGCTATCTGGAGACGCTGTCCCTCAAGTCCGACACGTTGCCCGATACCGACCGGCGTCGCTATCTGTCGATCGCGCTCGCGCAGAGCGCGAAAGTGGGTCATCTCGCGCAGTCGTTGTTCGAGCTCGCGAAGCTCGAGCACGGCATGGTCGCACCCGAGGCCGAAGCGTTTTCGCTCGCCGATCTCGTGCAGGACGTATTCGAGAAGTTCGAATTGTCCGCGCAGTCGCGAGGCCTGCACCTGAGCGCGCAGATCGCGCCGCGCCTGCCGAACGTCGTGGCGGACCTGGGCATGATCGAGCGTGTGCTGACGAATCTGCTCGACAACGCGATCCGTCATACGCCCGCGCAAGGCGTGGTGAACGTGACGCTGGCGCTCGCGCACGAGCAGTCCGACAGAGTCGAGGTCACGGTCGCCGACACCGGCCCGGGCATCCCGCCCGCGATGCGCGAAGGGCTTTTTCTGCGTCCGTTCGCATCGGGTGGCGCGCATCGCGGCGGACTCGGCTTGCTTATCGTGCAACGCATGCTGCAGTTGCACGGCAGCCAGATTCGCCTGATCGATACGCAGGGCGCGGGCACCACGTTTCGCTTCGATTTGCCCGCGGCGGTCGCGCAGACCGGCGACGGCGCGCCGCATGCGCGCGGATGGCGCGGATAAAAAAAAGCCCGACATTGCTGCCGGGCTGAATGGGATGATCATCGCCTGCGCCTGATCGCGCGGTTGGGATGCGCGTGGGGCGTTGCCCGGTCTGATCATCCGCGTGGACGTTCGAGTGAAAGCCGATTCGCATTGAACCGCGAGACAGTGTCGTCGGACTGCGATCTTGCCGGCCTCAAATGACGTTTTAGTCTCTCAGGCTTAAACCAATCTTAAACGTGTCGTCGCGCGCGAAGCGGCGGGCGTGCCGGTAAAACAGCATGGGCGAGTTTTAGCGCATTCGCTTAGCGCTGTTGCTAAAAAGCGCGTTAATGGTTTGTTGCGCGTCTGTCTGCCACGGCATTGCGATTTGCCTTTAAAGTCAGGCGCGGGCAGGTCCGGGAAAAATATGCCGAATGACGGCCGCATGAAAACGCCGGCGTTCTTCCATGCGGAAACTTTCCTTGGTTTTGCGCAATATGTTTGCTAGCATGTAATCGGATCGCAGCCGCCGTGTGAGCCTTCGGTCAAAAGGTACGGCGCTGTGGCGTGGAATTCAATAAGGCCCGTCGAGGCCAACGATAAGCGAAGCGCGCATTGTCCGCGCTTGGCACTGCATCGCCCGTGTCAGATGGTCTCCGCACTTTCACTGCTGCTTAAAGCGGCGGTGGGGTCTCGTGCGCAATCTTGCAGTCGCATTATGCGAGATCGGCAAGCATGGACGTTTAACGCATTTCGCATTCTTTGTTATTCGAGCCGTTTCTTTCGATGCGGGAAATAACTCGCACGTAGTAATCATAAAACGTGGTTAGTGTGGCCTTTAAAGACGGCTTGTTTAGCTTAACCCGCTTCAACGATGCGCGCGAAGCGACATGGCGCAATGGCGAGCATCGTGCATATCTTTGGCGTTGCAGGAATTTCCAGGCAACCGGTATCCGTCATCCGTTTTGGAATGACGGTGAATGTTGCACGCATACGATCCGCGCACCATGCGGGAGGAAAACGTGGAAACCGAACTCAGTCAACGGCTCGCGAAAGTTTTATGGCGATGTGCGTCACACGGGCAGGTGCTGACCTATCAGCGCTTTCATGCGCTATGCGACAAAGGCGTGCCGCTGCCTGAGCGCTATGCCGCGCTCGAATCTGCGATCGAGGCGCTCGGCAACGTGCGCGACATCGACTACGGTGTGCTCATGGCGCTCGACAGCGGTCTGCCCGGCGCGGAGTTCTTCCAGCGCTACCTGCGTCATCGTCATGGCGAATATGTTATGCAGATGGGCGATCCGAAATATCATCGTCAGACGCTTGCGCGCAAGCGCACGCTCGTCGAGCGCGAACGCGATCGCGTGTACGCGCATGCACGCATGGTGGAGGAGGAGAGGGCGAAACAAGCGGCGTGAGTTACGCTTCGCACGGCAAAAGGGCAGCCAAGGCAACTTGTCTGCCCTTTTGCGCTTTACCGTGTGACGTTCTCGCGTTTTTCAACCTGACGTTCCGCCGACGAATCGCCCTGAGAAATGCGCGGCGGATAACACAAGCCATGCCTTATGCGCCAATAGATAGCTCCCTCGGACAGATTTGCCAAGGCGCTATCCGTTACGAAGGAGGCGCTTAATATAATCATCTCAATACCTCGCGATCCCGATGCGAGGATCGTCGAACGGCTCGGCCGACAGGTCGGCTTCGGCGTCGCACGGGGTCTTTTCGTTCATGGTACGTCGCTTGCCCGCCGAACTCGATGCACTCGTGTTCGACCGCACGTCGACGGCCAGGCATGGCAAGGCGAGACGTAGCTCATCGCGCTTTGCCCGCCACCAAGACGAGGACGAGATCGAAATGAGACCGGTCGTATTCGGGAACCGCTTCGGATGGCTGCACCCGGGAAGCGGCACACGCGGTGTGGTGCTCTGCAACACGTACGGGCACGAATACGTGTGGACATATGGCGGCATGCGTTATCTCGCGGATGCGCTGGCCGCGCGCGGCATCTGGGTGCTGCGTTTCGACTATCGGGGCACGGGCGACTCGGCGGGCGCCGATCTCGCCCCCGATCAATTCGAATCATCAGTCGACGATGTCGGCGCGGCCGTCGACTGGCTCAGAACATCCACGGGCGTCGAGCACGTCACGTTGTGCGGTTTTCGCGTAGGCGCCGCGTTCGCGCTCGCGGCCGCACTGCGCCGGCCCGTCGATGAACTCGTCCTGCTCGCGCCCGTATCGAGTGGCCGCGTGTATATGCGCGAACTGAATATCGTGCGTAAAACATGGCTCGAACTGCTTGCACCGCCGTTGCGTGACATGCAGCAAGGCGATGCACGGCTCAACGTGCTCGGTCAGGTTTATAGCGACGAGTTCAAGAGCTCATTGCAGGCGATCGATCTCGTCGCGAGCGTGCAATGCGCGGGAACGGCGCCGGCGCGTCGCGCGTTGATCATGAGTCTCAAAGCGGGCGGCACAGATCCGCTACGCGATGCGCTCGCCGCAAAGGGCGTCGAAGCGCAGGCGCTTCCGTTCGACGATCTCACGGGCTTCCTTCAGGAAACGGCCTTCAACGAGGTGCCGCGCGCTGCGTTCGCCGAAGTCGTGAACTGGATCGCGGGCGCTGCTTCACCGACTACGCGGGCGGCGTCGACGCTCGATACCGGTGACTGGTCCGCGCTGCAAATCGAAACGCCCGACTCAATCGAACATCCGGTGCGCATCGGCGACGAAAGGCTGTTCGGCATCTTATGCGAGCCACGCGCGGGCTCGGCGCGCGGTCCGGTGTTTCTGATCGCGAATACGTCCGCGAGCGCGCGAGTCGGCGACAGCCGGCTATCGGTGCGCATCGCGCGCGAGCTTGCGCGACGTGGCATTGCGTCATTGCGCTTCGATGCGCGAGGCCGCGGCGACAGTCCGGCCGCACCGGGCGAAGTGCAATCGGACACGGCGTTCGGCCGCATCTACAACCAGATCGCAACCGACGACACCGCAGCCGCAGCACGCTGGCTCGCGCGGCAGGGCTACAAGTCGATCTTCTCGTTCGGCGTCTGTTCGGGCGCCTATCACGCGCTCAAGGCCGCCGTCGTCGAAGGCGCGATCAACGGTGTCGTTACGGTAAATCTGCCGACGTTCAAGAGACCCGCGGACGTCGCACCCGATGGCTTGCGTCAGTCGACGCGCAATTCGATGGCAGGTTATGCATTCTCGATGCTCGATCCGCAAAAATGGAAAGCGATCCTGCGCGGCGAAAAGCAATTGACGCGTGTATTGCGCTTCGTGCTGGACTATGCGATGACGCGCGCGCGTTCACGCATTGTCGATGTGCTGCGGCTCGATCGACTGAGCAGCACACCGCCCGAACTGGCGACGGAGCCCGCGCCCATCATTCGCGCGCTCGACGCAAAAGGTGTGAAGACGGTGCTCGTTTATGGCGCATATGACGCGGGCATGGATCTGATCGCCGCGCATTTCGGCAAACGAGGCGTGCGACTGGCGCGTTTTCCCTCCGTGCGAATGGCTATCTATCCCGATCTGGATCATGCGCTTTTCATGACGACAGGTTCCATGCATGTCGCCGCACTGTGCGAACGCGTTGCCAGGGAAACGACTTCGCCCGTCGCCGATCCGGTGATTCCTGTCAGAGAGCCTGTCGTGTTGTGATCGAAGTGCGTGCTTCGGCCTGTCGCTCACGCGTCAGCGCGCTCGCCGCGTCTTGAGTATCCTTCGATATTGAACACGGCCCCAGGCGGGGCAGTGTCCCATCGAGAATCCACAGGAGGTCTGGCGATGTCGATCGAAAAGGTTTTATACCGCGCGCATGCGCATGTCACCGGCGGGCGCGACGGCCGCGCGACGGTGCCCGAAAGCAATCTCGATCTCAAGCTGACGACGCCGAAAGAACTCGGCGGCGGTGGCGGCGACGGCGCGAATCCCGAGCAACTCTTCGCCGCGGGTTATAGCGCATGCTTCATTGGCGCGATCAAGTTCGTCGCCGCTCGTGACAAGATCACGCTCCCGAAAGATGTCGCGATCGACGGCAGTGTGGGCATCGGTCAGATTCCCAATGGCTTCGGCATCGAAGTCGAATTGAAGATATCGCTGCCGGGCATGGATCGCAGCGAGGCACAGGCGCTGATCGACAAGGCGCACATCGTGTGTCCGTATTCGAATGCGACGCGCAATAACATCGATGTCATATTGACGCTGGCATGAGCATCCCGAACGCCTGGCATGCCAACCGATTCGAGCGCTTCACTGGCCCGACGCAAGGAGAACACGATGCTGACCGCCGGAATCGATCATGTAGGCCTCACCGTGCGCAATCTCGACGCGACGCGTGACTTCTTTGTGCAATGTCTCGGCTGGCGGATCGCCGGCGAGCGGCCCGATTATCCAGCCGTTTTCGTATCGGACGGAAAGCTGCTGGTTACGTTATGGCAGGTGAAGGACGAATCGGCGCCAATAGCATTCGACCGGCGCAAGAATATCGGGCTTCATCATCTGGCATTGCGCGCAGCGGATGAAGCTGCGCTCGCGACGATTCTCGAGCGCGTTTCGGCGTGGCCGGGAGTGACGGTGGAATTCGTGCCGGAACTGCTAGGGGCAGGCCCGAAGCGTCATATGATGGTCTATGAGCCGGGTGGCATAAGGATCGAATTCGATTTCGATCCCCGCGTATAGATCAAAGCGTGACCGCAATAAAAACGGCGGAGTCGTGAATGAACTCCGGCGTAGTCGTATAGGGATTCGCTGTCAGGCAATCAGAAATGGCGTGCGGTCTTCGACGGATGCGAGCCAGTTGGGGGCACGACCACGGCCGCTCCATGTTGCCCCGCTTTGCGGATCGCGATAAAGCGCGGGTTGAGGACCGCGCGGTTGTCCTTTTCCTTTGCGTTTCACTGCGGCGCGCGCTTTTCCTTTGGTTTTGGTTTCTTGTGCAGCTGCGCCAACCGCAAACTTGCTGCGGTCCTTGGCATTGGCGATCCAGCCGGGTGCACGTCCGCGGCCGCTCCACGTCGCGCCGGTCTTAGGATCCTGATAGGCGACCGCGCTTTGCTTTTTCGCCGAACTCTTTCGGCCTGCTTTCTTGCGTGTACCGGAATATTGCTCGATGTCCGAGACAGTCAATCCGTGGCTCGACATCAAATCATGAATCTTTTGCAGCGCGCTTTCCGATTGGCTGGCGATGAGCGCATCGGCTTTCGCTTGAAGTGCTTCGATACGTGCCTGAATGCTTTCCAGCGTCGACATGATTTACCTCTAATAGATTATCGGTTGCACTATGCCATGCACATCTGCAATGCGCTAGAGGAAATTCGTGTAAATACGTGGCAGACAAGATTCTAGAAAGCATCTCTAGAACAGAAAGTGGTAAGACGCACATTGCGGATTTGAGTTGCTGTCGGGCCGAGACAAGAATTCAGAAAGCGAGTTTCGATATCGTTCTTTTGTCGCCGGTAGCTCAGATCTTTTGGCTCGATGCACGAGATCGATAGCAGGATGCAATCTGCGTTCGCGGCGCCCGAAGCGATCGTCCGGGCGCGAGAGTGGCCGTTGAACCTCGCGGCCACTTCGATGCTTTTGTTCTTCGTTACCGCGGCACCCGCGATAACTTGCATAATTTTATGACCGCGACTGCCGTATCAACTGCCGCGATAAGTTCCGAAGCTCCATGGCGAGCAGAGCAGCGGCACGTGATAGTGCTGCGCCGCATCGGCGAGCGTGAAGCGAACCGGCACGACGTCGGCGAATACATCGGGCGTCTTGAAGTAATCGGCCACCCAGAAGCGCAATTCGAAATCTCCCGCGCGCGCTTGCGCGGCAGGCAGGATCGGCGCATCGGTGCGTCCGTCGCGATTGGTGCGCGTGCGTGCGATGAGTGTCGGCGGCTGCGTGCCGATGTCGAACAATTCGATCTGCATCCCGGCGGCGGGCCTGCCGAGCGCGACGTCGAGTACATGCGTAGTGATGCCTGCGGCCATGGTGTGTCTCCTGATCTCGCGTTTCGAATATGTCCGGTTCAACTGCCGCGGTAGTAGTTGTAACTCCAAGGTCCGAACAACACAGGCAGATGAATGCGCTGGTTGACGTCGGTGATGCGAAAGCGCAGCGGAATCTTCGAAAGGAATAGCGGCTGCGGCAGATTGGCCTTGCGCGCGGCGAAGTAGTCGTCCGCATGCAACAACAGTTCATAGGTGCCGGCGCGATACGTATCGCCAATCAGGAGCGGCGGCTCGCTGCGGCCGCTCGCGGCAAGCGTGATCGTCTGCAGCAGCTTCGAGCGGCCGTCTTCTATCGCGAAGAGATCGACGCGCATGCCCGCCGCGGGCGTCCCGTGCCAGGTGTCGAGGCCGTGCATCGTAAGCCGCGGGCTCAGGCCGTCTTGTTGAACCGGGCCCGTCGTCTGATTCGGTGCGGGCGCATCGGCGGCCAGCGCGCCTTTCGCGATCAGCATGCTGCCGCCGAGTGCGACGGATTGCAGGGCGAAGCGACGGCGGCTCACGTCGAAGCTCGGGGAAGAATCTTTGTCGCGCATGTCAGGCCTCTTGTTTGTTGCCGAGCTTGCGGATACCGACGATCACGAGCACCGCAGCGAGAATTTCGATCACGGCCACGAGATACAGGCCGCTCGTCACCTTGCCGGTCGCATTCTTGATGAGCCCCATGACGTAAGGCGCGCCGAAGCCTGCGAGATTGGACACGGAGTTGATGAGCGCCACGCCGATGGCCGCCGCGCTGCCCGCCAGATAGCGGTTGGGCAATTGCCAGAACACGGGGATCGCGCTCATGGTGCCGATGAGCGATGCCGTCATGGCCAGCAACGCGATGACCGGCGAGATCTTTTCGAAGCCCATCAGCACGGCGAGCACGGCCATCGAAATGCCACCGACGATCGCCGCGCCGCTGAAGTGCCAGCGCACCTCGTTGCTGCGGTCCGAGTGCGCGCCGTTGATGATCATGCCGGCCGCGCCGCACAGATAAGAAACCGCCGCGATCCAGCCGACGGCCATCGGCGTGCTCACGCCGACATCCTTGATGACGGTGGGGATCCAGAACGTGAGCGTCGAGTTCGCGCACAACAGGCAGAAGAAGATCGCGATCAGCAGCCACACCTTCCGATTGGTGAAGAGCGAGCGCCAGTCGTGACCGCGTTCGCCCATCGCGGCGTTGTCGCGTTGCAGGGCCTCGAGCACGACGCGCTTTTCATCTTCGGAGAGCCAGCGCGCCTGCTCGGGCTTGTCGGTCATGTAGAAATACGCGAACACACCGGCGAGCACCGACGGAATGCCTTCGATGATGAAGAGCCACTGCCAGCCGTACATGCCGTGCACGCCGCTCATCGACGTCATGATCCAGCCGGCGAGGGGACCACCGAGCACGCCCGCGATTGCCGATGCCGACATGAACGTGCCGAAGGCCCGTGCGCGCCGCTGCGACGGATACCAGTACGTGAGGTAGAGAATCACGCCGGGATAGAAGCCCGCTTCGAATGCGCCGAGCAGAAAGCGCAGGATATAGAACTGCGTGGGCGTGGTGACATGCGTTTGCAGCATGCAGATGATGCCCCAGCAGATCGTGATGCGCATGATCGTCTTTTTCGCGCCGATCTTCTGCAACAGCATGTTCGACGGTACTTCGAACAGGAAGTAGCCGAGGAAGAAAATGCCCGCGCCGAGACCGTAGACCGCTTCGCTGAAATGCAGCGAGTCAAGCATCTGCAACTTGGCGAAGCCGATGTTCACGCGATCCAGCCATGCAAGCACCCACAGCACGCCGAGGAACGGCAGCAGGCGCCATGAGACCTTGCGATAGACGCTCGCTTCGGCGCTTTCCGCCTCGCTCGCGAAAACCGGCATCTCCTGTTTGATGAGCGACATGGTTTCTCCTTTCCAGTCGGATTGAGTCGCGCGGACATGGCCGTGCGTTCGGTTGGAAGCAAGTATAGAAACGGCCAAAAAATCGGGAACGGGGGACGGGCCAATAAGCCCCATAGCAACACCTATATAGGTTGCAACGCCTTGTCTGACGCGGCTCCGGGCGTTTTTTCGCCGCGCTTTTCACGACCTATGGATTACCCTAGCGCCCGCTGCATGAAGCGGTTCCTGCGATGCCGGCTGGCAAAATAGCGGCGCGGCCACGCGAACAAAGAGAGACGGAACTCACCATGAATCGCACCGACGATCCATTCGATACCTATCTGCTGCGCGTGCTGTGCACGCTGATCGGCGAGCGCAGCGTGTCGCGCACGGCCATTCGTATGAACCAGTCGCAGCCGGCGATCAGCTCGGCGCTGAAGCGGCTGCGCGCCATCTTCAACGATCCGCTGCTCACGCGCGAAAAGAACGTGATGGTGCCGACCGAGCGCGCAATACAACTGGCGCAGAGCGCGCAGGCCGCCTTGAGCGCGCTCGATAACCTGCTCGTGTCGGACGATCATTTCGATCCCGCTACCACCGAGCAGAGCTTCACCGTCGGCATGCCCGACTATCTCGCGCCGCCCTTCTTTGCGCATGTCGTGCGCGAATTCAGGCGTGCTGCACCACATGCGCGCCTTGTCGCGGTGCCGCTCTCGGCGTCATTCAACTACGAACAGGGGCTTTCCGAAGGCTCGCCGGATATCGTCATCGGCAACTGGCCCAATCCTCCTGAGCATCTTCACTTGTCGGTGCTGCTCGAGGACGACGTCGTATGCATCGTCGCCCGCGATAGCGTGTATGCCCAATCAGGCAAATTCGATGCCCAGGACTATCTGAGCGCGTCGCATATCGTGCCGACGCCGTATTCTCGCGATCAGCGCGGCGTCGTCGATACGGGCCTCAGCACCATGCGCGTGCATCGCGATAACCGCGTGAGCTGTCCGTACTTCAATCTCGCGCCCAGCCTGATTCCGGGCACCGATCTGATCCTCACGACAGGCCGGCACTTCGCCAACTATCACGCGCAGCATCTCCCGCTCGCCGTGCTCGATCCGCCGATCGAATTTCCGTTCATGCGCTTTTATCAGTTATGGCATCCGTCGCGGCATCGCTCGGCATCGCACGTATGGCTTCGCGGGATGCTGACGGCGGCCGCGCAGGAACTGCGCGCGCTGCGCGACATGTATCGAGCGTAGCGCTATCGCGTTCTGTTATGTGGTCAATAGGATCGGATGTCTCGCCGCTCGATCGCGTGCTTCCTATACTCGGCACGAATCGCCATCGAAGCCTATAGGAGAGATGTTCATGTCGCATTCGATCAATCTGGAGCCGGTCAACTCGCTGGATCACACGGCCTTCGTCGGCGCGTTCGCGAGCGTTTTCGAGCACTTTCCGCAGGCGGCGGAGGGTGCGTGGAGCGTGCGGCCGTTCGCGTCCGAGAACGCCTTGCATGACGCGATGATGGACGTGATCCGCAACCTGGATGACAAGAGCCAGCGCGCGTTTCTGAATCTCCACCCGCTATTGTCCGGCGCCAACATCCGTTCTGGAACGATGACGGCGGATTCCGACGCGGAGCAAAAGAGCGCCGGGCTCGATGCGATGTCGGTCGAGCAGGAAGCATCACTCGATCGTCTCAATGCAGCTTATCTTGAACGGCATGGCTTTCCGTTCATCATTTGCGTGCGGCACTACACGTGCGAAGGCATCTTCAGCGCACTGGAACGGCGCATCGGGCGCAGCACGCAGCAGGAACTGGACGAGGCGCTCGCGCAGATCGCGGCGATCACGCGGGCGCGGTTGAATGCCCGGCTCTCCGCGATGCACTGAGGGAAAGGAAGCGAGGCCGACAAGGCGTCAGCCTCGAAAGCGGTCCGTTGCGCCGCGTTCCAATCGCGTTATGGAACAGAGGCAGCGGACGTTGCCGCAGTCAATTGACGCAGAGACAGCCTCGAAACGTTACTGCGTGGCGCACACGCGCGGCACGCGATGAAAGTTTCGGTCGAAGTAAATCAGGCTGTCGCCATCGTCACGCACGCGGATCCCGGTGGTTTCCACGAACATCACCGAGTGCGAACCCACTTCTTTCGCTTCGACGATGGTGCCTTGCAGGCTCGCGAGTGCATCGCGCAAAACTGGCACGCCGTTCGCGCCTTCGTCCCATACGGGCAACGAGAAGCGCTCTTCCATCGACAATTGCGTGAGACCGGCGAAGTGCCGCGCGATCTGCTCGAGGTGACCCGGTAACACGTTCACGCACACATGGCGATTGTTCACGAATGCGGCATGCATCGCGCTCGACCGGTTGATGCAGACGAGCAGCGTGGGCGGCGCATCGGTGACCGAGCACACGGCGCTTGCGGTTATGCCGCAGCGTCCGGCCGTGCCTGTCGTGGTAATTACGTTCACTGCAGCGCCCAGATGGGCCATGGCCTGGCGAAACAGCTTGCGCGCCTGATCGATATCGGCAAGGTCGGGACGGGGCAGCGCGGACATGGGAGTGTCTCCTGTTCGTTTCATGTTCAGGTTGTATATAGCAAATCGTGAATCAAGCGTACGCGCTGAAGCGCACAAAAAAAATCGGCATGTTCCGCCGGCCTGCACTGCTCGTTACCGAGCGCACTAAAGCTTTTACCTATTTGCGTTAATCGAAGTAAAGAAGGGACTTTCGCAGGGAATTTCGGCTGGTTATCATTGACGCTTCAAAAAACGAGACCTTGTGATGAGACAGCCGCATTCCCGGCGCGCACGGTCCCTGACGCATGCATTGAAAGAGCAATCGCAATGAATTCTTCCGCTCCCGTGGTGTATATCGTCGACGACGACAACGGCATGCGCACCTCATTGGCGTGGCTGCTCGATTCGGTCGGCGTGAAGTCGGAAGGTTTCGCGAATGCCGCCGAGTTCCTGCGCGCATTCGACCCGAACCGTCCCGCGTGCCTGGTGCTCGATGTACGCATGCCCGAGACGAGCGGCTTCGACGTGCAAGCCGAGCTCAATCGCCGTGGCGCAACGTTGCCGATCATCTTCGTGAGCGGCCACGGCGATATCCCGATGTCCGTGCGTGCGCTTCAGCAAGGCGCGATCGATTTCGTCGAGAAGCCCTATAACTCGCAGCAAATGCTCGATCGCGTGCAGCGTGCGATGAAGCTCGCGACGCAGCGGCACGCGAAGGATCAGCGGCAGCGCGAATTGCGCGAGCGCGTCGAGTCGCTGACCGCGCGCGAGAAGGAAGTCTTGCGCGGCGTGATCGAAGGCAAGGCAAGCAAGCGCATCGCCGCGGATCTGTCGATCAGCGTCAAGACGGTCGACGTGCATCGCGCGAGCATCAAGGACAAACTCGGCGCGGCATCCATCGCCACGCTCGTGCGCGACGTGCTCGAAGTATGGAGTCCCCCCGGCGACGATCGCGCATGACACGCACGCTAGCGCATGTACAGGCCCCCGTTCACATCCCAGCACGCGCCGTTGGCGAAATACGCATCGGGCGATGCGAGCAGCACGGCGACATCGGCGATATAGTCGGCCGAGCCTAGACGGCCCACGGGAATGCCCGCGATCACCTTGTCGAGCTTGTCGGCGGGTACGCTCTCGTGCACGATCGGAAGATCGAGCGGTCCGGGCGAAATCGCGTTGACGGTCACGCCATGTGCGGCGAGATCGCGCGCGAATACCTTGGTCAGCGTGATCGCACCGCCTTTCGCGGCCGCGTAGTGCGCGCCGGTGGCCGAACCGCCGTTCTGCCCCGCGAGCGATGCGATATTGACAATGCGGCCCGCGCCGCGATCCGCGAAATAGCGGCCGAATACCTGACACCCGAAGAGCACGCTGCGCAGGTTGATGTCGATAACCTGATCGAATTGTTCGGCGGTGATCTCCATCACCGGCACGACCTTCGATGCCCCCGCGTTGTTGACGAGCACATCGATGCGGCCCCAGCGTTCGAGCACGGCATCGCGCGCGCGTTCGAAGTCCGCCTTGGATGTCACGTCCAGCCTGATCGCGAATGCGCTGCCTTGATCCGCACTCAACTCGCGTGCGAGTGCTTGCGTTGCTTCGATTGCGATATCGGCCAAGGCGACCTTGTAGCCCGCGGCATGAAAGCGGCGCGCGACTACAGCGCCGAGGCCGCGCGCAGCGCCCGTGATGAGGGCGATTCTATTCGACATGTTGGAGTTCCTTTATTGAGCGAGCGCGGCTTCGAGATACACGGCGACTGCGCAGACCTTTTCATCGGCGCCCTTGCGCCCGACGATCTGCAAGCCGGCCTTGAGCGGCGATCCTTCGACAGGAAGGGGAAGGCTCAAGGCAGGATGTCCGCTGAGATTGAACGGCCTGATCAACGACGACATCGCAATCACCGATGTTCCGGCGCGCGCGGCTTCGAGCGTGATGGGAAACGCGGGCAGAGTAGGGAGCACCAGCACGTCGACATCTTCGAGTGCACGATCCACGCGGGCCGTGAAGCTGCGTCTCACGCTTTCTGCGGCATCGAGATCGGCGGCGGTGGTGTTCGATGCATTACGCAAACGCGCATCCAGATCCGCGCCGATTTTTCCCGTCTCGACGAGATGGCCGAACGCATGCCACGTCTCCGCATTGATGACGTCGAGACCGGCGGCGAAAGCATCGGCCATCGATTCGAGTTCGACCTTGCATGACGCGAATCCCGCGCGATGTACGGCATATTCGACAGCCTTGCCGATACTTGCATCCGCGATGACCGAGACGATTCCGACCCGCGCCCTGGATGCGTCAAGTAGCGCGCTACGCGTATCGAACGACGGATCGATCGCGGTCATGGCCGCGATCAGCACCCGCATGTCCCGCGCGAACGGACCGACGCAGTCGAGCGTGGTCTCGATGGGCGCAACTCCGCGACGCGATACTCGACCGAAAGTCGGCTTCAATCCGATCACGCCGCAGCAGGCCGCGGGGCCGCGCACCGAGCCGCCCGTATCGGTGCCGAGCGCGGCATCGACGAGTCCGAGGCCGACCGCCGAAGCGGAGCCGCTCGACGACCCGCCTGGAATGCGCGTCGCGTCCTGGGGGTTTTTCGGCGTCCCGGTGAAGTCGTTGATTCCGGTCATGCCGAACGCGAGCTCATGCATGTTGGCCTTGCCCTTGATGCGCCAGCCTGCATCGAGCAGACGCTGCACGACCTCGGCATGTTCGGCGGCAGCCGGCGCATCGGCGAGCGCGCGGCTCGCTGCGGTCGTCGGATAACCGGCGATATCAATACTGTCTTTGATCGCGATAGTAGGACCATCGGCATCGGCGTGTGCGCGCAGATCGAACTCGCTGATGAATGCGCTCATGCGCTCGTCTCCTTGCGAGGGTTCACTTGCCACGGCGCGTCGAAGAGACGCTCGGTGCGGAAATGCCGGATCAGCCATGCATGACCTTCCTCGCGTGTCGAAGGCGCGAAATCGACTTCCAGCCGCGCGGCGATGAGCTCGGCCCCCGCATCGACATAGCCCGACGCCTGCAGCATGATCCATCGGCCTTTGATGATATCGCCCTGAACCTCGATATGTTCCGACGTCAGGAAATGCACGTTGGTGGCGAAATGCGGCGCGGGCGGCAGATAAGTTTGCAGCATGTCGACGATCGCCGCCGGCCCTTGCAGACGCCCGAACTTCCGCACGTATTGCGAGCCGATGCCTTCCCACACGGCGTCATCGGTGAACAGGGCGGCAAGCGATTCGCTTTCGAGCGGCGCACGAGGCACATCGCATAGCGCCATATAACGTGCGATGGTCTTGCGCACTTCATTCTGCGCTTCGAGCGTGCACAGGCGCGTGAGCAACGCATCGATGGTGATGTGCGTCATGGCGTCATGCGTTATTGGCTACGGCGGGGGGAACAGTCAATGCACGCCCGACGCGCGCCTCGATCTTTCCATAGCGCCACAAGTTGTATTCGCCGACAGGCGTCGTGCGATAGAGATTGCACACTGCAACGGCCGTGTCGAAATCGGCGACGTCGGCCATGATGTAGAAGGTCCACGGCGCGCCGTCGGACTGGCCGACGACGAGGCGATCGTCGTCCATGACGCCCAGCACGCGCACGTTCTCCATCGCTTCGACGGCGGCGAGCATCTTGCCGTAGGCTTGCCATACTTCGCCGATCTGCTCGCGCGGCAAGTCGAAGAAATTCTGGGTGACGCCGCAGCAGAACAGCACGCGCAAAGGCAGGTTTCGGTTTTCGGTCATGAAGCGTTACTCCGTTGTTATGCGAAAAAAGTAGATCAGAGATAGCCGGGAATCGGCGGCACGCCGACGAACACGGCGCCCGCGCCGTCGTAATTGCCTTCGCCGAGAAATGCGTGTTGCGTGACGACCATTGCGTCGCGCATCAGGCGTTGCAGCGGATGCGTGCGATAGATCGCCATCGTTCCGCCCAGCCGATAGGCGCGATTCACGACGTCGGCGCCTTCGCGCGCGATCTGCGTTGCGCAAAGCCGCAACAGGCTCACCTGGTCCGGCGTGACTTCGTTGCCCGCGAGAATCGATTGCCAGACACCATCGGTCGACTCATAGAAGAACGCGCGTGCGGAGCGCAATTGCGCCTCGGCCTTTGCTAGCTCGATGCGGTAGTAGGCGCGATCGGCGAGTTGCGGCGCGCCGGTCGTCGTCTTGCGTCCACCGGACATGTGATTTGCCACATCGAGCGCGGCGCGCGCGAGACCGAGGTTGACCACGGCGAGCACTTGTGCCGCATAAGCGATGGTCGGATAGCGATACAGCGGTTCATCGACCGTCGGTGTTCCGCCGCGCACGAAAGTCCAGTCTTCAGCGACGAATTGATCCGTCACACGCAAGTCGTGACTGCCCGTGCCTTGCATGCCGACGACGTTCCAGTTCTCGACGATCTCGACCTGCGCGGGACGGAACACCGCGGTGCGCGGCTTGCCCGGTGCTTCGCCCGGCTTGCCCGTTCCTATGCCCACGCCGAGCCAGTCCGCGCCCTTGCAGCCGCTCGCGAATTTCCACGTGCCGTTCACGCGGAATCCGCCGGGCGCGGGTTGTGCGTTCTGCACGGGAAATAGACCGCCCGCGAAAACCTGATCGGGACCTGTCGCATAGATTTCTGCCTGAGTCGCAAGCGGCAACGCGGCGAGATAGAGATTCGCGGAACCGAAGCTCGCGACCCATGCGGCGGAGCCATCGGCGACCGCGATGCGCTCGATCATGTTAAGGAATTCGCCGGGCGCGCGCGCATCGCCGCCGAAGCGCTTCGGCGTCGCCGCGCGATAGATGCCCGCACGCTTCATGTTTTCGATGACATCGCGCGGCACGTGAGACAGCCGGTCGAATTCATCGCGGCGCTCAGCGATTTCGGCGATGACATCGTCGAGCGTGACGATATCGGTTTGAGTGGACAGATCATCGCGCATAGCGACGGCGGTCGCGGAAGCTGACATGGGGACGTCTCCTTTTCGTTTGTTTGGCTCACAGGATGAGTGGCAGTGCTTTCGAGCCGCACACATTGATGCCAGTCTAGAAACCCAAAAAGCTCGAAACAATTGGGAAGGCGAGCGTGCAATTCAGTGAATGACCCGGGTCGTCTAAAGAAATCTTTAGCGACGCGTGAGTCGCGCCGATGCTATGGTTATCCTTGCCACCACGCTTGCCTCGCGTTCCCATATGAACTTCCCCGCCGAAGACGATTTCCGCCGCCTGCTCGATGCACTGACGCAATGCGTGCTGCTGCACGACGCGGGGACGAAGGCCATCGTGTGGGCCAATCGTGCGGCGTGTGTCGCGCTCGGCTTCTCGGTGGAGGAATTGCTGCCGCTCAAGGCGCACGACATGACGCGCGACGACATCAAATATCGCCGCGAAATTGCAGTGAATGCGATGGATCGCTCCATCACGGAAGGCCCGCAGAGCTATGAATGGTGCTATCGCTCGCGCGCGGGCGTCGACATGTTGTCCGAGGCCATCGCCACTTATGTGCAGCTTTCCGGCAGTGCGGTGGTGATGGTGCAGTTCCGCGACATCAGCGAGGAAGAAGCGATGCGCCAGAAGTTGCGGCGCTATGAAACACGCTTGCGCGAATACATGCAGGATCTGGGCGAGGGCGTCGCGGTGCTGACGCCGCGCGGCAAGGTGAGCTTCATCAGCGAATCGGGGCGGCGCGTGCTGGGCGTCGCGAGCGATGCGCCGCTCGGTGTCCCGCTCGACTACTGCACGAGAGAGGACCGCGACCGGCTGATCGCGCAGTTGCGCAGCGCGACACGCCAGCATTCGACGCCCGCGCAACGTTATGCGATCACGCGTCGCGACGGCGCGAAGCGATGGCTGCGCATCACGTGCAGGCGCATCGATATCGAGAACGGAACGCTGGTGCATTTCCGCGATATCAGCGACGAAGTGGCGATAGAGGAAGCGCGCCGCAACGAAGCACGCATGTTCGAATACGCGGGGCGTTATAACGCGATGGGCGAGATGGCGACGGCGATCGCTCACGAGCTGAGCCAGCCGCTCGCCGCCGTGCGCAACTTCATCGAGGGCGCGATCCAGCGGCTTGCCCAGCCGGATTCCATCGACAGCGCGATCTGGGGCCTGCGCGCGGCAGACCGGCAAGCCGAACACGCGGCGCATATCATCAAGAGCGTGCGCGAGTTCATCGTGAAGCGCGAACCCGTCGAGGCGCAGGCGGATCTGCGCGACGTGCTCGCGGATGTCGCGTACTTCATTCAATTGCGCGCGCGAGACGAAGGCGTGACGGTCAGAATCGAACAATCGCGTGAGCCGTTGCCGATACGCTGCGAGCGCGTGCTCATCGGTCAGGTGATCCTCAATCTCGCATTCAACGCCGTTGAAGCGTTGAGCGGCGCGAAGCCATCGACGGGCATCGTCACCCTTGCCACCGCGATGAATGGCGAGACGGCCGAACTGCATGTGATCGACAACGGCCCGGGCGTGCCCGACGATGCGCTCGAACGCCTGTTCGACGGTTTTTCTTCGTCGAAAGCGGGTGGCAACGGCATCGGTCTGTCGTTGTGCAAGAACATCGTGTCGCGCCACGAAGGGCGCATCTGGGCGCAACGCGCAGCGAGCGGCGGACTCGAGTGCTGCTTCGCGTTGCCCTTGTCGCTCACCTGGTCTCATCGCCCGGATTGACACGAGGTTGCGCGATCAGAGCAGGAAGCCGATCGCACTCAACGCCTCGGTCGAATCGATCAGCCGGATCACCTTTTCCACGAGTTTCGGTTCACCGTCGGCCATGCTGATCTTGTGCGTGAGATCGGCCGCGAAGATCGTCGCCACGCCGCGCTTGTAAGCGACGATCACTTGCGCCGACTTCACTTCGACGACATCGGCGCTATCGCTCGACAACGTGAAGCGCGAAACGGTGCGCACCGTGCGAGCCGCGTCGGATGCGGACGCCGAATAGCCCGATGTCATACGCTGCACGCGCAATTCGCGCATATGCTGATCATCGTACGCGTAGTTCAGGGTGGCGGCGAAGTCGGTCGCGTTCGGATCGATCGGCACCACATAGAGGCCTCGCGGGTCCCAGAGCTCGAGCCACGCCCGATAGTCGCGCCGATCCAGCAGTTCGGCTTCGCGCCAGATGAACTCGATCGCGCGCGCGAAAGTCTGTTGAGAGAAGAGTGCGTTGCGATCGTCCATCATGCCTGCTCCATCATTGCGCGCCATTGCTTGTAGGCTTCGCGCATGCCGGTTTCGTCCGTGGCGTGCGCGGTCTTTTCTCCGTTCGATGCGGTCGTTTCGCGATTCAGGCCGCGATTCACGAGAATCGGCACGTCGGGGCCGGCGTGCGAGCCGCGCTGCACGCGCTCCCATGCTTCGGCATCGTCGGGGCTGCCGAAGCCGAACGGACCCTGGAAATGCTCGTGAATGCGCAGGCGCACGCGATTCGCTTCTTCCGGTCCGCCGTCCATCGCGAGCGCGACGTGGCGAATCTCCGTTTCCTCTGCCGATATGGGCCGCAAGACACGAAAGAACGCCATCGAGAGCGCGAGGTTCGGAAAGAGATTCAGATTGAAGCCGACGCCCATCAGCGAGCGCACGATGCGGCGCACTTCTTCGGGCGTGTGTTTTTCGGCGAGCTTCGCGGCCAGATCGTTGAAGCGCTCCG
This sequence comes from Caballeronia sp. J97, assembly GCF_905220305.1. Taxonomy (NCBI): domain Bacteria; kingdom Pseudomonadati; phylum Pseudomonadota; class Betaproteobacteria; order Burkholderiales; family Burkholderiaceae; genus Caballeronia; species Caballeronia sp. J97. The sequence continues at coordinate 149,719 of NZ_CAJMZL010000003.1, read as the reverse complement.
GCAAGGGCGCGCCGTCGTCCTTGTCGAGATCGACGATCTCGGGCACCAGCACCGCAAGGCTATGGCCGTTGCCGAGCGAGCGGCAGAACGCATCGTCGCTCGTCATGAAGCTCGTGATCGCCGCAGCGGTTTCGTCGTCGATCGACTTCATCCATGATTTATGCACGACCGGAAAATGATAGAGATCGGTCGTGTTCTCGAGCTGGATTTTCCAGTTGCCCTTGAATTTGAACTTGTGCTCGCCGTTGGCCTTGATCGGATAGCCCGCACCTTGCTTCATGAAAAGATCGATCCACGGCTTGGCGCCGCCGAGAAAATCCTCGAGCGGTTCGATAACTTCGTTGAAGCTCGCGAAGATCAAGCCCTGATAGATCCCGACGCGCAGTTTCTTCAACGGCAGATCGCCTTTTTCGCAAACGCCTTCGTAGCCGTCGCCGTAAGGCAGCGCACGCAGCGTGCCGTCGAGCGCGTAAGACCAGCTGTGATACGGGCACGTGAAGCCCTTCGCGTTGCCCTTGTGCTCCTCGCATACCGTGGCGCCGCGATGACGGCAGCGGTTTTGCAGCACATGCACCGCGCCTGTCTTGTCACGCACGACGATGACCGGCTGGCGGCCGATGGTCGTCGTGACGAAATCGCCGGGCTTCGGCAATTCGCTTTCGTGCGCGACCCAGATCCACGTTTTATAGAAGATGCGCTCGAGCTCGGCTTCGAAAAGGTCGGGATCGTAATAGAGCGACGGCGCGATGCGGTCCGCTTGCGCGCGGCGGCCGAGCGCGCTCGTATCGATGATTTGGGTTGTCGGCGTAGTCATCGTATTGATGTGGGGTGAAGTTGATCGGCTAACACGAGGACGGCGCTGTAGATCGGCACATCCTCTCGTTGACATCAGTCTCGCTTTGCGAAGATCATGCGTCAAATCGATTAAAAAACGGGTGCTGGATAAATCCGGCCGATATCTTGAGAGTTGCCCAATGACTTCCCTCGACCATGTCGATCTCAATCTGCTGCGCGTCTTTCAGGCGATCGTGGAGGAGCGCAGCCTCACCAAAGCCGGCGAACGGCTCGCGCTCTCGCAACCGGCCGTGAGCTATTCGCTCGGCCGTCTGCGCACGCTGTTCGATGACACGCTCTTCATCCGGACGCGCGCGGGCATGCAGCCGACGCCCGTGGCGCTGGAACTTGCCGAGATCGTCGGACGTGCGCTCGATACCGTGCGTGAAGCACTGCGCTTTGCCGAGCGTTTCGATGCATCGACCAGCAATCGCACGTTTCGACTGTCTCTTTCGGATGCGGGAGAAATGGCGTATTTGCCGGCGATCTGCCAGGCGCTGCACGAAGCCGCGCCGCGCGTGAAGCTGCTCGTCGAGCCCTTGCCCGTGGAGGAAATCGAGGAAGCATTGCGTTCGAGCCGGCTCGACTTCGCGATCGGCAATCTGCCTTCGCTATTGCCGCGCACGCGTCACGCGTTGCTATTCGAGGAAGCCTATGTGTGCATGACGAGAAAGCGCAAAGGCCTGCCCGCAGGGGAGACATTGAATCTCGACCCGTTTCTTGCGGCGTCGCACGTGCAGGTGCGCTCGCTCGAACATAGCCATCACGCGCTCGACGATGCATTGCGTGCGCAGGGCGTCGGGCGCAATATCGCGCTCGCGCTGCCGCACTTCGTCGCCGTCCCCGGCGTGCTCGCGGTGACGGACCTGTTCGCGACATTGCCCGAACGGCTCGCGCATATCCTCAATCGCAACGATGCGTTCAGGATCTACGCGTTGCCCGTTCAATTGCCCAGGGCGGCCGTGACGATGCACTGGCACGAGCACTTTCACGAGGACGAAGGCATAGCGTGGATGCGCGGCCTGATAACCGACATCCTCGCTGGTTTCGACAAGCTATGAACTCATAGGTCGAGAACGAGAACCGGCGAACGCGAACGGGACACGCAGCAGCAGATCACGCTGTTGCTCGCGCGCTCGGCCTTGCTCAGGCAATGGTCGCGGTGCTCGGGCTCGCCGCTCACCACATCGACCATGCAGGTGCCGCACACGCCTTCGCCGCATGACGTGTCCACTTCGACGCCGATCGAGGCGAGCGCGTCGACGATGGACGTGGCGGCGTCGACACGTACGGTCTGACCCGTGCTCGCAAGTCGAACATCGAAGCTATCGAGCGACGCTTGCGTTTCGGTTTGCGGCTCTGCCTTGAAGCGCTCGAGATGAACGGCCGCGGCAGGCAGATGTTTTTGCGCCGTGTCTACCACGGCGTCCATGAACGGAGCAGGGCCGCAGGTATAGACATGCGCATCCGTGGCCGCGTTGCGCAGACAGGCATCGAGTTCATCGGCGAGTGCTTCACGCTCGACCCCGAAATGCAGTTCGACGTGCTGGTCGAACGGCGCGCGTGCGAGAAGCGGAAGGAACGCGGCATGGGTTTTGCCGCGCGCGAAATAATGTAGCGTGAAGGGCGCACCGATCGCGACGAGACGATAGGCCATCGACAGCAAGGGCGTAATGCCGATGCCCGCGCCGATCAGAATATGCTCGCTCGCGCCTTCTTCGAGGCGAAACAGATTGCGCGGCGCACCGACCGATAGCTCGCTGCCGATGCCGACTTCGTCATGCAACGAACGCGAGCCGCCGCGCGATTGTTCTTCCTTCTTCACGGCGAAGAGATGCGAGTCGCGGCAAGCCGGATCGCCGCACAGCGAGTATTGCCGAGTGATGCCCGATGGACCCGTCACGTCGATATGCGCGCCGGGCTCATAGGTGTCGAACGGCAGGCCATCGAGACGCGAGATGCTGAATGAGCGCACGCCGTGAGCTTCCTCGCGCAACGCGTCGACGCGAACTTTGAAGGTTTGAGCTTGCATGATGCTGCCTTTCCAGTGTGTTCAAGGGGACGATGCGTCGAGCGTAACGCCCCTCACCGGATAAACAAAATAGATTAAAAAGTGTGGGTCACATCAATATGGCGGATATGTTCAAGCCGTCGTCGTCGCGCCCGACGGCACGCTTTCGCGCGCGTCAGGGGTGTCGAGTGTCACGCGAGCTTCACGCGCTTCGCGTTCGAGACTCGTTCGATAGTGCCTGCAACCGATGAAGAGGAGCATCGCTGCGAGCACGATCGCGACGGCATCGATGATGGCCATCGAGTTGCCGACCGCGAGCGGCGAACCGAAGACCTTGTCGGTGATGAGCGCGACGAGGGTCGTGCCGAGACCCAGCCCGATGAGGTTCGATACGAGCAGGAACATCGCGGAAACCTGCGCGCGCATCTGATTGGGCGCGAGTGCCTGCATCGCGGCGGCGGAAGTCGGCAGCGGAAAGGACGCGAAGAACATCGCAACGACGAGCCACGCCAACGATGCGCCGAGGCTCGTCGTTTGCGTGAACGCAATGGCCGGAACGAGCATGCATGCGGCGCCGATCCATGCCGCGCGCATCGGTGCATCGGTGCGCCCGCGCCGCAGCAGCCAGTCGTTGAGCCAGCCGCCGCAGAACACGCCCGTCGTGTTGGCGACGAGCATCACGATGCCGAGCATATAGCCCGTTTCGACAGGCGTGAGACCGAAGCGGCGCATATAGAACGCGGGCGTCCAGCCCATCAGGCAATACAGGCCCATTGCATAGAACGAGAAGCCGAGGTAGTGGCAGAAGAACGTCTTGCGATGATTCGCGATGAAGCGCAGCGCATCGCTCATCGCAACGCGTTTCACCTTGCCCGCGCCGTCTTGCGCAAGTCCTTTGCGCGCGGGATCGCGCACCGTCAGCATGAAAACGAATGCGACGAGAAGACCCGGCAAACCGACGATAAAGAAGGTCAACTGCCACGCGCGCAATTCGCCGACGAGCGGCAAGGTGAACACGCTCGCGTGCTTGAGCAATGCAATGACATAGCCGCCGACGAGAAACGCAATGCCGCCGCCGATGAACGAGCCAAGCGAATAAATGCCGATTGCGCGGCCCATCTTCTCCTTGGGAAAGAAGTCCGCGAGCATCGAATAGGTTCCGGGCGACAGCGCTGCCTCGCCCACGCCGACGCTCATGCGCGAAACGAACATATGCGCGAAGCTCTGACTCAAGCCGCATGCAGCCGTCGCCACGCTCCACAGCGCGATGCCTGCCGCGATGATTCGCGGGCGGGCGAAGCGGTCGGCGAGATATGCGATCGGCATGCCCATGACCGCGTAGAAGAGCGAAAACGCGAATCCATGCAGCAGGCTGAATTGCGTGTCGGTGAGATGCAGGTCACGCTTGATCGGCTCGATCATGAGCGCGAGCACCTGCCGGTCGATGAAGGAGAAAACATAGGCCAGCATGCAGATCACGACGACATACCACTCGTATGTATAGCGCTTGCCGTTTGGCTTCATGGTGCTTGGGGAATGCATCGTGCGTCTCCGAGGGATGCTGGTCTTGGGACGTGCGCAGACATTCGCGCGGGCCAGCGCCGCGCGAATGCGAGTCGGAAAATATCGAAGGAGGCGAAGCGCGGGTTACGTGCGGCGCGTCTCGTGCGTGTACTTCAGCGTGATGATCGTGACGAGGGCGAGCACGATCAGAAAGACGGATACCGGCCAATACGCGTGGTAGTGCGCGAGCAGCGCCGTGGCGATGAGCGGAGAGAGTCCGCCCGCAAAGATCGATGCGACTTCATGGCCGAGCGCGACGCCTGAATATCGCACTTCGGTGCTGAAAAGCTCGCCGACGAGCGAAGGCAATGTGCCGATCATCGCGCCATGACACACCGCCGTGCCGAGCACGAGAGCGAGCCAGACAAGCGGTGTGGAATGCGTGCTCAGCAGCCAGAAGAACGGAAACGCCATCAGCGCGAGCGACACCGCGCCGATCATATAGACCGGCTTTCTGCCGATGCGATCGGATAGCTTGCCCCATAAGAGCATCGCCGCCATTTCGACGACCATCGCGAGCATCACGCCGGTGAGCATCGTCGAATTGTCGATGCCCGCGAACTTGCCGTAGACGAGCGAGAACGCGAGAAAGATATACGCGCCGCCGTTTTCGGCCACGCGCAATCCCATCGCCATCAGGATTTCTTTCGGATGGCGCTTGATGACTTCGATAACCGGCATATGGGAAGTCTTGCCCGCGCGATCCGCATTTTCGAAGTCACGGCTCTCGGGCAGGTTATGGCGGATATAGACGCCGAGCGCGAAGATCAGGATGCTCGCGAGAAACGGCAAGCGCCAGCCCCACGAAATGAACTGATCGTGCGGCAGTGCCTGAACGGCGAGAAACGCGCCCGACGAAAGCACGAAGCCGCCACCGACGCCGAGCTGGCTCCACGCCGCGTAGTAGCCGCGCTTTTCCGGCGGCGCGCTCTCGCTGATCATCAATACGCCGCCACCCCATTCACCGCCCGAGGCGACGCCTTGCAGCAACCGCAGCGCGACGAGCGCGCCGGGCGCCCACAGTCCCACGTGATCGTATGTCGGCAACAGGCCGATGCCGAAGGTCGCGAAGCCCATGATGAGCAGCGTCCATACGAGCGACGCGCGCCGTCCATATCGATCGCCGATATGCCCGAACACGATGCCGCCCAGCGGCCGCGCGACGAAGCCCATCGCGAACGCGGCGAAAGCGCCAAGCGTGCCGACGAGCGGGTCTGCATTCGCGGGAAAGAACAACTGGCCGAACACGAGCGCGGCGGCCGTGCCATAGACGAAGAAGTCATACCACTCCATCGCGTTGCCCGCGACGGAAGCGACGACGATCCGGTTGAGCGCCCGATCCTGAGTACAGGCGGCGCGTTCCTCGGAAGTCGGGGAGTGAACGGAAGACATGTGGGCTCGCTTGGGGAATGAGTGGGGCGTCGATGCTTTCGAAAGGCTTCGCTTGGCAGGCAGTGTCAGTGCGACAGATATCGGCGTCAAATTCGCCGAAAAGGGATGCGGTTATCAGTGCGGCAAATATGAAATCGCATCAGCGCGCCTTATCGATGATCGCGCTTTTGACTGATTTGCCGCGCCAGATTGGCGAACGCAGACTTCGATCCGCAAATCCATTCACAACGCCTCCAAATAAGGACCGAACGCATGAGACTTACCCTGGGCGCATCGCTCGCGTTGCTCGCCGTCGCGAGCGCGGCACACGCGCAAAGCGCGGTCACGATGTATGGCATCGTCGACGACGGCTTCAACTGGACGTCCAACTCCGGTGGCCATAACCTCTACAACATGTCGAGCGGCGTCATGCAAGCCAGCCGCTGGGGCTTGCGCGGCAAGGAAGATCTCGGCGGAGGAATCGCCGCATTGTTCGTCATCGAGAACGGCTTCGATCTGAACAACGGCTCGCTTGGGCAGAAGAATCGGGGCAGCACGCAAGGCCTGATGTTCGGACGCCAGGCATATGTGGGCATGTCGAGCGGATATGGCTCGGTGCTCTTCGGGCGTCAATACGATTCGGTGGTGGACTATGTCGGACCGTTCGAAGCGGGCACGCAATGGGGCGGCTATCTCGCCGCGCATCCGGGCGATCTCGACAACATCAATAACGCCTATCGTGTGAACAACGCTGTCAAGTATGCGAGCCGGAACTATGGCGGCTTCACTTTCGGCGGCGTGTATAGCTTCGGCGGCGTCGCGGGAGAGGTCTCGCGCAATCAGGTCTGGTCGCTCGGCGCGGGCTATGCGAACGGGCCGCTGACGCTCGGCGTCGGCTATCTGAATGCGCGCAATCCGAACGTCGGCTTCTTCGGCGACAACGGCGCGAGCACGCCGCCGACCGCAAGCGCGAACTTCATTGCATCGCCTGTCTATAGCGGCTATGCATCGGCGCGAACTTATCAGGTGATCGCGACGGGCGCCGCGTATTCGTTCGGCGCGGCAACGGTCGGTGCGACATATTCGAACGTGCAGTTCAGGAATCTCGGCGACACCGCCAACTCAGGGCCGAATCCGCGCGGCTATGCCGGCAACGCGCATTTCGATAACGTCGAGGTCAACTTCAAGTATCAGGCGACGCCCGCACTCTTGCTGGGCGCGGCTTTCGACTATACGAAGGGCGGCGAGGCCGATTCCGCGAGCGGCGCGAATCCGGGCGCGAAGTATTATCAGGGTTCGATCGGTGCTGACTATTTCCTTTCGAAAAGAACCGATGTCTATCTGATCGGTGTATATCAGAAGGCATCAGGCACGGATTCCACAGGAGCGGCCGCGGTCGCCGCGATCAATAACCTCACGCCATCGACGAGCGATCGTCAGAGCACCGTGCGCGTAGGCATCCGGCACAAGTTTTAAAGTAATTTCTGAAGTATGCGCGAACGCGCGTTCGCCTATGCACGCGGGCGCGCGTTTTTCAATCGTGCATTCCTAGCATTGCGTTACGAGCGCCACACGAAAAAAATAGATAGCTTGACGACAAAAAATCGAAAACTTATAAGCAGTCGCATGATCGGCGACAGAAGTAGCAGGAGCAGGGCATGTATGCCAACTATGAAAGCTTCGAGGATGCCGACCGCCACGCCCACGCGCTGACGGGCTGGGACCAGCGCTACGACCAGGTAGGCGAAGGCGCGTTTCGCAGCACGGTGAAGCAGGTATCGGTGGCGGGCGTGCAGGTCTTTCAGGAATCCGCGAACGTTCGTATCGTTCAGCGCGGCCAATTGCCCGCGGGATTCGTCACGTTCGGACTCGTGCTCGGCGGTGGTGCGCCGTTCTCGTTTCAGGGCGTGCGCGTCGACGAGAACGCGCTCGTGGTCGCGCCCGGCGACAAGGAGTTCCTGCTGCATTCGCCCCCCAACATGTCGATGCTCGGCGTTGCCGTCGACGCGCAATTGCTCGCTTCAACAGCGGACGTGGCGGGCGTCGATGTCCAGGACGAAGTGCTCAGCCGGCACGTGCTCAGCATTCCCGGTGCGGCCGGCGCGCGTGCGGGCAAGCGTATCATCGCGGCGGTCGAGGCCGTGCTGGCGGACCCCGATCCCTTCTTGTCGGACGGTGGCGCGCATCGCTTCACGACAACCGTGACGGAAAGTATTCTGGATCTGCTGACATTTCATGTGCCGACGCGCGAGGACCGGCTCACTTATGCATGCCGCGCCGACGTTGTCCGGCGCGCGCATGATCTCGTGCTTGCGCGTCCTGAGCAGCCGATTTCAGTGCTGGACCTCTGCGAGAAGCTGCGCGTGAGCCGCCGGACCATTCAAAACAGCTTTCAATCGGTCACGCAGATGAACCCGGTAAGTTATCTTCGCGCGGTGCGGCTCGCGCAAGTGAGACGACTCCTGACGACGTCATCGCCAAGCGAAATTCCCGTTCGCGAAGCCGCCATGCGCTGGGGATTTTCAAATCTCGGCCACTTCGCGAGCGATTACAAAAGCCTGTTCGGCGAGCTTCCCTCGCAAACGCTGCGCGCCCGATAACCGGCGCGGCACATTCCCTGGATGCCGATAGCAGGCCGCATTGCAGCGGCCTGTTATCGGCATTTCCTTTTCCTGATCTCGCATCGAAAGTGGCCTGAACACGCGATGGCCGCGCGTCTCTGTCGGCTCCCTTTCGAATGCTCCGTTTCGGCACGCACGCGCTGCCGGTTCCGAAGTGCTCTTTTTTATTGTCATCTTTAGAGTCGTCCCGACGATAAACAAGGAGAGCACAGATGGAGATGAGACGGCTGGTCACCGCGATGGGGGCCTTATTGTATGGACTGCTTGCGTGTCAGCCACACGCGGGCGCGGCCGAAAAGCCGGAAGAGCTGACGGTGGCGAAGGTTCCGCCGTATAGCCCGCATCGCGTGTTCGTGACGGACGTCTCGTTCGCGAGCATGACCGACGCGCGTGTTCACGTATTCGACGGCGACACGAAACGCTTCCTCGGCGAGATCGACGCCGGTTTCGCACCGGGCTTCACGATCTCGCCCGATCACAAGACGAGCTACGTCGCGACGACGTATTTCGCGCGCGGCAGCCACGGCGCGCGCACGGACGTGGTCGAGATCGTCGATAACACGACGCTCGAAGTGACCGGCGAAATCGAGATTCCGGCCAAGCACGGCCAGACCGTGCCGACGCCTTACCTCACGATTCTTTCGCAGGACGGCAGCCGCCTGTATGTGTCGAACATCACGCCGTCGACATCGGTCACGGTGATCGATACGGCCGCGAAGAAGGTGCTCGGCGAGATCGATACCGATGGCTGCGTGCTCGCCTATCCGAGCGGCAATGACCGCTTCTCGGCGCTGTGCGAAAGCGGCAAGGCGCTGACCGTGAAGCTCGGCGCGGACGGCAAGGAGGCGAGCCGGAAGCTCTCCGACGCGTTCATCGACGTCGACAAGGATCCCGCGTTCATCAACGCAGTGCGTGACGGCAGCAAGTACCTTTTCACGACTTTCCACGGCAACGTGCGCACGGCCGACTTTTCGGGCGACGCACCGGTATTCGGCACGTCATGGTCCTTGTTGAGCGATCAGGAGCGCAAGGCGGGCTGGCGTCCGGGCGGTCTGCAGCAGACCGCGCTGAATACCGCGGCCCATCGCCTGTACGTGGCCATGCACAAAGGCGCGGACGGTTCGCATAAAGACCCGGGCACGGAAATCTGGGTCTATGACACGGAAAGCAAGAAGCGCGTGGCGCGCTGGGATCTCGCGAAGCAGAAGATCGATCCGCTGCTCTCGATCCAGGTCAGCACCGACGACAAGCCGCTCTTCTACGGCCTCACGCCGACTTCCGATCTCGTCGTGATGGATGCGACAACCGGCAAGCGCCAGCACGTCGAAAAGCAACTCGGCACGACGTCGACGCTGCTGCTCAACCCCTGAGGTGACGCGATGATCGATCCCGTCATTCTCATGGTGTGCATCGCGTCCGCGACGATCATCGCGCTCGCGAGCACGGCGCCGAAGTGGCGCGAGCCGTCGCGCTTTCGCGCCTCGCTCGAAGCATTCGCGTTGCTGCCGTCGTTTGCGGTGACGCCCTTGTCGTTCGTGTTTCCGGCACTCGAAACCGCGGGCGCAATCGGTTTGTTGTTCGCCGACACGCGCGTGGTCAGCGCCATCGTGCTGGTCGCGCTCTTCGCGCTCTTCGGCGCGGCGCTCGCGATCAACGTGTTGCGCGGTCATACCGACATCGATTGCGGCTGCTCGGGCTTCATCGCCGCGCGCGCATCGGAGCGCACGCCGAAATCGATCGGCTGGTGGCATGTGGCCCGCGCGCTGATGCTGGCCGCGCTCGCGGCCGCCGCGCTCGTTCCCGCAACCGGCCGCGCGCTCATGTGGTTCGACTACCTGAGCGCGGGCGCCTGCACGCTTTTCGCCGTCGCCGCGTGGTTCACGCTCGATGTGCTGCTGGTCAATCTTCCCAAGCTCGATTCACTGAGGAATTCATGATGCAAACCGCCCTGATGATTTCGGCCGCACTGTCGTGGGCCGCCTTGCTCGCGCTCGGCGCGATCTGTCTCGCACTCGTTCGCCAAGTTGGCATTCTCTATGAACGCATGATGCCCGCGGGCGCGCTCATGATCGACAAGGGGCCGGCAGTCGGCGCCGTCGCACCGGTGTTCGAGCTCGGCGATATCGCCGGCCGCGCGGTGAAGGTCGGCGGCTTGTCCAACTCGAAGCGCAACACGCTCGTCTTCTTCCTTTCGCCGACGTGCCCGGTCTGCAAGAAGCTGCTGCCCTTGCTGCCGTCGATCCAGGCGCGCGAAGGCGCAGTCGACATCGTGCTCGCGAGCGACGGCGAATTCGAAGAACACGCCGCGTTCTATCGCAAGTCCGGTCTTTCGCAATATCCGTATGTGCTGTCGCAGGAACTGGGACTGTCCTATCAGATCGGCAAGCTGCCTTATGCCGTCTTGCTCGACGACGAAGGCAAGGTCCGCGCGAAGGGTCTCGTGAATACGCGTGAACATCTGGAAAGCCTGTTCGAAGCAAAAGAACGCGGTGTCGCGTCGCTGCAGGAGTTCGTGCACGGCAAGCACGACGACCACGCGCACCACGACCATGAAGGGCAAGTCGGGCAACACGCCTGAAGACGCCAATAAATCATTCAATCCTACAGGTGAGCGTCCATGAAATGGCTGGATTCATTCTTCGAACATAAGGCGCGCGGCGTTGCGCAGCGCAGCTCGCGGCGCAGTGCGATGGCGAAGCTCGGGAAGGTATTGGTCGGGTCGGCGATGGTGCCGCTGTTGCCGGTGGATCGCACCGCGTATGCGACCGAACCGAAGAAGCCGGGTGCATCGGCGAGCGACGACCCGACGAGCTGCGACTACTGGAAGTATTGCGCGATCGACGGCTGGCTCTGTAGCTGCTGCGGCGGCACTTCGAGCAGCTGCCCGCCGGGCACGACGCCTTCGCCGATTACGTGGATCGGCACATGCCGCAATCCGCACGACGGCTCGGATTACATCGTGTCGTACAACGACTGCTGCGGCAAGACGAGTTGCGGCCGCTGCTTCTGCAATCGCAACGAACGCGAGAAGCCGCTTTACAAGCTATCGCTCAATAACGATATCAACTGGTGCATGGCGAACGGCAATTCGAATTACCACTGCTCGGTATCGGTTCTGTTGGGAGCGGCAACGCAATGAAGACTGCAAGTGTTTTGATGGCGGCGCTGGCCGCCGGCGCGATGACCTTCGCTTCTGGCGCATTCGCACAGACGGTGCATTACCCGGGCGGCAAGTCGACGTTCGACGGCAAGTGCGCCGTGTGCCATCAGGCCGGCGGCAAAGGCATGGACGGACTCGCGCCGCCGCTCGTCGAGTATCCGGGCAAATATGCGGGCACGCCCGATGGCCGTGCGCAACTGGGACACACCGTGATGTACGGCATGTTCGGTCCGATCAAGGTCAAGGAGAAGAATTACAACTTCAAGATGCCGAGCTTCGCATCACTCTCCGATGAAGAGATCGCCGACGTGCTGAACTACGTCGTGTTCGATCTGAACGCGCAGCACGGCTCGGCAAAGCCTTTCGACGTCGCCGAGGTCAAGGCATGGCGCACGGGACCGCTCGACCAGACCGCCGTGCATCAGCATCGCGAAGCGGTCGTGAAGGGCCTCGGGCTATGAAGCCGCGCGCGGTCCTCGCCGCCGCGACGCTGGCCGCGCTCTTTATCGCGGCCTCGTCGCAGGTGCGGGCTCAGACGTACGACGCGGCGCGCGCGCGTCAGGACTGGGTGCTCAATTGCATGGGATGCCACACCGCCGATGGCTCGGGCATTTCCGGCAAGGTCCCCGCTTTGCGCGACTCGCTCGGCCATTTCGTCTCGCTGCCCGAGGGACGTCAGTTCGTGATGCGCGTGCCGGGTGCGGCCAATTCCGCATTGAGCGATGCAGAACTCGCCAACGTCCTGAACTGGCTGCTCGCGACAATGAACGTGCAGTCGCGGCCCGCATCGTTCAAGCCCTATACGGCGGAAGAAATCGCGGCGCATCGCCGGCCCGCGCTCACCGATGTGGCGCGCACCCGCATGAAGCTCGTGAAGGAATTGCAGGAGAACGGCGTCAACGCCGTCCCGGAACACTACTAGGAGACACCTTGATGAATAACAGCCAGCATCTCGCGATGCTCGATTCGACGCGCGCATTCCTCGTGTCGGCGAAGAGAATGTCGATCGATGGCGCGTGGGTGGAAAGCGCAAGCGGCGCGACGCTCGACGTGATCAATCCCGCCGATGGTGAACTGCTCGCACGCGTGCCGAGCGCCGACGAAGCCGATGTGGATCGCGCCGTGCAAGCCGCGCGCCGTGCATTCGACGACTCCGCGTGGTCGCGCATGAAGCCGACCGATCGAGAGCGCCTCTTGCTGCGCGTCGCCGATCTCATCGAAGCGAACGCCCGCGAACTCGCGGAAATCGAATCGCTCGACAACGGCAAGCCGGTGACGGTGGCGCTTGGCCTCGACGTGTCGATGGCCGCGCAATGCTTCCGCTATATGGCCGGCTGGGCGACGAAGATCGAAGGCAACACGATCGAGGCATCGATTCCGTATAGCCCTTCGAATGACTTCTTCGGTTATACGCGCAAGGAAGCGGTGGGCGTCGTCGGCGCGATCATTCCGTGGAATTTTCCGTTGCTGATGGCGTCGTGGAAACTCGCGCCGGCGCTCGCGACGGGCTGCACGGTCGTGCTGAAGCCCGCCGAGGACACGCCGCTTTCCGCGCTGCGCCTCGCGATGCTGATCGAAGAGGCGGGCATCGAGAAGGGCGTCGTGAATGTCGTCACGGGCCTCGGCCGCACCGCGGGCGCGGCGCTCGCGCGTCATCCGGGGATCGACAAGATCGCGTTCACCGGCTCGACGCCGACGGGCAAGGCCATCGGTCACGCGGCGCTCGACAACATGACGCGCATGTCGCTCGAGCTCGGCGGCAAGTCGCCGGTGATCGTGCTTCCCGATGTCGATATCGACAAGGCCGCGCAAGGCGTCGCCAATGCGATCTTCTTCAACTCGGGGCAAGTGTGCACCGCGGGTTCGCGCGTCTATGTGCACGAGAAAGTATTCGATCGCGTGATGGAGCGCGTCGCGGCTATCGCGCAATCCCTGCCGATGGGGCCGGGCCTCGATGCATCGACGCAGATCGGTCCGCTCGTTTCCGCACGGCAGATGGATCGCGTGCTGGGCTATATCGAAGCGGGACGCGATGAGGGCGCGCGTGCGATCGCGGGCGGCGCGCGCAAGGAAGGCGCGGGCTTCTTCGTGAAGCCGACGGTGCTCGTCGACACCGATCATTCGATGAAAGTCGTGCGCGAGGAAATCTTCGGTCCCGTGCTCGTCGCGATGCCGTTCAACGATATCGACAGCGTCGTCGCGAAGGCGAACGACACGCCGTATGGACTCGGCGCGAGCATCTGGTCCAATGACCTTTCGGCGATTCACAAGCTCGTGCCGCGCATCAAGGCGGGCACGGTGTGGGTCAACTGCCACTCGCTGCTCGATAACGCGATGCCGTTCGGCGGCTTCAAGCAATCGGGATTCGGGCGTGAGCTCGGACGCGCGGTGATCGACATGTACACCGAAACCAAATCGGTGCTGATCAATTACGCGTGAGGACGCTTGCATGACAACTAAAACGATCGCGCGGCAGCTCGTCTCGACGGCGGCGCTCGCCGTGTGCGCGAGCGCATCGGCGCAAAGCAATGTGACGCTCTACGGCACCGTCGATGCCGGGCTGACCTATACGACGAATCAACAGGTCACCAACGCGGACGGGAGCGTCAGCTCGGGGCATAACTTCGCGTTCTCCGGCGGCAATCTGGTGCCGTCGCGCTTCGGCTTGCTTGGCGTGGAAGATCTGGGCGGCGGCCTGCAGGCGAAGTTCAACGTGGAGAACAGCTTCTATACGGGAACGGGAAGTCTCGTTCAGGGTGGGGCGCTTTTCAATCGTCAGGCATGGGTCGGTCTCGCGCACGAGCAGTTCGGCACCCTTTCGTTCGGGCGTCAGTACGATTCGTATTCCGACTTCCTCGGGCCTTATGTGTCGAGCAATTCATGGGCGACACTCTACGGCTCGCACATCGGCGACGTCGATAACCTGAATGAAGCGTTCAACTTCAACAATGCGATCAAGTACACGAGCCCGGACTGGAACGGTTTCTCGGTAGGCGGCACCTATAGCCTGGGCGGTGTGGCGGGTGATTTCTCGCAACGGCGCGGATACTCGCTTGCGGCGGCATACACGCGCTTGCCGGTTTCCATCAGCGCGGGCTATCTGAATCTGCGCAACCCGCTCGATGCCGCGTTGGGCGGAACGAACGGCTATATCGGCGACTTCGCCTGTTCCAATCCGTCGGCGCTCTATTGCCAGTTGCAAAATGCGGAAGCGTTGAAGGCATATGGCGCGGGCGCATCGTATGCGATCGGGCCGGCCACGATAGCGCTGACTTATACGCATAGCCGTCTGGAGCATAGTCAGTACTTTGCCGATAGCGCCAATCCGCAAGGCCGCAATATCGCGTTCGATATCGGCGAAGTGAATCTGACGTATGCCGCCACGCCGTTCCTGCAACTGGGGCTCGCTTACATCTATAACAACGCGAAGCCGGACGGCTCTTCATCGACGCGCTTTCATCAGGTGAACGTCGGCGCGAACTACGCGCTGTCCAAGCGCACCGCGCTGTATGGTGTGGCGATCATGCAGAAGGCGGTGGGCGCGGGACTCGGCATCGATCCCGCGACCGGCGGTCCGGCGAATTACGCGCAGATTCCCAATCTGCCGAACTCGAACAGCGATCGCCAGTTGTCTGTGACGCTCGGCATACGGCATAACTTCTAAGTATTTCCGAGGCGTGCTTTGACCCGGCCGGGATGATTCCCCGCCGGGCTTTTTCGCTTGTTTCATCGAATCCTTTAATCAATCTTATGGATGCGCATCGCCATATATGATTGATTTGACCGATAACATCGCGTCGTTTAATTTCGTTGCGGACTCAACCGAAACGGAGACGCAAGTCGTGTCATTCCCCTTCATCGGCATCGAAAAGATCGAAACGATGCTCGTCGATGTGCCGACGATTCGCCCGCACCGCCTGTCGGTCGCCACCATGAATTGCCAGACGCTCGTGATCGTGCGCGTCACCTGCACCGACGGCATCGTCGGATCCGGCGAAGGCACGACCATCGGCGGGCTTGCTTATGGCGAGGAAAGTCCCGAAAGCATCAAGGTCAACCTCGATACGTATTTCGCGCCCTTGCTGAAGGGAATGGATGCGAGCCGGCCGGGCGCCGCGATGGCCAGGGTGCGCGATCTCTTCCAGGGCAACCGCTTTGCCAAATGCGCGCTCGAAACCGCGCTCTTCGATGCGCAGGCGCAGCGCCTGAACGTGCCCTTGTCCGAGCTGTTCGGCGGACGCGTGACGGACCGCGTCGAAGTGGCGTGGCCGCTCGCGAGCGGCGATACGGGCCGCGATATCGACGAGGCGGAGCAGATGCTCGAGCGGCGCAGGCATCGCGTATTCAAGCTGAAGATCGGCACGCGCGCCGTCGCCGACGACGTGAAGCATGTCGTCGCCATCAAGCATGCGCTCGGCGATCGGGGTGAAGTGCGCGTCGACGTCAATCAGGCCTGGAGCGTGAGCGATACCGTATGGGCCGCGACGCGTTTCGCCGATGCGGGCGTGAGCCTGATCGAGCAGCCAATCGCCGCGAACGATCATGCGGGGCTCGCGCGGCTCACGAAGCTCGCGCATGTGCCGATCATGGCCGACGAAGCGCTGCACGGTCCGGCGGATGCCTTCGCGCTCGCGAGCACGCGCGCAGCCGATTGCTTCGCCGTGAAGATCGCGCAATCGGGCGGCTTGACGGGCGCGGCGAGCGTCGCGTCGATCGCGCAGGCCGCGAACATCGATCTCTATGGCGGCACCATGCTCGAAGGGGCGATCGGCACGATCGCGTCGGCGCAACTCTTCAGCACCTTCGGCGCATTGCGTTGGGGCACGGAGCTTTTCGGGCCGCTGTTGCTCACCGAGGACATTCTCGTCGAGCCTCTGCGCTACGAGAATTTCGCACTTCATTTGCCGCAAGGGCCGGGACTCGGCATCACGCTCGACTGGGAGCGTATCGAACGCATGCGCCGCGATTCGACGCGCGGCGCATTCGTTGCAACGGCTTGATCATCGCAGCACCCCACTCATACCGATTCAAGGAGACATCGACAATGAACAGAGAAACCATCGACGCCCTGCTGCAAAAGATCAACGAGAGCGCCACGAGCGAAGGTAATGCGCGCACGAAGACCATCGTGAACCGTATCGTGCGCGATCTTTTCCATACGATCGAAGACCTCGACGTGACACCGGGCGAGTTCTGGGCCGCGCTCAACTATCTCGGCGAAACCGGCCAGAGCGGCGAATTCGGCCTGATCGCGGCGGGTCTCGGCTTCGAGCATTTCCTCGATGCGCGTCTCGACGAAAAGGAAGCGAAGGCCGGGCTCGAAGGCGGCACGCCGCGTACGATCGAAGGTCCGCTCTATGTGGCTGGCGCGCCGGAATCCGTCGGACATGCGCGCCTCGACGACGGCACGAGCCTCGGCGAGACGCTCGTGATGCGCGGCCGCGTGCTGACGAAGGACGGCAAGCCGCTTGCGAATGCATTGGTCGAGGTATGGCACGCCAATCATCTCGGCAACTACTCGCACTTCGACAAGTCGCAGTCCGAGTTCAACCTGCGCCGCTCGATCCGCACCGATAGCGAAGGCAACTATGCATTCACGAGTGTCGTGCCGGTCGGCTATAGCGTGCCGCCTGGCGGCAAGACGCAGCAATTGCTCGATCAGCTCGGACGGCATGGCCATCGTCCCGCGCATATTCACTTCTTCGTGTCCGCGCCGGGTTATCGCAAGCTGACGACGCAGATCAATATCGACGGCGATCCATATCTGTGGGACGACTTCGCTTTCGCGACGCGCGACGGTCTCGTGCCGGAAGTGAAAAAAGCCGAAGGCGCGCAAGGCAAGTCGTATGGCGTGGAAGGACGCTTCGCGCTGATCGATTTCGACTTCACGCTGTGCGGCGAACGCGATGACGTGCCGGGCACGGAAGTGGACCGCGTGCGCGCCGCGGCCTGAACCGGGTCACGTGTCATGGCTCCGCCGGCGACGGCGGAGCGGCGATAACTTCTGGATAACTTCTGGAGCGAACATGCTGTTTCACGTCGAGATGACGGTCAAGCTTCCGCACGATATGGCGCCCGCGCGCGCGGACGAGCTCAAGGCGCAAGAGAAGGATATGGCGCAGCAGCTACAGCGCGAAGGCGTATGGCGGCATTTGTGGCGCATCGCGGGACGCTATGCGAACGTCAGCATCTTCGATGTCGAAAGCCCCGCGCATCTGCACGACGTGTTGAGCCGTCTGCCGTTGTTTCCGTATATGTCGATGGAAGTCACGGCTTTGTGCAGGCACGCTTCTTCGGTGAGGGAAGGGGACGCATGAGCTAATGATCGCTGATACGATCGCTGCATGAACGATAAGCTCGATATACATGCGGATCTGTTCGGCGTCGATGGCTGCAAGGCAGGCTGGTTCGTCGTGAAGCAATGCGGGACCACCGGAGCGATCGCGGCGAATGTTATCGACAACTTCGCAGACTTGCTCGACTGGAAAGGCGCGAATGCAATCGTCGCCGTCGATATTCCGATCGGTCTTGCGTCGAATGGCATTCGCACGTGCGACACGCGGGCCCGCAAGCTGCTCGGGCGTCCTCGCGCAAGCTCCGTTTTTTCTCCGCCGGTACGTGCGGCATTAGGCGCATCGAGCTATGAAGATGCGTGTGCGGTCAATTACGCGGCATCCGGAAAGCGCATTTCCATTCAGGCATTTCACATTCGCAACAAGATCGCGGAAGTCGATGACGTGATGCGCACGCATCACGATGCGGCGATGCGCGTCTTCGAGGTGCATCCCGAGCTGAGCTTCATGCACATGCAGATGGAGCAGGGCGGACCGGCGCACGGCCTGCGCGAGAGCAAGGCGCATGCGCCGGGGTTCGCGTTGCGTCACGCGTTGCTCGCGAAGTGTTTCGGCAGTGTCATCGACACGGCGCTGGCCGCGCGCAGGCCCGCTCAGGCTTCGCGGGACGACGTGCTCGACGCGTTCGCGGTGCTATGGACCGCACGCCGCATCGCTTCGGGAAAGGCGTTCTATCTGCCCGAAGTGATCGAGACCGATGCGGCCGGCGTTTCAATGACGATCCATTGCTGAGCGCGCACCGCTAGCCGCCGTGCCTGCGATAGTGCGCCACGTGCAGCGCTTTTACACGTTCGGCGAACTCCTCGACGGGACCGTCGACGACCGTGTCTTCGATGACTTCCTGAATGGCCAACGGACGCACGCGCCCCGGCTTCGCACCGAGTTCGGCACGCCAGCGCGTGAACTGCTCGCTCGACGCCGCATAGACGATGCGCCCCAATCCCACCCACGCATGCGCCGCGGAACACATCGGGCAGTGCTCGCCGGACGTGTACACGACCGCCTCCTTGCGCTCGGCTTCCGGCACATGCTCGGCCGCCCATTTCGCGATTGCGAATTCGGGATGCAGCGTCTGATCGCCGCCGCTCACGCGATTACGGTCTTCGAAAAGCACGCGCCCGTCCTTTGCGATGAGCATCGAGCCGAAGGGCTCGTCACCGTCGTCGAGCGCTTGCTGCGCCAGTTCGATGCAGCGGATGAGGTGCTTCTTGTCGGTATCGTCGATCATGCCGTGCGCTCCTTGTTTGACTGCCGGACTACGATGTTAGCGGACCAGCGAATTAGCGGCGTCGCGAACGCCAGGACGTTTTTGGCGCGGTGCTGGCGGCGCGGTTATTTCACTTTCGGAGACGGTGCAAAAGGCCGGAATCGAACGACGGTGGCGGGCAGGGCGGTATAAAATCGAGACGTACCTGTACCTGCGCTCGAACGCGCTCGCCGCCATGGAAACTCCTTCGGGCAAAGAAGCCTCCCGCAAGCGGATGACGCCCCGCACGCTCAACGTGCTGACGGCGCTCATCGGCCTTGCCACGCTCGCGCTGGGCGTGGCCTGGCTCATCTACACGTGGATCGTCCATCTGGAAGTGCCGTACTTCGCGATTCCGCTCGTGCTGACGGTGCCGGTGATCGTCGCGGTGGCGTTCCGCAATTGCTGGGACTGACGCGCGCTGATTCGTAATCGAAAGCTGTGCGCAAATGAAAAACGCACCGTGGCGACTTCGATCGCGACGGTGCGTCTGAATGTCGTTGGTAGGCTCGATTGGACTCGAACCAACGACCCCCACCATGTCAAGGTGGTGCTCTAACCAGCTGAGCTACGAGCCTACGGAAGCCGCGAATTATAGGGGAAAAATTCGCGTTGTGGGGATTTTTGGGCGAAAATTTTTGATCGGGGATTTCGGGTGCGTTGTTGGGTTGAGATAGCAGCGTCGTGAGCTGGAAATTCATTGAATTATTCGCACACAGCCCATGCTGCCGCTGGCACCGGGCATTGCTAAGCGACGTACCCACGACTCCATACCTCGCACTTCTTTACCTGACGCTGCATGACCATAGCCGTGCATGGAAAAGCTTCGATTGGGATGTGATGAACCGGCCTCGTGAACGATGCATGATCGGCGATCCCGTCGATAAGGCAAAGTCCGTTGTGTTCACCGACGAGGGTCTCCGCGAATCCGAGCGCCTCTTCAAGCAAAACTTCGTCCCCTCAAGCAAGGAAGACTTGTAATCAAACGAATTTCTAACGCACGACACGAGTGTTCCTTCCCAGAAATAACTTCACGTAAATCCAGCGCGTTCTCTGATTAACTCATGGTGTGTGGGAGAACGATCACGTAAGGGAATCGAGGTTGCCGGTCTGCATGATGAAGCGCGTCCGGGGCACTCGCGCGCCCATGACGATGAGACAGTCGCCGGCTGTCCGAGGAAGTCCAAAGTTGAGCTTTCGAGGGTATTCCCGCATACCGAATTGATCGAGCTCGAAGCCGCGCATTTGACCTTTTGATCGATTTCTCGCGAGCACGAGGGCGTCGCCGTCGCGCAATGGTGCGGTGACGCCTGCTCCCGTAGCGCATCCGACGTGTTCGCATGGTCCCTGACGCCGATCCTTCTGCATCCGGTCACGCCTTGGCACATTGGTTGCCTTAGTAGGATCGTGTCGCCCGGACTGCATGAAAGCGTCGATATCACGGGCGTCAGACGGCGAGGTGCTCGCGAGCGCGGATGGAACGTAGTAGGAGTGGATCATGAATACCGGTGCGATGTCTTTGCGTCTGTTGGTCGAGAAGTGGTTTGCTCCCACGTCGATGATGCCGGCTCGGGTCGTACGCTTCAGCCGCACGTCGTCGGATCGGGGGCGCTATGTCTGCATGGAGTCCGACCGGCCAACCGGATTGCTCGTGGTTTTCTTCTTCAGGCACGACGACGGCTCGTGGCGAGTGTTCCCGCCCGCCGCCCGGCGCCCCTCGATGAGAGCCTGTTGATACGCTCAGCCTGGAGCGCATGGAATCGCGCGAAGCTGATTCAGCAGATCGTCGTCTCACCCACCTTGCAGCTCGACGCGCAATTTGGACATGACATCCACGTGTCCAGCGGACCGGGTCAATCTCCGGTTACTAAAGGTGCTTTGGAGCGTCTCCCGGACATCGCGTGCCGCCGGCAGTGACCGGCGGTACGCCTCAGGATCGAAGAGGTGGAACCCTCTTAGATCCTCAGTCCCCGACTCTTCAACCGGTAGACCAACTGCGGCCGCGTGATCCCGAGCGTGCGCGCCGCTGCCGATAGATTGCCGTCGGCGCGCTGCACTGCGCTCTTGAGCAGTGCAGTCTCGATGTCGTCGAGCGATGTGGGCTCCGCGTCGCCGCCAATGCCCAGCAGCAGGCTGTTCACCTTGCGCGTCACGCGCTCGAGTTCGTCGCCCGCTTCGCCAGTTCGTGCAAGGAGTGAGCGTGACGCTGTGAGCGAGCCATCGTTGCCGATGCCGAAGCTCTCGGTCTCGATGGTCTCGCCGCTCGTAAAGAGATGGCCGATGTCGATCGCGCCGCCGTCGTTGGCGAGAATCACGCCGCGCTCCACGATGTTCTCCATCTCGCGGATATTGCCGGGCCAGCCGTAGTTGAGCAATGCGTCGAGCGCGCGCGGTGTAAAGCCGGTGACGTCGCGCTCGTGCCGCTCGCGATACTTGCGCAGCATGTGATTGAGCAGCACCGGCAGATCCTCACGGCGCTCGCGCAGCGACGGCACGCGAATCGGGAATACGTTCAGGCGGAAGTACAGGTCTTCGCGAAAGCGGCCCGCGCGGATTTCGTCGCGCAGATCGAGATTGGTCGCGGCGACCACGCGCACGTCGATGCGCTTGGTCTCCGTGCCGCCGACGCGCTCGATTTCGCCTTCCTGCAGCGCGCGCAACAGCTTGCCTTGCGCCGTCATGCTGAGAATGCCGATTTCATCGAGAAAGAGCGTGCCGCCGTGCGCGCGCTCGAAGCGCCCGGGGCGGGTTTGCGTCGCGTCGGTAAAGCCACCCTTTTCGACGCCGAACAGCTCCGATTCGACGAGCGCTTCGGGAATCGCCGCGCAGTTCAGTGCAACGAAGGGGCCATCACTGCGCGCGCTGATCCTGTGCAGCGTGCGCGCGCACACTTCCTTGCCGACGCCGCTTTCGCCCAGGAACAGGACGGTCGCGCGCGTGCCCGCGACGCGCTTGATCATGTGACACACGGCGTTGAAGCCGGGCGATGCACCGACCATGTTCTCGTCGCCGAATGCGCCTTCACCTCGCGCGCCCGACGCGGACAGCCCCTTGGTGAAGGCCTGCGCCTGCATGAAACGCAGATCGTCAGCGGCTTCCTCGCCCCATTCCTCGACCGGCTTGCCGATGATGCGGCAATGCTGCTGCCCGAGCGCGCGGCATTCCACTTCGCGATACAGGATCGGGCGGCCCATGAACACGCTCGTATAGCCCGCCGCATAGCCGAGCTGCATCCAGCACACCGGCTCCGCGCCGATGCCGTAGATCCGGATGTGCTCCTCGTCCTCCGCGCAATTCTTCCAGATAAATTCGCCGTAGTACCGGCCGCGCTCGACGTCGATTTCCAGACGCACCGGCTCGACCATCGTCATGCCTTCGAGCATGTGCAACTGCGGACCGACCGCGAACATTGCCGTGATGCTGTTCTCCGGGCGCACGCGGCGCGCTAGCTCGGCATCGCGCGCCCCGGAGTTGTAGCCCATGCGTGTGAGCAGGCCGCGTGCGGCATCGATGCCGAGACTTTCGATCAGCTCGCGGCGCATCGAGCCCATCGCACCGGTATGAACGAGCACCATGCGCTGCTCGTCGAGCCAGATGCGGCCATCGCCGGGCGAGAAGTGGAGCCGCGACATGAGATCCGCGATGTCGGGATAGCGAAGGCTGTCGACCGGGGCGCCCTTGGGCGCGACCATCGACATGCCGTCCTGGGCGTTCGCCAGCGCTTTCTCGCGGCGTGACATAGCATGTTTCTCCTGCTGTGGGGTCGTTCTCATCGCACGATAGGCGATGTCCGTGTGGTGCGCAATGCGTCGGCGCATGGTTAGTCGATTGCGGAAGCGACGCTATCAGTGCGTTCCCTGATACGGATTTGATCAACGAAGAGCGCGCTGAACCACGCGCTTTTCGAGCATTTCATCAAGTCGGCAGGGCGCGTTTGCCGGGCGTCGCCGTATGACCCAGCCCAGAGCTTCGATGCCGCATTGACTTGTCTCACATGATCTTCGGCACAATCGGGCACTGCGATTGTCTGGCCGATGAACATCGATTGGCATGGGTGTTGCCTTATGGGGGCCACACGCCGGATCTCGATCAAATCGTTAATCGACACAGGCGGCGATCGACACAAGACACCAGGAGACAGCGATCGAACGTTCTCGCGCGCGTTCGACATCACCCGGCGCTGCGCGCGCTTCGGGGAGCATCGGAACGACGGCTTCGTCGAATTCGATTTCTCGATCGGCGAGTGTGAAGCGAATAGATCACGACGACGTTGATGGACGCGACACGGACTCCATCAAAAAGCTCTTGCCCGAACTCGAAGCGATTTACGGCGACCTGCACCAGCATCCCGATCTGTCGATGCAGGAGGTGCGCGCCGCAGAGATAGCCGCGGACTACGTCGAGAAGCTCGGCCGCGATGTTGCGCGCCGACATGGGCGCGCTGCCGATGGCGGAAGCGATTGGATTGCCCTATTCGAGCACAGTGAGGAAAAAGGACGAGGAGGGCGTCGCGCACTCGTGCGGGCACGACATGCATGTGACCTGGCCAATGGGTGCGGCGCGCTTGATGGCTGCGCATTGGGACGCCTGGCGCGGGACTCTGGTGGCGGTGGTTCAGCCCGTCGAGGAAGCCGCGCGCGACGCCCGCAGCATGATCGAAGACGGCACGGCCAAAAGCTTCCCGAAGCCCGATGTGATCCGTGGCCAGCATGTCATGGTTGGCGCGGCGGGCACGGTAGGATATCGAAGCGGCACGGTTCTTTCGGCGGGCGACAGCCTCAAGGTCAAACTCATCGGGCGGGGCTCACATGGGTCGACGACGCTGCGTCTGCAGAGGATCCAGACGACCGATCGACTGCGTGCAGCTTTCGAAGCGCACTTCGGCGAGCGCACCTACAAAACGGCGTCAGCGTTGATGCTCCGATGTTGCGGGAGGCGTCGCGCCTTAATCCTGAATTTGATAATTTAACATAACATAAATTAGCGTTCATTTTGTTGTTGCGGCAAAGTTGTAATGTCGTACTTGGGCAAAGTACAGATGTCGCACCGCAGCTACTTCGAGGTCACGCGTGCCTACATACAGCGCCATGCCAAGCCCGGTGCGTTCTACAGCGACAGGGTCATGGTGTTTCGCAACACGACTGCGAGAAGACCGGCCACAGCACGACGCCCGCTTCAGTTTGATTGCACCGACGATTTCAATAACCGCGCGCCGAACACAAATCCTTCGACGCTCACATCCCCCAGCGCAATCCCGCTGCATGTACCGGACTATCCCAATGACGCATCATTTCGTCATCGAGCGCGCAAAGCGTGATCGAAGCACCCGCCATCTCCAGCGACGTCGTCAACGCGCCGACTTGCGAGCGCGCGACGCTCAAACCGCGTCCGTCGAGCCACGTGCGCGCCGCATGGTAAAGCAGATAGAGCTCCGACAATGGCGTGCCGCCCAGTCCGTTCACGAGCAGCAGCAAAGGTGCATCCGCCGCCGGCTTCAGATCGTCGACGATCGCCGTCAGCAGTTCATCCGCGATTGCGTTCGCGGTCTCGAACTTCGCGCGCCTGCGTCCCGGCTCGCCGTGAATGCCCACGCCGATTTCGATTTCATCGCCACCGAGCGTGAAGGTCGGCTTGCCCGCGGCGGGCACCGTGCAGCTCGAAAACGCGACGCCCATCGACGCGATGCGCGCGACCGCGCGCTCGCCGAACGCCCGGCATGCCTGCAAATCGGCGCCTGTCTCCGCGAAGCTGCCCACGAGCTTCTCGACGATCACCGTGCCCGCGACACCGCGTCGTCCGGTCGTGAAACTCGAATTCTCGACGGCGACATCGTCGTTGACCAGCACCGACGCGTTCGGCATCTCGCACAACTCGGATGCCATTTCGAAATTCATCAGGTCGCCTGAATAATTCTTCACGATGAACAGCACGCCGGCGCCCGTGTCCGCTGCCTCGGCTGCGGCCATCATCTGATCGGGCGTCGGCGATGTGAAGACCTGGCCGGGACACGCGGCATCGAGCATGCCGTGTCCGACGAAGCCGCCGTGCAACGGCTCGTGCCCGGAGCCGCCGCCCGAAATGATCGCGACCTTGCCCGGACTGAGCGTCTTGCGCACGATGTAGAGCGGATCGAAGCTGACCGTGACGAGGTCCGCATGAGCCGCGGCAAAACCCGCGAGGCTCTCGGTCAGGTAATCGTCGACGCGATTGATGAATTTCTTCATGTCCCCTGCTCCTTTTTATGCTCAGGCATCGTCCTGCGCGATGCGCGCACAGACGGCTCCGATCATGAGTTGACTCGAGCGCGCGCCCGGATCGACATGACCGCGCGAGCGCTCGCCGAGGAACGACGCACGGCCTTTCGTGGCGAGCATGTCCCGCGTGGCGAGCATGTTTTCTTCCGCGATGCGCGGCAGCGCCGTCAGCACATCGTGCTTCGAAGCGCGCGCATCGGCCATCGCGGTGAAGTGTTCGGCCACGGGCATCAGCACGTCCATCATCGTCTTGCTGCCGGTGCCCGTCTTGCCGCGCTGGCCGACCGCGTCGACGCCCGCCGCGAAGGCGCGCGCGAACTCCGCCACGCCCGCATCGTCGGTCGAGGTCTTCGCGATTCCCGTCAGCATCGAAAAGAACAGCGGCCCGGACGAGCCGCCGACCGTGGACAGCACCTTCGCCGCCGCGAGCTTGAGCGCGGGCGCGAAGGCTTCCGCTTCGAGCTGCGCGCGCATGGCGACGAGCGCATCCATGCCGCGCAGCAGATTGATGATGTGATCGCCGTCGCCGATCGCCTGATCGAGCGATGCGATTTCGTCGGCATGTTCCCTGAGCGACGCATGCGCCGCATCGATGCACGCCATGACCGTCTTGCCGTTCATGCGCCGATCCTCCGTTCACTGGCTGAGCGTGCAGAAAGGATACAGCGTCGCCCGACCTCTCGCGCAGATCGATCACGTCCAGGGAACGTGCACGCGGTCGAGATTCCTGTCGAGCTGAAACGCCGCGCTGATGAGCGCGAGATGCGTCAACGCCTGCGGAAAATTGCCGAGCGCCTCGCCGCTCGTCGCCACTTCCTCCGAGAACAGCCCGAGGTGATTCGCGTACGCCAGCATCTTCTCGAAGACGAGCCGTCCCTCGTCGACACGGCCCGCGCGCGCGAGCGCCTCCGCATACCAGAACGAGCACGCGGAGAAGCCGCCTTCCGTGCCGGGCAGGCCGTCGAGCACCGAGCCGCGCGTATAGCGGAAGATCAGCGGATCGACGCGCAAGTCACGGCCGATCGCATCGAGCGTGCCGATCCAGCGCGGATCCTTCGGGCCGATGAAGCGCACGAGAGGCATCATCAGCGCCGAGGCATCGAGCGTGGCCGATCCCGGCGTCTGCACGAAGCTCTTGATGTCGTCGTTCCAGAACTGTTCGTGGATATCGCGATGGATTTCATCGCGCGTTTCGAACCATCGCGCGAGCGGCGCGGGCAGCGAGCGCTTCTCGGCGAGCCGTAGCGCCCGGTCCACCGTCACCCAGCACATCAGGCGGGAATGCAGCAGCGCGCGCGTGCCGTTGCGAAACTCCCAGATGCCGTTGTCGGCCTCGCGCCAGTGTTCGACGACGTAATCGACCGTGCGCGTCACGTGACGCCAGCCATCGTAGGAAACGGCTGCGCCGTACTTGTTGTAGAGATAGACCGAATCGAGCAGCGCGCCATAGACATCGAGCTGAATCTGCTCGCGCGCCTCGTTGCCGACGACGACTTGCCCCGGCATTTCGCCCGCGAGGCTCGTCAGGCCGCTTTCCGCGAGCGCGTCGCTGCCGTCGACGGAATACATCACGCGCAACTGGCCGTGCGCGCTGCAATCGCGGCTGCGCTCGGCGATCCATTTCATGAAGCGCTCCGCTTCGCCGGTGTAGCCGAGGCGCAGCAGCGCGTAGACGGAGAACGCGGCATCGCGTATCCATGTGAAGCGATAATCCCAGCGGCGCGAGCCGTCCTGCGCCTCGGGCAGGCCGAAGGTCGGCGCGGCGACAATCGCGCCGAATTCCTCCGAGCTCAGCAGCTTCAGGGTCAGCGCCGAGCGCAGCACGACTTCGCGATAGCGTCCGCGATACGTCGAGCGCGACGACCATGCCTTCCAGTAATCGATGGTGTCCGTGAGGATCGCATCGTGGCGCGCCTCGATGTCGGCAAGCCCGTCGGCATCGCCGAGCGCGAAGCACGCGCAATCGCCTTCGTTGAAATCCAGCGTCGCGCACGCACTCTGCCCGTCGAGCGCAAGCGGCACATTCGCGAGCAGTCGCAAGGGCGGCGAGCCATCGTCGCACAGGAATTCGACGCCCTTCTCCACCGTGCGCGCCGTGTGCGTCGCGCGCGCGTAATCGAAACGCGGATCGCACCGCACGTCGAGCGTCATGCATCCGAACACGAGCCGCACGATGCGCAGCACGCAGTTCGGCACTGCACCGGCGCGCGTCGCATTCGATGCAACCGGCATCAGATCGAGCAGCTCGCACACGCCATCGCCGGTCATGAAGCGCGTGAGCAGCACGTTCGTCTCGGGCAGATACATCTGCTTCACGCGGGCGCCGGGTGCGCGCGGCGTGATCGAGAAAGCGCCGCCGCGCTCGCGGTCGAGCAGCGCGGCGAACAGCGTGGGGGAGTCGATGCGCGGAAAGCACATGAAGTCGATCGCGCCGGAAAGCGACACGAGCGCCGCCGTCTTCATGTTGCCGATCATGCCGCGAGCGTCGACGGGCAGCGCGGCGGGCGGAACCTGCTGGGGATGGTGTCCCATCGCGAAGTGCTCCCGACAAGCCTGGAATGGCATCGTCGGGCAGCAAGTCATATTCCTGTCGGGCGTGCCATGTTCCACGCGCATGTGGCGCGCGTGCGACAAAGGCTGGACGCCGGGTGCATCAGCGCGCGGCGGTTCGTTCGCCCTGCGCCGCTTCCGGGTTCTTCGGTGCGTTCCCGAAAGCCGCCGTGCTCGCGGCGTCGCCCTGGGCTGCGAGCGCGGAAGGCGTGGGCACGGGCGCATCCGCGTGACGCGACCTGCCGAAGCTCGCGATATAAACCACGGCTGCCACGGCGACGCCCACCAGCACCGCCGCCACCGCCACGCCCGACGACTTTCGTCTCATTTCCCCTCCCTTTCGGATACGATGACCCGGCTCGCGGTCCGGCCCCGCGTCGATGGTAGCAGCGCGAAGCGTGGCGCCTGCGTGGGCCGCCGCGCACTGCAGCACAGGAACTCCACCGCAACCCGAGGACATTTCATGCACGCCGCCACGGCATTCAATCTGGTGCTCGTCTCGCTGATCGCGATCATCGCGCTCGAAGTGCTCGCGAAGCGCCTGCGTCTGCCGCCGGCGGCCGCATTGCTCGTCGGCGGCGTCGCGATGGCGTTCGTGCCCGGCCTGCCGCATCTGGAGCTGGACCCCGAGCTCGTGCTCGTCGTGTTCCTGCCGCCATTGCTGATGTACGGCGCGTATTTCTTCGTGTGGGACGACTTCAAGCGCAACCTGAGCGGCATCCTGCTGCTCGCGATCGGCGCAGTCGCGTTCACGACGCTCGTCGTCGGCATCGCGGTGCATCTGGTCGTGCCCGAGCTTCCGTGGGCCGCGTGCTTCGCGCTCGGTGCGGTCGTCTCGCCGCCCGACGCCGTCGCCGCCAAGGCCGTGCTGGAGCGCGTCGCGCTGCCGCGTCGTCTGATGGTGCTGCTCGAAGGCGAAAGCCTGCTCAACGACGCGGCCGGCCTCGTGCTGTTCCGCTTCGCGCTCGTGGCCGCGATGAGCGGCGTGTTCAGCGCGCCGCGCGCCGTCGCGAGCTTCGCGGGGCTCGCGATCGGCGGCGTCGTCGTCGGGATCGTCGCGGGGTTCATCGCCGTCAAGCTCATGCGCTCGCTCGAGGACGATTACCTCGTCATCACCACGTCGATGCTCACGTCGTGGGTCAGCTATATCGCGGGCGAAGAGCTGGGCGTGTCGAGCGTCATCGCGACGGTCACGTGCGGCATGGTCGTCGGCTGGCATCAGCATGAGGTGTTCACGGCGGCGCAGCGCATGCGCGGCACGGCGTTCTGGCAGGTCGTCGTGTTCGTGCTGGAGGCGCTCGTCTTCGTGCTGATCGGCTTGTCGCTGCGCGGCATCGCGGTGCGGCTCGGCGGCGTCGGCGATGCATTCTCGCTGCTCGGACCCGCGACGGCGGCGGTCATCGCCGTGGTGATCCTGTCGCGCTTCGTGTGGGTATTCGGCGTCGAAGCGCTGAAATGGATCGCGTGGACCGTCACCGGACGCACACGCGCTGAGCCCGACGAAGCCGGCGCCGCCGTTCCCGACTGGCGCGCGGCCACGGTCGTGAGCTGGGCCGGCATGCGCGGCGTCGTGACGCTCGCGGTCGCGATTTCCCTGCCCGAGACGATGCCTGGCCGCGATCTCATTCTCTTTGCCGGCTTCGCGGTGATTCTCGTCACGGTGCTTCTTCAGGGCGCGACGATCGGCCCGCTCATCGCGCTGCTCTCGCTCACGCGCGGCCACGAGCGTTCGCCGCGACATCTCACCGAGCCGCAGGCATGGGCGCGCATGGAAACCGCGCAACTGGCGGCGATCCAGCCGCTCGTGCACGACGCGAACGGCACCGTGATCCATCCGCGACTGCTCGAGCAATATACGTATCGCGCGGAGCTCACCCGGCGTTTCGAAAGCATGGAGGCGTTTCCGACGGAAGCGCGCCATGCTCACTACGACGTCGTGCTCGCCGCGCTCGCGGCCGGGCGCGCGGAACTGCTGCGAATGCATCGCGCAGGCGAGATTCACGACGAACTGCTGCACTCGCTGGAGCACGATCTCGATCTTCAGGAGATCATCGCGCTTCATTCGCGCGGCTGAGCGCGCTCAGTGGCCCGCGCCGCGCTCGTGCGACGGGACGACGAGCGGCGTCTCGTCGGATGAATCGTCGCATTGCATCCATGCATAGGCGGTGACGGTTGCGCTGCCGCTGTTCCTCAGGCGGATGAGCCATTCGCCCGCGGCGGCGCGGCGCGTGCTGCTGCGCGCGCCGGTCGGCGCGAGCGCGACGAGAATCATGTGCCCGTCGCCGCGCGCGCCGCGTCCGAGATGCACGACGGTGCAGATCGCTTCGCCGCCGCGCGTGTATTTGCCGATGTCGCCGAGCGCAAGCCAGGCGCTCGCGATCCCGTCGGGCGGCACGATCTGCACGTCGACGCGGGGCGCGTCGCCATCGCTGGAAAACCATATCTCCGCGAGACTCGGCGACGGCGCATGCGCGCGCACCGGCCAGCGCAAGTCCGCCTGATCGCGGCCGGCGATGGTCAACGCGCCACGGCAGCGCGACAGATCCATGTTTCCGGACGGCAGCACGACGGAGCAGGCGCCGGTGTCCATCAGTTCGTCGAGCGCGCTTTCGATGAGCGAACTGCCATCCTGCTGCCAAGCGACGTTCCCGGCATTCAGGCTGACGAGCGCATGACACCCCGCACCGCCGATGTCCTGCGCGCGCTGCACGACATAGCGGACGGCGTCGAGCACTTCCGCATCGGGACAGGGGCCGAACGCGTCGCGCATCGTGCGCAGGCGCCGTTTGAGCTGGACGCCGATCATCGGCAAGGGCGCGTCGCGATCGTCGCCTGATTGCGCCGAATCGGCAGACCGTAGCACGCGCGACGGATAACGGCCCGCAAGCTCGGCAGCGGCCGGACCGTCGTGCGCGAATCCGTAGATGCGGGCCCCGCCGGCCGCGTGCGCCGCCTCGGCATGAAGGCGTGCGTCGTCCAGCAGCGCGTCCATCTGATGTTTGAGCAACTCGCTTCCGTAGCCGAGACCCGCCGCGGAGTCGGCCGCATCGTTCTGATTCCAGAAACATTGAAAGCGCGTGCGCGTTCCGGCCGCATCCTCCGAGAAGCGCGGATGCGTGAACGCGACATCTTCATCGCATACGCCGACGATCGCATTGCCCAGCCCCTCGCGCATCGGCGCATGATCGGCCGGCACGCGTTGCGCGCGCGCGTCGACGTGCGACGGGATCGCCAGCGCTTCCGTGAAGCGTTCGAACCTGCCCGCGAGATGCGTATTCAGATGCGTATAGAACTCGCGCGTCACGTGGGCCGTGCAGAAGCGCGTCGCCGCGAGCGCCGCGGGCGGATCGCGATAGAGCGCCGACATCCAGATCCAGGGCTGCCAGCCATTTTGCTCGATCGTTTGCGCGAACTGTTGCGCGGTGTCGCCGCCCTGCTTCATCTCGATGGCGATCGGCATGCGCCCGCGCGGCATGCCGCCCAGGTCGCGATAGCGCGTCGCGTTGGCCCACACGATATACGGATCGATCCGCGCGACCGCCGCGAGCGCGCGTGGCGCGACGGGCTCGAACCCTTCGCTCGCCGTGCCGATCTCCCAATGCGGGCTCATCGTTCCCTCCTGTCGCCTGCATTCCGAGGAAAGCGAGGCCGCGGGTGTACGCCTGATCAATCGCCGGCTTTGGTTGTTTCCATTCTGTCGACGATTGATCGCCATGGCCGCGACGCGCGGATTCATCGGCGGATAGTTCGGGAACCGAAAGGAATCCTGCGCTCGCTATCGCATAACGTAGCCACTTGCCGTGCGAGAAGCAAGGCAAATTCCCGGCCGTATCGCGTGGACTGCGGGTCGGCGCACGGTGATCATCGGCAGGCGAATGTTCGTTCGAATTCAGCCGGACACGCTGTCGAGCCGGGCGCGGCCTTGCGCCCGCGCGCTCCCTTCCCGCTTGCCCTTCGCGCGCCTTGCAAGCAGATTCAGTCCTTCGACAAATCCCGCGAAGCCCATCGCCGCGTAGATGTAGCCCTTCGGCACGTGCGTTCCGAAACCTTCGGCGATCAGCGTCATCGCGATCACGAGCAGGAACGAGAGCGCGAGCGTCACGATAGTCGGGTTGCGTTCGATGAAGCGGGAGAGCGGTTGCGCAGCGAACAGCATCGTCGCGACGGCGAAGATGACGGCGATATACATGATCGGCAGATGCTCCGTCATGCCGACCGCCGTGATGATGCTGTCGACCGAAAACACGAGATCGAGCAGCAGGATCTGGCCGATCGCCGCCCACGCCGTCATGCTGCCGACGCTCGACATGACACCCGGAGCGTCGTCGTGATCCCGTCTGACGTGGTGATGCATCTCCTTGGTCGCCTTCCAGACGAGGAACAGGCCGCCTGCGAGCAGGATGAGGTCACGCCACGAGAACGCGTGATCCAGCACGGAGAACACCGGCGTGGTCAGTTGCGTGATCCACGCGACCGCACCGAGCAGCGCGAGCCGCATCACGAGCGCGAGCATGATGCCGATTCGCTGCGTGCGCGCGCGCTGCGCGACGGGCAGCTTGTTGCTGAGAATGGAGATGAAGATGAGATTGTCGATGCCGAGCACGACTTCCATCACGATCAGCGTGACGAGCGCCGCCCAGACGGCGGGATCGGCGGCAAGCGAAAGAAGATATTCCATGAGTGCGGAAGAATTGATTGATTGGACGTATCGCGCCATGATCGGCTTGTCTCGCTCTCGAAAAAATCAGCGATAATCGAAACCATACTTCGGTTTTTTCGATGTATCGAACAGGACATCCGACGCATGCTCAACTACCGTCATCTGCATTATTTCTGGGTCGTCGTGAAGGAAGGCGGTTTTGCGCGCGCGGCGGAGCGGCTCGACATGGCCGTGCAGACCATCAGCGCTCAAGTGCGCGAACTGGAGAAATCGCTCGGTCATCAACTGCTGAAGCCGGCCGGCCGCGGTGTCACGATGACCGAAGCGGGACAGGCGGCCTTCGCGCGCGCCGAGGAAATCTTTCAGATCGGTCAGTTGATCCAGGACGAAGTGCGCGAAGCGGCGAGCGGCACGCTCGCGCGGCTTGCCGTCGGGCTGTCGGACGGCATTTCGAAGCTTGCCGCGCACGCACTGCTCGCGCCGGTGCTCGGCAATCCTTCGCTGCGCCTGCTGTGTCACGAAGGCGAAACCGACGAACTGCTCGGCGAACTCGCGCTGCATCGGCTCGATCTCGTGCTCGCGAGTCATCCCGCGCCGCACAACCAGAATCTGCGCCTCACGAGCGAGCGGCTGATCGCCTCGCCGGTCGACTGGTACGGGCCGGCTTCCATCGTGCGCAAGAGCGCCATCGATCATTTTCCGGAGAGTCTGGCCTCGCTGCCGATTCTTCTGCCGACCGGCCATTCGTCGCTGCGCGCACGGCTCGATCGATGGCTGGAGGCGCAAGGCATCGCGCCGCGCATCGTCGGCGAGTTCGAGGACAGCGCGCTGATGGCCGTGTTCGGCGCGCGCGGGCTGGGCGTGTTTCCGCTCGCCGAATTCGGCGCGGGCGATGCGCCGTTGTTGCGCGGTCTGCGCTGGCTCGGCCGCTCGCCCGATGTGAAAGAGGAAGTGCACGCGATCGTGTCGCGGCGCGGGCGGCATCATCCGCTGACGCAGCAAGTGCTCGCGCGCGCCATCACTTAACTTCGGTTTTTCCGAAGTTCGTGTTCCGTTCGATCTGCTTTTTCGAATTGCGCGGGCGCCTTACGCTGGAGTCATGTCCAACGAGGAGGCGTCAATGAAAGTCCTGTTCAAGTCCCGCGATCCCGAAGCCATTGCGATGCACGAGCTCGCGAAGGCGCGCAGCGAATTCGTCTTTCGCCGCCTCGCGTGGCTGATTTCGAAGGCGACCGTCAGCTTGTCCGACATCAACGGGCCGCGCGGCGGCGTCGACAAACGCTGTCAGGTGGAAGTGCAGTTGAGTCGGGAGAACAAGGTCGTGGCGACCTCGATCGCGCGTGATTGGCGCGGCGCAATCGATCTCGCGCTCGCTCGCGCCGTGCGCTCGCTGGTGCGCCGGCGTCAGGCCGTCAAACCGACGCGGCGCGTGCGCGCGCGCGGGCTTGCATGGGATTTCGCGCCGGAGCCGGCGCTGCAGGAGGCCGTCGATCCTCGCGTGCGCCTCATGAGGAAGATGGCCGGCGCGTAAGGCTAGATCGGCGCGCTCTGTTCGATGGCTTCGAAGCCGCCGTCGGGCACGGCGTCCATCGACATGAAGAGCGTGCGCAATTCGGTGCTCAGGCCGTGAAAGTGGCACAGGAACGTGTTCCGGTCCGCGTAATACCACGGCGTGTTCAACTCGCGGAAGCTCACGAACTCCGGCGAGTCCGTCTCGGGGCACAGGCCGTGCGCCTGCAGCTGCTCGAGGAAAATGAACTGATCGCCCCGATTCGAGAACGTGTGACCGATGTCGTCGATTTCGCGCACTTTCGCGAGCACGGCTTCGAGCACGGCGATGTTCGCTTCGGTGTTGCGAAAGCCCATCACGCCCGAATTGAAAGGCCAGCCGCAAATGTCCGCGGTCAACACGCGCTCGCGCCCTTCGGTGAACTTTTCGAGTTTCACCGTCCGGTTCATCGCGATGATATCCGCGTCGATCCAGAAGACCCATTCGTGCTGGGGCAAATACTTGCAGAGCAGGAACGGCTTCGCCCAGTTGCCGCAGCCGTCGCGCCCGAAATCCGGCGGCAAGTCGCGATGCACGTAGAGCGTGTAGCCGTGCTGCTCGCAGTACGCGCGCAGGCTCGCTTCGCCGAAGCGCGCATAACTCGCGATGTTCGGCGTATGGAGCATGACGACCGCCACGGCGCACCCCGGCCGATACACCGACAATGGCTCGTTCGAATCGATCGACAACGGCGCGGCCGTGTCGAATACACGCCATTCACCGGACGCGTGGCACGCGTTCACGTGCCGCGCGAACATCGCGCGCCACAGCGGCCCGTATTTGCTGTAGAGACGCGGCGTGAAAACGAGCGCTACGGCAATGACCGGTCTGTTGCGAAGATCCGGGTGCTGCCCCGACCACATCGACGCGATCGGCACCACGCCGTTCAGATCGTCGCAGTCGGGCACGGTCGGCTGCTCTTCGAGCAAGGCTTCTTCCGTGACGAACTCGCCGCAGTCATAGTATTTGCGGCATCGCGCGGCCAGCCCGCGCGCCATGCGCCGGTTCTCCTCGTTGTTTCGCAACACGAACATCTCGGTGTTGATGCCGAAGGGCCCTTTGGTGAACAGCACGTCACGGTCAGCCATGATCTGTTCGAAATCGTGAAAACGGATGAAGAGCGCGTTTTCCGTGGCGAAAACGAAGACCTCGCCCTCTTCCGCTTCCTGCAACATGTCGCTGAGCAACTGGTACTTATAGAGCGTGCGCAGTTCGAGCGAACCGATGCAGTTCGACGTCGGTTCGAAGCGATGTTTCGCACCGGTGCGCCTGCAAAATTCGGCATGGTTGTCGAGCGACGATGTCGCGTTGCGATCAGAGAAACAACTAATCAGAGTGACCATGACGGTTCAACAATCGAAAGACGGGAGACGGGAAGCGAGACTCCGACGACCTGCATGCTCGCCCTTCCCAGCATAGCCGGGCCGTTTCGCGTATTTGTAAATTATCGAGTCAAGCCGGAGAAACGACACCGGCGCACTGCGGGTTAGCCATGCCACTCGGAAAGTTTCGCCGATGCGCGACGGTGCGACGGTGCGACGCGAACACGAGGACACCTCTATCTCGTGCGCACGACCCGCACGACGCCGACGATCACGCCCAGCGCCGCCGACACCGCCGCGCCCACGAGCGCCACCCGCGCGCCGTCTTGCCCGTAGAGGCCGAACGCCACCGCCGCGAGCGCCGCGCCGAGCGAAAGGCCGATCATGCGCGCCATCGTCATCAGGCCGCCCGCCGCGCCGGTGCGCTCATGCGGCGCGGACGTCAGCATGATGCGGTTGTTGGGCGTCTGAAAAAAGCCGAAACCGATGCCGCACACCGCGACGCGCCACACGATATCGAAATTCGACGGTTCGGCCGGCAAACCGATCAGCAGGCACAACCCCGCCGCCATGATCGCGAGTCCCAAGCCGCCGACGAGCCCCGGCGCGTGACGATCGGAAAGACGCCCGGCGAGCGGCGCGACGAACACGATCACGAGCGGCCACGGCGTGACGAGCAGGCCGGTCGTGGTCGCGGTTCGCGCGAGCTGATGCTGGAGCATGAACGGCAGCGCGAGATACGCGAGCGTCTGCGCGACATACGAGCAGATCGACGTCAATCCGGACAACGCGAGAATCGGAATGCGCAGCAGATCGAGCGGTACGAGCGGCGCGGGCCGTCCGCGCTGATGACGCATGAGTGCGAAGCCCGCGATGCACGCGAGCGCGATCTCGACGACAGGCAGCGCGTGAAAGCGCATGCCTTCGCTCACGGCCTGCCCCTCGCCCGCGCCCAATCCCCCGACGCCGAGTATGAACAGCGCGATCGCGCCCGCGCTCAGCAGCGCGCCTGTGTAATCGAAGCGCCGCGCAGCCGATGAAGGCGCGACAGGCGCAAGCGTCGCGCTCGCGAGACACAGGCCGAAGATGCCGAGCGGCACGTTCACCGCGAACAGCCATCGCCAGCCGGCGACCGAGAGAATGCCCGCCGCGACCGTCGGCCCGAGCGCCGCCGACAACGCCACCGCGAGACCGAGCAGCGCGATGCCGCGCCCGACGAGCTTCGGCGGATAGACCTGCCGAAGCAGCGCGGGCACGATCGTCGACATACATGCGCCGCCGATACCCTGCACCGCCCGTGCCGCGACGAGAAGCGCGAGACTCGGCGCCGCCGCGCACGCGAGCGATGCCGCCGTGAAGAGCGCGACGCCGCCGAGAAACACGCGCTTGAAGCCGATCATTTCGCCGAGCGCCGCGAACGGCAGCACCGATACGGCGACCGCCAACTGGTACGCGGTCACGACCCAGACCGTCTGCGCCGCCGTGCGCGACATGTCGTGCGCGATGGTCGGCAACGCGACGTTGGCGATCGACGAATCCAGATTGCCCAGGAACGAGCCGAGCAGAACGGAGATGACGGCCCAGTAATTGACGCGCGGTTCCTGCGTGTGATTCGTCATCGAACTTTCTGTTATTGGGATGAATGGCGCGTCCGCATGGTAACGGACAGCAGTGTGGCCGCGCAAAACGGCCCCGACGCGCACGGGCGACGCGCTAAAAAGACGCGCACGCCGCATGTCGTACGCGCAGCGTCGATTCCTGCTCGAAGCGCACGCGGTAGTGCTCGCGAATTTCACCGATGGCCTTGTCGCTCGCTTCGTCGTCGGGATGCGCGAGGTTCAGCACCCAAGTGGATTCGCGCACCATCGAGCCGTCCGCCGCGCGCCATTGTCCGTTCGCGCGCCAGGTCGTGAAACCTTGCGGAAAGCGCGGCGTGACTTCGGCGCGCAGGAAGTCGTCGAATTCGTCGGGCGTGACCGAATCCCTCGGTTTGGCCGTGCCGAAATACACGAGGTCGTACACAACGCGCTGCTCACCCGTCGCGCACGTCTGTGTGGCCGATGTTGCGCACGCGGAAAGCGTCGTCGCGAGCGTCAGCATTGAAATCGTTCGATATCCGAACATAATCGACATCAAATGAGCGAAGTACGCCATGTTATAGCGCCGAACCGGATTGTGTTTTTTATTCACGATGATAAGTTCGACGCCGATCCCGACACATCGGCGCCGACCAAGGCGCAGGAGACACGCATGACCCCGCGATCCCCTACGCTGGCAGTGCAGACCCTGATCGACGAAGCGCCGCTCTCGCGCTTTCAGATCGTCACGTTCCTGTTGTGCTTCGCAATTCTCGTGCTGGACGGTTACGACACGGTCGTGGTCGGGTATATCGCGCCGGCGCTCAAGGCGCATTTCGGCGCGACGCCCGCGCAACTCGCGCCGATGTTCGGCGCAGGCCTCTTCGGCCTCACGATCGGCTCGTTCGTGTTCGGTCCTGTGGCGGACCGCTTCGGGCGCAAGCCGACGCTGCTCGCGTCCATCGTCATCTTCGCACTGTTCAGCCTCCTCTCGGCGTGGGCCGATTCGATCCCGATGCTGACCGTCCTGCGTTTCCTCACGGGCCTCGGTCTCGGCGGTGCGATGCCCAATGCGTACACGCTCGCCGCGGAATATTGCCCGGCGCGTTTGCGCGCGACGCTCGTCGCGCCGATCGGTTGCGGCATCGCCGCGGGCGGCGCGCTGGGCGGGCTGGCGGCGCCGCACCTGATCGGCGCGTTCGGCTGGCAATCGATGCTCGTCGCGGGCGGCGTGCTGCCGGTCATCCTGTTGTTCATGCTCGCCCGCTGGCTGCCGGAATCGGTGCGGCATCTGGTGGCGCACGACGAACGTCAGGCCGAAGCGCGCGCGATCGTGACGCGCATTGCGCCGCACGTCGATCTGTCGAACGCGCAACTCACGCTCGGCGAGGCCCGCGTGCGCGGCTTTCCAGTCGGCCAGTTATTACGGCCGGGCATCGGCGGCGGCACGATCTTGTTGTGGATCACGGCGTTCATGGCGCTATTCGTGATCTATTTTCTCGGCAACTGGCTGCCGATCCTGATCCAGCAAAGCGGCGTGCCGTTTCGTGAGGCATCGCTGATGACGGCGCTCTATCTCACCGGCAACAGTCTCGGTGCGATCCTGCTCGGCGTGCTGATGGACCGGTTCAATCCGCAGTACGTGCTCGCGGTGGCATTCGTCTGCGCGGCTGCGAGCCTTGCTTCGTTCGGGCATCTCGCGGGACATCCGACGCTCGCGTGGCTGTCCCTCGTCGCGCTCTTCGTGACGGGTGTCGGCACGGGCGGCACGATGACCGGCACCAATATTCTCTCGACGGGTTATTACCCGACCGCGGCGCGCGCGACCGGCGTAGCGTGGACGCTCGGCATGGGCCGCGTCGGCTCGATCGTCGGTTCGATGATCGGCGGCGCGATGCTCGCCGCGCACTGGCTGCCGCCGAGCATCTTCGAAGCGGTGGCCGTGCCGATCGCGCTGGCGGCGCTCAGCGTGTGCGCGCTCGCCGCGTATCGTGCGCGGCATCCGTCGCAAGTAGCGGCATCGGCCCGGACATCCGGCGAGCCGCGCACGAGCGGCACCTGAGCGCCATCCGAACGCGCGGCGAGTTCAGCCCGACACCGCAATGCGCGGCTCGCACATCGCGGAGCGGCCGTCGAGCTCGGCCTTGCCGCATTCGATCGCGAAATTCGCGGCGGCCTGCGCGGTCGAAAATGCGCGAAGCGGCCCGATCGCGCGCCGCACGCCGCCCGGCCGCTCGATAAGGAGCGTCGCCACGAATTCCCCGGCGCGATGCCGGACGATGACCGAAAGCTCACAGCCTCGATATTCGATTGGAGTGGAGTCCACGGCTGACCTCGTTTGTGCGAATGCATTGAAGGAGATCAATCTACGCAAGGTCCGCGCAACGCGTAACCCCGCGTGTGAGTGGCTGCGAACGTAGGCCGAGCGATTGTTCGCCGCGACGAAGCCGGGCAGAACGCGCAAACGTTTGACCTTCGAATCGATGTAAATGGGAATGGATAAGATTTCTGCGCGCACTTTCTTAAGTCTGTATCCTGATTCGGACAGGCCCTGATGAACGGTGCCGGGTCGCCCGAATCGGACCTCGCCAATGACAGCCGCCAAAAACGAACGACATTGCAGGACCGCCGCGTGGGTGATCGCCTGCGCCGCGCTCGGATTCGCGAGCCAGCCGGTTCACGCTCAGGAGTTCTCGTTTCTTGCCGGCGCGCTCAAGAGCAGCAGCCAGAGCACGTATTCCTGGGAAGCGAACTATCGGGAAGGACTCGGACGTTACGCGGCCTGGAGTTTTTCCTGGCTGAACGAAGGCCATATTCCCGATCATCACCGTGACGGCCAGGCCTTCCAGCTCTGGGGACGCCTGCCGCTCTGGAACGACCGGCTGGAATTGTCGGCGGGCGCCGGGCCCTATCGCTATTTCGACACGAGTCAGGCACAGGCCGGCGGCGAATACTCGAATACGCACGGCTGGGGCGGCATGTTCACGCTGCGCGCGGCGTATTACTTCGACAACCGCTGGATCGCCGAAATGAAGCTGAACCGCGTGCAGGCGTTCGGCGGCCCGGACACGACCGCGCTTCTCTTCGGCATCGGCTATCAGCTCGATGCGCCCGAAGGACGCGGACCGCGCGCGCGTGCCGTGCCGCGCACGACGAACGTCACGAACAACGAAGTCACCGTGATGCTCGGCACGACGGTCCTCAACAGCCCCGACACGGAAACGAATCTGGCGGAGAGCATCGAGTACCGCCGCGGACTATGGCACTACATCGATTTCACCGCGTCCTATTTGCACGAAGGCGGGCACGTCCAGTCGCGCCGCGACGGGATCGCCGCGCAATTGTGGGCGACGCGCGCGTTCTTCGACGACAAGCTCACGCTCAGCGTCGGGGCGGGACCGTATCTGTCGATCACGCAGAACGACGACCTGCCGCAGAACCGCACCGGCGACGGCCGATTCTCGGGTCTCGTCTCGGTGTCGGCGAGCTACCGTTTCACGAACCGATGGCTCGCGCGCGTGACGTGGAACCGCATCGTCACGCGTTACGACCGCGATGCGGACATCATCGAGGCGGGCTTCGGCGTGCGCTTCTAGCGCTGGAAGAGTTCCTGCTGGCCGGACATCAGCGCGGTGAAGTCGTCGCGCATGAAAGGCAGGATGCCGTCCGCGACCGGCTGAAGCTGCTTGCTCACGTAATGCTCGTAGTCGATCGGCGCATGCCGCGCTTCCACCGGCTCGGGACCGGCCGTCGTCATCACGTAGCTGATCCAGCCGCCGTTCTGATATTGCAGCGGGCGGCCGGCGCGCGCGTTGTAGTCATCGGCGATGCGCGCGGCGCGCACGTGTGGCGGCACGTTGCGCTGATAGTCGCCGAGCGTGCGTCGCAGGCGCTTGCGATAGACCAGCAGTTCATCCAGCTCGCCGCGCCGCGTGCGTCCGACGTAGTCGCGCACGTAGTCCTCGTACGCCTCGCCCTTGAACACGCGCATGTAGAGCTCCTGCTGAAAGCGCTGCGCGAGCGGCGTCCAGTCGGTGCGCACCGTTTCGAGCCCTTTGTAGATGATTTCCTCGCTGCCGTCCGCGCGCGTCGTCAGGCCGGCGTAGCGTTTCTTGCTGCCCTCTTCCGTGCCGCGGATCGTCGGCATCAGAAAGCGGGTGAAATGCGTTTCGAACTGCAATTCGAGTGCGCTGTCGAGTCCGAACGTCTCGCGCAAATGCTCGCGCCAGTAGCCGTTCACATTCGCGACGAGCGCCCGGCCGATGCGCGCCGCGTCTTCCTCGCCGCGCGCGCGCCGCAGCCAGACGAAGGTCGAATCGGTATCGCCGTAGATGACGCTGTAGCCGCGCGCCTCGATCAGCTCGCGCGTGCGATGCATGATTTCATGACCGCGCATCGTGATCGACGACGCGAGCCGGGGATCGAAGAAGCGGCAGCCGCTCGATCCGAGCACGCCGTAGAACGAGTTCATGATGATCTTGAGCGCCTGCGACAGCGGCTTGTTGCGCTGACGCTTAGCGGCCTCGCGCCCTTCCCACACTTGCGCGACGATCGCAGGCAGACAGTGCGTGTCGCGGGAAAAGCGCGCGCCGCGAAAACCCGGCACGGTGGCGGTGTCATCGGGCGTGGCCATGCCTTGCGCGAGTCCGGCCGGATCGATCAGAAATGTGCGGATGATCGACGGATAGAGGCTCTTGTAATCGAGCACGAGCACGGAGTCGTAGAGACCGGGCCGCGAATCCATCACGAAGCCGCCGGGACTCGCTTCCTCGGGCACGTCGCCGAGATTCGGCGCGACATAACCCAGCCGATGCATGCGCGGCATGTACAGATGCGTGAACGCCGCCACCGATCCGCCGCTGCGATCGGCCTGCAATCCGGTGACGGAAGCACGTTCGAGCAAGAACGGCAAGAGTTCCGTCTTGTCGAAAACCTTCGTCACGAGTTCGCAGTCGCCCAGGTTGTAACGCGCGAGCGCGGGCTTGTCCTCCTGAAAGCGCCGCTCGATCTCGTCCATGCGCGCGTACGGACTGTCGATCGCCTTGCCCTCGCCCAGCAGCGATTGCGCGACGTATTCGAGACTGAAGGACGGAAAATTCCACGTCGCCGAGCGCAGCGCCTCGATGCCGTCGATCACGAGCCGTCCCGCGATCGAAACGAACCAGTGATTGCGGTTCATGCCGTGCTCGCGCCATTCGGCCGCACTGCCGTCGCGGCCGAGCGCGAGCGTCACGCCGTAG
This sequence comes from Caballeronia sp. J97, assembly GCF_905220305.1. Taxonomy (NCBI): domain Bacteria; kingdom Pseudomonadati; phylum Pseudomonadota; class Betaproteobacteria; order Burkholderiales; family Burkholderiaceae; genus Caballeronia; species Caballeronia sp. J97. The sequence goes on along the minus strand of NZ_CAJMZL010000003.1, from coordinate 107,408 downwards.
TCGTCGGCGTGACGCTGCAGAATGCGCAAGTCGAATTGCACGACATTCCAGCCGATGATCGCGTCCGGATCGTGTTGCGCGATCCACGCGTTGAAACGGCGCAGCATGTCGGCGCGGGACGCGCAATAGTCGAGCGCGAAATCGATATCGGCGTCGCCGGGGGCCGCGCCGTTCGGCGGCCCGAGCATATACACCTGTCGCGCGCCGCAGCCTTCGAGCGCGATCGAATAAAGATCGCCCTTCACGCTCGTTTCGATATCCAGCGACACGACTTTCAGCGACGGCCGGTAATCCGCCGAGGGCTTGAGTTCACTGGACACGCGGCCGTCGCGCTCGACGCCTTCGAACGACACCGGCGCGGTGATGAAACGCTCCATCAGATAGCGCTCGTGCGGACGGATGTCGGCTTCGAAGACGTCGACGCCCGCGCTTCTCAGGTTCTTTTCGAGCGCGAGCAACTGGCGATACTGTGGGCAATAGAGTCCCAACACCGGCTTCTGGCGAAAGTCCCTGAGCGTCAAGTCGCGCAGACAGGCGTCCCGAACGCCGGCGACGATGTGCTCTGCCTTCGCGCGATCCTCCGCGCGGATGAACGCGACGCTCGTCTGCGACGCAATGCGGATTTTCTTCGGGCCGGCGTCGGTGGCGAGCCAGAAATCGACTTCCGTCCCGGCCGCGGTGTCGCGCCAGTGACGGGTCAGCAGAAAACCCTGTTGTGCGGAAGCCAAGCCGATACCTTCGAGAACGCGTGCCATCGAAGCATTTTACTTGGCGGAAAAATAAAAAAGCCCGGCGGCCAATCGGCGCCGGGCTTCGGGAGTCGGGAAACAAAAACAGCGAAGTAAAACGCGGTAGCAGCAAGCCGGTCATCCACCATCCTCTCGCGGACGGTCCCCGGAGAACGGCCGGCCGCCGCTACCGCCTAAGCAGCCTGTGCGACCAGGCTTGCCCGTTGCGGCTGTAACGCCGCTACGTTACCGAGTGCCGTGTGCTCCGCATGCTCCGGCACTTCGTTCTTCGACATCACCACCTCCAGAGCGGCTTCTTGACTGGCCTGTTTCGCGGCCGCCGCTTTCTTGGTCTTCCCCGCGCGTGACGGCGGCTGGCAGGCCCCGCACACCACGTTGTTCTGCAAATCATGCTTGTGTGCGACGAATTTCCCGGTGCAGCGGCAGCACGGCGTCATCTGCAGCATGCCGGCGTCGAAAAAGCGCACAAGAGTCCAGGCCCGCGTAAGGTCGAGTACCGCCTCGGCGCCGCTATGGTTGCAGTGCTCGAGATACAGCCGATACCCTTTGGTCAACGCATCGAGATGCGAGCAGCCAGCTTCGTTCTTGAGGAACGTATAGGTGTTATAGAAAAGCGACGCGTGGATATTGGCGAGCCACGTCATGTACCAGTCGGCCGAGAACGGGAGCATGCCCTTCGGCGGCGACACGCCCTTCACTTCGCGATACAGCCGGATCATGCGATCGCGCGAGAGCGTGAGTTCGCTCTCCAGCACCTGCATGCGCGCGCCGAGCTCGATCAGTGCAATGGCGCGGAAAACTTCCTGGGCGTCTTCGGTGAGGCTCTTCTTCAGCATGGCTCGCTCCGTCATCACTTAAGCGAACTGTTCGGCCGGCTGGCCAGCCAGCAGGATTGCCGCGTGCGTCGGCGCGATGTCCGCATTCTTCGCGGGTTGCGTCAGCGCCGACAGCATCGTGTGATCGTTGAAACGGAAAGCGCAAAGCAGGTTATCCGACGACGCGAGCTTGACGACCTGCGCGAGCGTGAGGCCCGACAGCAGATCGGCGAGCTCCGCCGACAGACCGAGCCGGAACATGCCGATGGCGCGGTCTTCGCGCAAGAGACGCTGCGCGAGCATGATGTACGACAAGTTGATTTCCCGGATCGATTCCAGCGTTTCGCGACCGTTCATGGTTGCAACTTCCAGTAAATCCCCGAATTTCCCGCCGGCTTTTAGCCGATATCTTTTTTGTGCCTCACCGAGCTTGTTCTGCCCGGCTACGTCCTGCGTAATCTTTGTTTCAGTGCGTTACATCTTGTAACAACCACTGTGAGACGGATTCTAAGAAAGCTCTGAATCGTTTGCAAGAGTGTCTCAATAATATTTTGTTGCAAACAACACTTTCGATCGGTAACTTTTTCGGTATGGAGATTTCTACCGGTTTTTGGATGACGTCCGTATTTGTCTAACGTTTGCGACGTCCAGCCAGCGCGGCTTCATTTTTATCGTAATAATTGCCTACAGCGCCATATAACGGGGGTTTGGCGGATTCGGTTGACGCCAGAACACAGCTTTTATTCGCCATTCATCTGATGTTATAGGCCAAAAAAATGCCGCGATATCGGCAATTACCGACTCGCAGCTTATAAGGTAATAATTACCTTGTCGCCGTAACAAGTTTGTTACGGCGCGAAATCCCGGGTTTTGACTGAGTTCGTAACAACCTCTGTTACTTCTGCGGGACGCCTTTACGCCACGCGCCCCAATGTGTAACAACCTCCTGTATGAATGGATTGCCCGTTCGATACAGATTTTCGATGGCTGGCGTGAAGCCGCCTTGATCCGCGTAGTTGAGCAGGTTGTCCGATGCGGCCTGCCCTTCGTAGGGCCGGTCGAAGTCGGAGCCGGCGCGCAGCACCGCCACGCGCGACAGATCCACCCGTTTCACGCTCGCCGCACGTTTCAACGCTTCGTACGTCGCGTTGTCTTCCTGCTGCGTCGTGCAATAGACGCCGCGCCCGTCCGTCAACAACTGCGTCCACGCGCGTGCCCGCTCGCCGATATATTTGCCGGACCACCATGTATCGCCCGCGAGCGTGTCGCACTGGATCACGCGCGGCGGCTGGTTCGCCGGCGCGTAACCGAACTTCGCGCGCGCGACCTTGGCCTGGTCGCTGTCGGAAAGCGTGACGTTTCGCGAGATGGCATACGCCGCGTCCGTCAGCGAAGCGTTGAGCGCGAACACCTCGGTCCGGTAGTCGAGCGGCGGCTTCTCGTACGGACTCTTCGTGTTGATGCCGAGAAAGCCCGTCGGCCAGTCGGCGGGCTTTTCGCGCGCGTCGAGTTCCCACTGAATGCCGAAGTCGACGAGATATTTCGCCCACGCCGCCGAGCCGATCGTCCCCTGCTTCGGATCGATGCCCGCGATGCCCGCGACCAGGAAATAGGTGTGGCGCAGGTCGAAGCGGTCCGAGAATGCGAGGGCCATCATCGACGCGGCCGCGTTCGTGTGACCCATGCCCGTCGTGATGACGCAGACATCGTCGCGATTGCAGTTCACCGCGGGATAATCCGGCGACAGCCCGGGCACCTTGACCGCGTGCCACGGGCCGAGCTTGTCGAGCCAGATCTGGCCTTCGGGCCCGAACATCGTGATGATCATGACCTTGACGTCGCGGCCGCCGTTACCGTGCTCGCCTGCTTCGTCGGCGTCATGGGATGGCTGGGCGAAGGCGCAGCCGGTGAAGCTCGCGAGACTCGCGAGGCCGGCGGCGAACAGCGTCGCGCAGGCGGCCTTTCTGAGCCTGATCGCTCGTGGCGTGTCTTGCTTCTCTTTCGATCGTGACGCGCGGATTTTTCTCATGGCGGAGCGGATCCTCGTAAGGGTTCGACCTTCGAAAGAAGACCGCGCCCGGGCCGGACGCGGTCAGCCCGCACAATTATAGGAGCGCCAACCAATCCTGTTTCGCGCGATGTCCGCGCGCGCCGTTACGTGCCGCTTTGCGACGTCCGCGGCGGCGGCGCATTCGATGCGACGTTCGGCGCGCCCGCCGCCTCGCTCGTCGGATGCTGCGCGGCCTTCGACGGCTCGCCGCGCTGATCCGCGCCCGCCTCTTCCGGGTCCTGAACGCCTTCCGGATTGCCGTCCTGATTGCCGCCGTTGACGATCACGAAGTTGCGCTGCGGATTCGCGATCTCGATGCCGCGCGCAGTGAACTCATTGAGGATGCGCCGGTTGAACTCGCGCTGCACCGGCCAGCGCGCGCTGTCGCGGCACTGGATCTGGCCGGCGAGCGTGACGGTCGAGCCGTCGACGGCATCGACGCCCCAGAAGCTGAAGTCGGAGAGAATGCCGTCGCGGAAGGCCTCGTCGTCGCGCAACGCCGCGCCGATCTCCTTCAGCGTGGAGATTGCGAGATCGACATCCTGGCCGAGCGCGATCGACACGCGCACCGCCGCGTTGCCGATGCCGCGATTCGTGTTGTTCACCGTCGACACCGAGCTGAACGGCACCGTGTAGAGCGAGCCGTCGCCGCCGCGCAAACGCACCGTGCGAATCGACAGATACTCGACCGTGCCCGACACGCCCGCGAGCGTGACCCAGTCGCCGACCTGCATCGCGTTTTCCATCAACAGAAAGATGCCGGTGATGAGATCCTGCACGAGCTTTTGCGAGCCGAAACCGAGCGCCACGCCGAAGATGCTCGCGCTCGCGAGCAAGGGCGCCGTGTTGACGCCGAGCTCCGAAAGTCCCGTCAGGACGACGACCATCGCGATCACGATGAAAAGGCCCGTGCGCATCATCGGCAGCAGCGTGCGCAGGCGCGCGGCGCGCAGACGCTCGCCGCTCGCGGTCCATTGCTCGAGCCGCCGCTCGACGACGATATTCGCCGCTTCCCACACGAGCACGGCGAACACGGCCGCGATCACGATCGTGACGAGCGCCGACGCGAGCCGGTTGCCGATTCCGCCCGCCGTGAAGAAACGCAGGATGTCGATGTGCCACACCTGCAGGAGCGCGACCACCGTGACCACGGAAATGAACGCCTGCACCACCCGGCGCAAGGCCGGGTAATAGCGGTAGGCGCGCCGTCGCGCGATCGACTCGCCCGCGAGATCGTCTTCATCGTCTCGATGGAATGCGCGGGCGAGCGCGCCGAACGTGACGATCGCCAGTACGCGCGCCCCGACGAGCACGAGCAAGGACACGCCGCCCAGATGAAACAGCGTCCGGTAGCCGTTCTGCACGTCGAGCGCCCATACGAACCACAGTGCGATCACGAAGAAGATCGCGACGCCCGCCCACACATCGGCGACCCAGTTGCCGAAGAGCCTCACGGAGCGATTCGCCCGCGCGCGTTGCCGGATGCGCTCGGCCACCGACGTGCGGCTCTCGAAGATCACGAACGCGATCATCAGATGAACGATCAGCAGGACGAACTTCAGGATGGCGATGCGCGCATCGCCGGACAGCCCGAGCGGTTCGGCGGCATTGGCGAGCGCGATGCCCGCGCCCCCGACGCACACGATCCGCTGCACCCAGCGATGCGTATAGGCCGCGTAGAAATCGCGCATCTGGATGAGGCGCAATCCGGGCGCACGCGGCGCGACCAGAAAGCCGCTGACGATCACGATCGCGCGACATGTCAGGTAGACATCGATCAGCGAGCCCGCGACGCGCGCCTCGGGCGTGTTCTCGTCGATGAAGATCGACATCAGCAAGGTCACCACGCCGACGAACACGATCAGCGGAATCAGCGACAGCAGGCCGTACAAGAGCGCGCTCGGCAGGCGCTGCAACAGTGTCCAGTGGCGCGCGGCGTGACGCTGTCCGCGCGCGTCGTCGGCCTTGCGCTCGGCGAGATGCATCGCGGTCGCGTCGCCGCTCTGCGCGGCGGCAACCTCCGCGCGCTCGGCCTCGTGCTCGTCACGCGCGAGGCCGGGATCCTGCTCTTCGGCATCCGCGACGCCGCGCGCGGCAATCCGCGCGCGCGGGCGTTTCAGGAGGCGCAGACACAGGAATTCGATCAGCAGCGCAGGCAACAGCGACGCCAGCACGGTCCACGTTACATGACCGATGAGCGCGCGCCCTTGCTCGCTCGACGTGCGGTCGCGCCACCACGAGATCACCGAACCGAAATCGAGCAGCGCCCCGGTCGAGTGCCGCAGGCCTGCGCCGGTCTGCACGAGCCAGTGCCCGGCCTGCCGCGACAACTGCGATGCGAGACCGTTTGCGGTCAACGATTGCGCGAGCACGCTCGACGCGCCCGATGCCGGCGTCGCGGCGGCCGTCGTCGATGCGGCCTGCGGGGCGCTCGCGGGCGCGGCCAGCGCGCCTGCGGCCGCAATCGCGCGCAATGTGTCCGCGACCTGTGTGCGGCGCGCGGGATCGTTGAGCACCGCGAGCGCATCGCGCGCCTGTTGCGGCGTCAGCGCGACAGCAGGCTGCGACGCGTGCTGTGGCGAAGCGGTTGCAGCGAAGGAGGACTGCGAACAGATCGGAAGAACGCTCGACACGATGACGAGCAGCACGGCAAGGAGCAATTTGCGCATGGGTCGGATGAAGATCACGAAATTTCAGGAACTCTATGCGGACGACGCGCACGACGTATGTTAACGCGATGCCGCCGGCGCGGCAGAAGCGGCGCCGGACAACCCTGAAAGCGGTAGCATGCGGCGCGCCTGCACCGCGCCCGAGCGAACCTAAGCGGCCGCCTGCTCGCCGCGATCGCGCGCGACATCGGGTTCGAAGAACACCCAGCGCACTTGCGGAAACGCGCGCTGGAGATCGTCCTCGATGAGGTTGATCGCATCGATCATCGCGCGGCCGCTCTCGTAGTCGATCATCTCGGCCTGCACCGCGACCACCACGTGCTTGCCCCATTGCAGCGTGATGAGGCTGATGATGCGCGTGATCTCGGGACGCGTGCGCAAGCGGGCATCGATCGCCTTGCGCACTTCCGGGCTCGCCGATTCGCCGACGATCATCGACTTCACTTCGCGCGCGACGAGAAACGCGATGATCATCAGCAGCACGCCGACGCCGATCGAGCCCCAGGCGTCGTAGGCCGGATTGCCGGTGAGCATCGTCATGAGCACGGCGGCGAACGCGATCGCGAGGCCGAGCAGCGCGGCGACATCTTCCCCCGCGACGACGAGCAGTTCCGACTCGCGCGTCTCGCGGAACCATCGCCACAGCGTTTTGTCGGGCGCGCCCTTGCGGATCTCGCGCACCGCGCCCGCGAGCGAGAATGCTTCGAGCACGACGGAGACGCCGAGAATCACGAGCGCGACGATCGGATTGGACAACGGCTCGTGATGCATCAGCCGATGCGCGCCCTCGTACACCGAGAACGCGCCGCCCACGAAGAACAGCAGCAGCGCGACGATCAGCGCGTAGAAGTAGATCTCGCGCCCCGAGCCCAGCGGATGCAGCGCATTCGCGGGCGCCTGCGCGCGCTTCAGGCCGAAGAGCAGCAGCAGTTGATTGCCGCAATCGGCGGTGGAATGGATGGCTTCGGCGAACATCGCGCCCGAGCCGGTGAAAGCCGCCGCGCCGAACTTGCACACGGCGATGCCGAAATTCGCGGCGAGCGCGTAGAAAATGGCTTTCGGTGATTCTTCCTTCATGCCTTTTTGTGTTTGATCAGTTCACTTCGACGCGCCCGGCGCCGTCCACCATCTCGCCGATGACCGCTGCGTCGTCGAAGCCGTCCGCGCGGAAGATCGCGAGCACGTCGTTCACGGCCTCGGGCGCGCACGACACGAGCAGCCCGCCCGACGTTTGCGGATCGGTGAGCAAGGCACGGGCCTCGTCGCCTTCGATGTTCAATGAGACGTCGCCGCCATACGCGCTCCAGTTGCGTCCCGATGCGCCCGTGTAGATGCCCGCGTGCACGAATTCGCGCACTTGCGGCAGCCACGGCAAGTCGGCGTAACGGATGCGCGCCGTCAGTTTCGCGCCGCGCGCGAGCTCGAGCGTGTGCCCGAGCAGGCCGAAGCCGGTGACGTCGGTGAGCGCGTGCACGCCGTCGAGTTGCGCGAGGTCCGCACCCGGACGATTGAGCTTGGTTGTCGCGTCGATCATCGCCCTGTAGCCGGCGGCATCGAGCTTGTCCTTCTTCAGCGCCGCCGACAGCACGCCGACGCCGAGCGGCTTGCCGAGCACCAGCACGTCGCCGGCGCGCGCGGCCGCGTTGCGCTTCACGCGCGACGGATGCACGACGCCGAGCGCCGCGAGCCCGTAGATCGGCTCGACGGAATCGATCGAATGACCGCCCGCCACCGGAATGCCTGCCTCCGCGCACACCGCTTCGCCGCCTTTCAGCACTTGTGCGATGACTTCATGCGGCAGCACGTTGATCGGCATGCCGACGAGCGCGAGCGCGAGAATCGGCTTGCCGCCCATCGCATAGACGTCCGACAGCGCGTTGGTCGCGGCGATGCGTCCGAAGTCGAACGGATCGTCGACGATCGGCATGAAGAAATCCGTCGTGGCGACGATGGCCTGCTCGTCGTTGAGCTTGTAGACGGCGGCATCGTCGGCGGTGTCGTTGCCGACGAGGAGATTCGGGAACGCGGGCAACGGCGTCGCGCGCTTGAGCAGGTCGGCCAGCACGCCGGGCGCGATCTTGCAGCCGCAGCCGCCGCCGTGTGAGAGGCTCGTGAGACGGGGTGAAGTGGTTTCGGTCATGGTCGGAAGGTCGGCGCTGAATCTTGCAATACGCAGCATTATCGCCGCTCGACGCCGATGACGCGTTTGAAGAGTCCCGGATAGTCGAGCACGAGGCCGCTTTCGTCGACGGTGATGTCCGCGGTGAAGCCCGTATCGAGACCTTCGTAACGATAGCGATGATTCGGTTCGATACACGTGTACGCCTGCTCCACCGCGCTCACGGTGAGTTCGGGCACGCGCACATAGACCACGCGGATCACGCGCCGCTCGCCGCGTTCCAGTTGCAGTCGGCGGATCGGCAGCGTGTTGGTGAAAGGCGTCGCGGTGATGTCCACGTCGATGCAGCCGCGCAGCAGTTCCTGCGGCTCGCCGTTCGCATCGCTCCAGGCATGCGCGTCGCCGTTATTGCCGTCGCGGCGATGCAGGTCGAGCGACGCGCCGCCCGCGAGCTTCAGCGCGAGCCGCGTGACCCGCCACTGCGCATCGCATTCGATGCGATAAACGAGGCCGAAGGCGTGTGCTTCATCTTCGCCTACCACCGCGCTTTCGATCACGATGCCATCGCCCGTCTCGCTCAGAACGAGATGTTCGAGCCCTGTGCGGTCCTGCTGCGACCATCGCACCGCTTTCATCGCGCACCTCTTTGCGTGTGTTCGTTCGCATGACAGGATACATCGCGCCGCGCAATGCTTTCGAAGAGCATTCGAAATGCGCGAATCGCTCGACGTCACAAAACGTCACACGGTATACTCCGCGCCATTCCTGCGCAGGCGCGCGCACCGCACCTCTGCGCCATTCACGCGATCCGTGCCCTGGCGATCCGCGCACTGCCACACGTCCCGAACGCCCCCTTTTCATCGCCCATCGCATGAAGAACACGCTTGTTCCCGCCTTGCTCGCGCTCGCATTGTCGGCGTCCATGTTCCAGCTCGTCCAGGCTCAGGAAACGCCGGACCTGCCCGAGGATTATTCGTATCTGACGAGACTTCATGTGCCCGACGCGGTCGCGCAATGTGTTGCCGCATTCGACCGTTGGGTGGAGAACGCGCCGAAGTACGACACGCTGATCGTGCCCGACCGGCGCGTGCTCTCCGCGAAGATCGACGACGATACTGCGATCTTCAGTGTCGGCAACCCGATTCCGGTCGACCAGGTCATCGTGATGCGCGCGTTCGCGAAAGCGCGCGGCAAGGAGCAATGGACGCGCGTGGACAGCCGCTGTGGCGTGCGCGATGGTCACGTGGTCGGCGTGTCGCTCACGCCGAACATGAAGCCGAAGATCGTCCGCTGACTTCTTCAGGTTTTCGCCGCGCGCCGCTGGCCGGTGCGTTCGTCCAGCCACTTGACGACCTGTGGCCCGAAGGTGCGCGGCGCCTTCGCATGCACGCGGCCCGCGAGATCCGATAGCCGATCCGCCGCGAGCGCTTCGCGCATGCGCTTCTCCGCGTTCTTCATCACCGCGTGAACGGCGCAAACGCCGCTCGTCGCCCAAGGCGGCGCGTCATCGCCGAAAACCGCGCAGCGCGCGCGAATCTCCCTGCAGTCGAAGAGCGGCTTGTCGCCGTCGATCGCGTCGACGACATCGAGCACGCTGATCTGCGTCGACGGGCGCGCAAGCGCAAAGCCGCCGCGCGCCCCTTCCGTCGCGACGACGAGTCCGGCCTTGTGCAGCTTCGTGAAGAGCTTCGCGACGTACTCCGCGGGCACGCCCTGCAAGTCCGCGAGATCGCGCACGCTCGCCTCGCGCACGCCGTGCGGCGGTTCCGCGAGATAGAGCATGCAATGCAGCGCGTACTCGACGCCCGTGCTGATGTGAGACATGTTCACTCCGACAATCTGAATCGGAGTTCAGGATAACCCTTTGTGCGTTCGCGTGCAACGCATCCGCCATGCGATGCAACGCCATTACAGACGTCCGTCGTGAATATTTCAGATTACACGTTTGCTTACAAACGAACACGGCTTGTCATTTTGCGAACCGCTACATTGCTTTCCATGGATTCACACGGAGAAACCCATGAAGAAACTAGCGATCCTTGCAGCGTTGGGCGTGTTGCTGGGCAGCGCGCTATCGGGCTGCATCGTCGTGCCGGACGATGGCGGGTATCACCATCATCACGGTTATTACCGCGACTGATCCGGCTCCGAACCATGCACCGGATTTCAGCGAAACTGCTACCTCATGACTCGCGGTTTCGTCCGCAAGCAAAAGACCAAGGAGCAAACATCATGAACAAGACGAAGAAGAGCCTGCTGATCGCATCCCTTGCTGCCGCGCTGGGCATGGGTCTCGCCAACGTGGCGTCCGCGGACGTCCATCGCGATGTCCCGCATCATGTGACGGTGGGCTGGCACGGCGACCGCTACTGGGACGGCCATCGCTACTGGCAGCGTCAGGAGTGGGAGCGTCATCATCACCATGTCGCGCCTCCGCCGCCTCATCGTTACTATTGAATCCGGTGAGGCATGAAAAAGGCCGCAGCGAAGCGTATTCGCCGCGGCCTTCGTTTTGATCGGCGATTCACCAGCTCTTCGGATCGCCGCCCAGCTCCTTGCACGTGTCGTAGGCGATCGCCTGCAGCTTCGCCTCGCCGATCTGCCCCGAGAGCGCATAGCCGACGCGATCCCACGCCCAGTAGAAGGTCGTGCGCTGTCCGTCCTTCAGCGTGCGGATCTTGCTGTCGTTGCGCCTGATCGTGGCGGTCGTCATGTAGAGCGTGAGACGCTCGCCTGCCGCGTTCTGATACATGAACTGCGCGGCCGGTCCCTCCTCGTCCGGCAACAGGCGTCCGCCGACGAGCTGAAATCCGTACTCGGCCAGCGACGGAATCGTCACCGCGCGATTCAGCCGCTTCGACAACCAGGTGACGAGATGGTCTTGCTGCGCCGCCGCCACCTCGACCGCATGCCGCTGCTCGGGCGCATACACGGCATACGCGATATCCGCACGCTCAGCGAAGCGCGGCCTGTCCTGCAACGAGGGCAGGAGCATGTGCAGCAGGAATCCGCACGCCACGCCGACGACCAGAAAGCACGCCGCGAGCAGATAACGCTCGCGTGAACGCGGCCGCAGGCGCACGATCTGCGGTTCGCCCTGATCGGCGAAGAGCGCGCGCAGCGCATTGTCCTGCGCGCGATACGCGGCGGCGGTCGCCTCGCTCGCGGGATCTTTCGCGATGCGCTCGGCCACGGCGTCGCGCTGGTCGCCGTGCAATTCGTCGTCGATGAAGGCGGACAGCGCCTGCAGATCGCGATCGGGCTTCGGGGGACCCATACGGTCGCCGCCTTCGAATGGACGGTCTTGACTGGTCATGAGCGGCTCACCACTTTCAGCGACGAAGAAGACGTCTTGCGGCCCGATTCCTCGCCGAGCAGAACGCGCATGTGCTCCCGCGCTCTCGACAAGCGCGACATCACGGTTCCGGTCGGCACGTTCAACACCACGGATGCCTCCTGATAACTCATTTCCTCGACACACACGAGCAGCATCACCTCGCGCTGCTCGACCGGCAGACAGTAAAGCGCACGCTGCACGTCGCGCAGCACGAGGCCATCAACTTCGCCGCGCGGCGCGGCCATCTGGCGCCAGGGCGCGGTTTCATCGTCGACCGCGATATCGCGACGGCCACGCAACTGGTCGATATACAGGTTGCGCATGATCGTGAACAGCCAGGCGCGCAAATTCGTGCCGGCATGGAACGATTTCGCGCGGTTGAGCGCGCGCTCGGTCGCGTCCTGCACGAGATCGTCGGCCCATGCGCGATCGCCCGTCAGCGCGCGCGCATAGCGACGCAACTGCGGCAGATGCGCGAGAAGATCGCTCTCGAAGCTCAAGGCCGTGCGTCCGCTTGCATGAAGGAACCGCCAAGGACGTTCGCCATCAATAGCTGCCTCCGCCGGCCGGCCCGCTCGGCGCGCCCGACGAATTCGGCGGACCTTGCGTGCCGCTCGCGCAACCCGCCGCGCCCACCGCGAGCCCGAGCGCGATCAGGAGCACCGTCACTCCGATCGATCGTTTCATGATCATTACCCGTTGATTCATAGACCGGCAGGCCCGCCGATTTATTCCGCGAACCTGCCCATGACGAAATTTCTTCCGGATTGCGCGCCGAAGACCGTCAGGGCTTCACGACGTGCCAGACGTCGCGGAAGTTGTCTCCGTTCTTGTCGCCGGGCTTCGTGTCCTTCGCAAAGCGATAGACGCGCTTGCCGTCGTAAGCCCATTGCTTGCCGCCGTCGGCGGCTTCCATGGTCCATTTGCCGCTCGGCTTGTCGGAATCGCTCGCCATCGCGGCGGGCCAGGCCTGCGCACAACCGCCGCTGCAGGCACTCGGGCTGCCCTTCGTGTCCTTGTCGAAGGTGTAGAGCGTCATGCCGTTTTCATCGACGAACATGCCGTTCGATTCTTTCGGCGCCGCAGCATACGAGGAAGACGCGAGCGAGGCAAAAGCGGTGGCGACTGTTGCGGCAGCGGCGAACATCTGGATGCGCTTCTTCATTTCATCTTTCCTTGTTGTAGAAGTATCCGTAGAACGTTCGGAAGCGCTGCACTATTCCGCGGACGATGAAATAAATCGATGCGGCAGCGCCGTCGCATCGTCAGCCGGCACTCCATTCAAGACCATTCGCGCGCACCTTGCCAGAGGTTCATTGAAATTTCGTCGTTCAGGCGCTCGCGCCGGCGGCGGTTGCTTCGCGCCAGCGGCGAGTGTCGCGCAACGGCGGCGCGCCGAAGAGCCGGCTGTACTCGCGGCTGAACTGCGACGCGCTCTCGTAGCCCACGCGATGCGCGGCAGTGGCGGCATCCACGATATCGAGCATCATCAGGCGTCGCGCCTCCTGGAGCCGCAACTGCTTCTGATACTGCAGCGGGCTCATCGCGGTGACGGCCTTGAAATGATGATGCAGCGACGACACGCTCATATGCACGTCGCGCGCGATATCCTCGACGCGCAGCGGCTGGTCGAAATGCTGGCGCAGCAACTGGATCGCCTTCGCGATGCGCTGCGTCTGGCTGTCCTGCAGCGCGATCTGGCGCAGCCGCGCGCCCGAGCCGTTCATCAACAGGCGATAGAGAATTTCGCGCTTCACGAGCGGCGCGAGAATCGGCACGTCCTCGGGCGTATCGACGAGACGCAGCAGGCGCAGCACGGCGTCGAGCATCGAGTTGCCGAGACGGTTTACGTAGAGACCGCGCGAGGCGTCGGTCTGCATCGCGGGCGGCAGGCTCTCGTCCTGGATCAGCGAGGTGATTTCGTCGACGTCGAGATCCAGCCGCATGCCGAGATACGGCTCCGATTCGCTCGCCACCGACACCTGTCCGCACACCGGCAGATCCACCGACGAGACCAGGTAGTGCATCGGATCGTAGATATAGACCTCGTCGCCGACCATGAGGCGCTTGCTGCCCTGCGCGATCAGCGCGAGCGCGGGCGTCTGGATGCCGTGCTTCGGCCCGCCCGGATTCATGATCCGGTGCAGGAACAGGCCCGGCACCGGCGTTTCCACGGAACCTTCGCAGCCCGCGGTGAATCGGTCGAGCAGCGCGACGAGATCGAGGCGCGCCTGATCCAGCGCGGGATCGTGACGCGCCTCCTTCGGCTGGTCGTGTCTGTCTTTTCCGGCGAGGCCGGGCGTGTCGTTCAGAGCCATGGCTTACGGATTATTTTGAGATGGGATGAGTTCGTTTAGCTTACTCGCGCGGACGCGAGATTGCTCGCGCGCACCCCGAGCGTTTGCAGGAACAGGCAAGGATTGAACAGGATCAGGCTATGAACCGGCCGCGCGCCGGGACGATACTGCATTGCCGGCGCGGATCGGCTCGCGAAGGGTCGTGCGAGGCCGCGCCATTCCAGTCAATCGGGAGCAACCATGCGCTACAGGAAATTCGGCAATACCGGCCTTTTCGTCTCCGAACTGTGCCTGGGCACGATGACCTTCGGCGGCGGAACGGGCGGAATCTGGGACAACATCGGCCAGTTGCAGCAGGCCGACGCCGACAAGCTGATCGGCCGCTCGCTCGATGCAGGCATCAATTTCATCGACACCGCCGACGTGTACGCCGACGGCCAATCCGAAGTCATCACGGGCCAGGCGCTCAAGAACCTGAAGGTTCCACGCGAAAACGTGGTCGTCGCGACGAAGATTCTCGGTGAGACCGGGACGAAGGGCACGAACTCTCGCGGCGCGTCGCGCTATCACATCATCGATGGCGTGAAGGCGAGCCTGAAGCGGCTGCAACTCGACCACGTCGACCTGTATCAGATCCACGGTTTCGATCCGGCGACGCCGATCGAGGAAACGCTGCGCGCGCTCGACAATCTCGTGCAGCACGGGCATGTGCGCTATATCGGCGTGTCGAACTGGGCCGCGTGGCAGATCATGAAGGCGCTCGGCATGTCGGAGCGTCTCGGCCTCGCGCGTTTCGAATCGCTGCAGGCTTATTACACGATCGCGGGCCGCGATCTCGAGCGCGAAATCGTGCCGTTGCTGCAAAGCGAGAACGTCGGGCTGATGGTCTGGAGTCCGCTCGCGGGCGGACTGCTTTCCGGCAAATTCACGCGTGAAGGCGCGAAGGAAGAAGGCAGCCGGCGCACCAAGTTCGATTTTCCGCCGGTCAATGTCGAACGCGCGTACGACTGCGTCGACGTGATGCGCCGCATGGCGGAGTCCAAGAACGTGTCGGTCGCGCAGATCGCGCTTGCGTGGCTGCTGCATCAGAAGGTTGTGTCGAGCGTGATCATCGGCGCAAAACGGATCGAGCAACTCGATGACAACATCGCGGCGACGAAAGTCCGGCTCAACGAGGACGAACTCGCCGCACTCGACGAAGTGAGCCAGTTGCCGTCGGAATATCCAGGCTGGATGCTCACGCGGCAGGGCGAATACCGGCGCAATCAGTTGAAAGAAGAGGCGGCGCAA
Source organism: Caballeronia sp. J97 (assembly GCF_905220305.1). Classification (NCBI taxonomy): domain Bacteria; kingdom Pseudomonadati; phylum Pseudomonadota; class Betaproteobacteria; order Burkholderiales; family Burkholderiaceae; genus Caballeronia; species Caballeronia sp. J97. The sequence goes on along the minus strand of NZ_CAJMZL010000003.1, from coordinate 92,082 downwards.
TAAGGTCGTTCAGCGCGGGCGTGCCCCGCGCCTGCTAGGGATTTTCCCGTAGTTCCAGCGCTTTTCCGGCGATTTAGGGCCTTTATCTCAAAATCCGATAGACCTTATCCTTCCTATCGCGTTGCGGCATAACGCCGCTCTGCCGACACTGTACGCACAACATCACCACTGCCTCACGGAGACAATCATGCGTACACAAGTCGGCATCGTCGGCGCGGGCCCCGCCGGGCTTCTTCTCTCTCATCTTCTTCATCTGCGCGGCATCGAATCGGTCGTACTCGAAGCGCGCAGCCAGCTCGATATCGAATCGACGATCCGTGCCGGCGTGCTCGAGCAAGGCACGATGGACACGCTGACTCAGGCCGGACTCGGCGCGCGCATGCAGGCTGAAGGCGCGTTACATCACGGTTTCGAGCTCGCCTTCGAAGGGCAGCGCCGCCGCATCGCGCTGACCGAACTGACCGGGCATTCGATCACGGTCTACGCGCAGCACGAAGTGATCAAGGATCTGGTCGCGGCTCGGCTCGCGGCGAAAGGCGAACTGAAATTCAACGTGTCGAACGTGTCGCTGCACGACTTCCAGGACGGCAGCGATCGCAAGCCGCGCATCAAATATCAGCACGAAGGCCGCGACGAAGAACTCGAATGCGACTTCATCATCGGCTGCGACGGCTCGCAGGGCGTCTCGCGCCAGTCGATTCCCGAAGCGGTGCGGCAGGATTATCAGCGCATCTATCCGTTCGGCTGGTTCGGGATTCTGGTCGAAGCGCCGCCCTCCTCCGACGAACTCATCTACGCGCGTCACGACCGCGGCTTCGCGCTCATCAGCACGCGCTCGCCGGGCGTGCAACGCATGTACTTCCAGTGCGATCCGAAGGATTCGGTCGATGCCTGGTCCGACGATCGTATTTGGGCCGAGCTGCACGCACGCGTCGATACCGCCGATGGCTGGCAGATCACGGAAGGCAAGATCTTCCAGAAGAACATTGTCGGGATGCGCAGCTTCGTGTCGACGCCGATGCAGTCGGGCAAACTCTTCCTCGCAGGCGACGCGGCGCATATCGTGCCGCCGACCGGCGCGAAGGGCCTGAACCTCGCCGTGTCCGACGTGCGCGTGCTCAACGCCGCGCTCCTCGACTTCTATCAGGAAGGCAACAGCGAGAAGCTCGGCCGCTATACCGAGACCGCCCTGAAGCGTGTTTGGCGCGCCGAGCATTTCTCGTGGTGGATGACGCGCATGTTGCACAAGCTCGACGACACGTCGCCGTTCGAGCAGCGCCTGCAAGTGGCGGAGCTGGAGCACGTGACGACATCGCGTGCGGCCGCTACCGCGCTCGCCGAGAACTACGTCGGCAGCGTCGCGGTTTAAGCGTACAGCGGACGCACGGCGCTCTTTCGCGGCCGTGCGTCTTCCGCATCACAGCACCGCGACGACCCGCACATCGCCTTCGACCGACGGAATCACCTGCCCGCCGACGCGCCGGAACGTGATCGTCGCGGTCTTGTCGCCCAGACGCAGATCGCCGATTTCCAGCCAGTCGATGCCCTCGGGCAACGCCGGCCGGTCGATGCGCACTTCGTCGTTGACGGCGTCGACGGTCATGCCGAGGCACGCTTCCAGAATCATGAAAGGCGCGCCCGCCGCCCACGCCTGAGGCAGACACGCGACCGGATAAGCGATCGGCCGTTCGCCGCGCTGACGTGTGAATCCGCAAAACAGCTCCGGCAGACGCATGTCGAACGTGACGGCGGCTTCGAACAGCGACTGCAGCAGGCCCACGGCGGCATTGCGGTCACCGTAACGGGCGAGACCGCGTGCGCAGAGGGCGGTGTCGTGCGGCCACACGGAGCCGTTGTGATACGACATCGGATTGAATCGCGGCTGACCCGCTGCCAGCGTGCGCACGCCCCAGCCGGTGTGAAACAACGTCGATTCGAGTTGACGAGCGACCGCTTCGCCTCGTTTGCGCTCGACCAGATCGAACGCGAGCAGATGCCCCGCATTCGACGACAGCACGCGACACAACTCCCCCTTGCCGTCGAGTGCGATGCCGTAGAAATCCATTTCCGGCATCCAGAACATTTCTTCGACGCGCTCGCGAATGTGACGCGCGCGCCGCTCGAACTCGCGCGCGCTGTCGTCTTCGCCGCGTTCGCGCGCGAGGCGCGCCATCGTGGAGAAGGCCGTCGATGCGTAGCCTTGCACTTCGACGAGCGAAATCGGCCCGACCGGAAATTGCCCGTCCGCGTGGAACACGGAATCCTGGCTGTCCTTCCAGCCCTGATTCGCCAGCCCGTGCTCGGATGCGCGCTGATAGTCGAGCAGGCCATGCGGATTCTTGTCGCAATGGCGCGAGACCCATTGCGCCGCGAGTTGCAGCGCCGGCCAGATTTCGTCGATCAATGCGCGGTCGCCGGTGCGTTCGGCATAGGCGCCCGCCAGCACGATGAAGAGCGGCGTGCTGTCCACCCCGCCGTAGTACAGCGCGAACGGCACCTCGCCGGTCGCCGCCATCTCGCTCTTGCGGGTCTCGTGCATGATCTTGCCGATCTCGGCGTCACGGAATGCCGAGTCTTCGCGCGCCTGATGCGCGGCGAGAAAGCGCAACACGCCGCGCGCGAGCGTCGGATGCAGCCAGAGCATTTGCAGCGATGTGATGATCGCGTCGCGTCCGAATGCGGTCGAGAACCACGGAATGCCCGCGTAGGGATAAGGGCCGGTTTCGAGATCGGTGGTAAGCAGGCCGAGATCGGCGAGCGAACGGTCGATCCATTCGCTGAAGAGCGGATTGCTCGAACGCACACGTGCGCTAGCGCGGCGCCGGTCGCGCATGCGGCGATGCGCCTCGACGAGCGCCTCGCGAATTGCCGGACGTCCCGATTCGGGCGCGCATTCGGCCGCTTCCGCAGCGTTACGCTTGCTTTCCTCGCTGGCGTCGGAGAGCGCGTGCGTCACCGCCGTCACCGACAGATACACCGAGATTGCCGTTTCCGACTGGATATGCAGCGCGTAATCGGCGCGCGTCGGCGAAAGGACATCCGGCGCGGGCGTGAACTGGATGCGCGCCGTGCGTTCCACTTCGTCCAGGCCGATATAGCGCAAAACCACTTCGCCGTTCTCGACCACCGGCGGGACCAGCGCGCCGCGCTTGCCGCGTTTCGCGCCCCGCACCTCGAACATGTCGAGAAAGTCCGCCTTGAAGGAAATGGAGAGCGGCACCGTGGACGGCTCCGTGCCGTAATTCGTCAGCACGATGCTCTCGTGGAGCACGTGCCCCGACAGCACACGCTTGCGCTCGACGTGAATCACGCCTTCCGGCGTGCGCGCACCGCCGATTGGCGGCAACGGGCGATTGGTCAGATGCGCCGTGAACACGGCGTTGTCGCTCGAGACGCTCCCGGAAAGCAGAGACGGCGCGCGGCCGCCGAATGTCAGCACGAGCTCCGAAAGCACCCGCGTGTCGTTGACGAAGAGGCCGTCGTCGCCGCCGCGGATATCGCCGTTCGCGTCGTAGACCGCGAACGTATTGCCCGACTTCAGCACGAACTGGCGTTCGCTCGGCAAGTTGGCGTGCTCGGTCGGGATGAAGGCCTCATCCTGAAGTTTCGGTTGCGACTCTTGCATTTGTTGTTGCTGTTGTTGCGTCTGTTCCTGTGTATTCATTGCACCTTCCTGAAAGTAATCTGAAGGATATTCGTGAGCCGCTTCGGAGCGCGTCCGTGCTCCCGTCATGTGGCAGTCGCACGGTCCGGCGTTGCTTTCATGCAGCAAGTGAGCCGCTTACCCGCTATCATCGACGGTTTTTCGACCCAACCACGCCTGACGGGTTCTCCGCGCGCAATGTCATTTCCGCATATCGACTTACTTTATTCTGCCTCAGGACTCGCGGTGGGTTTCCTGGTCGGCCTGACGGGCGTAGGCGGCGGCTCCCTGATGACGCCGCTGCTCGTCCTGCTTTTCGGCATTCATCCGGCGACGGCCGTCGGCACCGACCTGCTGTACGCCGCCGCGACCAAGACCGCCGGCACGCTCGTGCACGGCATCAAGGGCTCAGTCGACTGGCGCATCACCGGCCGCCTCGCGGCGGGCAGCGTGCCGGCGGCGGCCATCACACTCTATTTCCTGCACGAGCACGGCATTGCGGCGCCGGGCACCGCGCGGCTCATCCAGTTGATACTCGGCACGGCGCTCCTCATCACCGCTATTTCACTGATCTTCAGGCCGCAACTCGCACGTCTCGCGTACAAGAAAGGACACGGCCGCCCCGAGCACCCCGTGCGCACCGCTGCCTGGACGGTCCTCACCGGCGCGATTCTCGGTGTGCTGGTGTCGTTCACCTCCGTGGGCGCGGGCGCGATCGGCGTGACCGTGCTGCTGCTGTTGTATCCGCGTCTCGCGACGGTGCGCATCGTTGGCTCCGACGTGGCTCATGCGGTGCCGCTGACGCTGATCGCCGGCGCCGGTCACTGGATGCTCGGCTCGGTCGACTGGGCCCTGCTCGCCTCGCTCCTCGTGGGTTCGATTCCGGGCATTGCCATTGGCAGCGCGTTGTCCAGCAAGGCGCCGGAAGCGCTGCTGCGCTACGTGCTCGCCGCGACGCTCGTTCTCGTCGGCGTAAAGCTCGTGTTCAGTTGATGTTAGTCACGCTCGTTCGCGCTTTCCAGTCGGCCAAAAGACATAGGCCGATTCGCACGATTTTCCTGTTTTTTCCCTATGCCGTTCGGCCGGGTTTCGTGCAGCGGCCCAATGCGGCATCATCCCCACTCAGTTGATCCGCGAGCAGCGAAGCGGTCAAGTCGGGGCGCCGGATAATGGGCGCGTCATCTTTCGGCGTCGATAATGCAGGTGCGCGTCGTCGGACGTATGCCGCATTTCACGAGGAGTCAGGCGATGAATGAAAACGATCATCCGCAGCACGAGCTTCCTGCCGGCAACGATACGCCAGCCGGCGACGCACCCGCGGACCCTGCGCGGCGGCGGCTTCTCGCGGCGGGAGTCGGTCTCGCCGGGCTGTCGCTCGGCGGCTGCAATCTGTTCGATAACAAGCCGTCCACCCCGAAAACCGCAGCCGATATCGCGCTCGACCGTACGCTCGCGGCGAAGGTGCAGCACATCGTCGTGATTTACGCGGAAAACCGCAGCTTCACCAATCTCTACGGCAACTATCCGGGCGTTCAATATCCGCTCTCGGCCGTGCCCGAAGCTCGCTATACGCAGCTCGACCGGGATGGCGTCACGCCCATGCCCACACTCCCGAAAATCTGGGGCGGGCTCGTACCGCAGGCGCAGGAAGTCGCCGGCAAGCGCTATGCGATCACCGAGCAGCAAATCGTCGATCTGCGCAACGCGCCCTTTCAGATCCTGGATGCGCAAGGCGCGCCGCTACCCAATTCCGTTATCACGCGGGATCTCGTGCATCGCTTCTATCAGAACCAGATGCAGATCAATGCGGGACGCAACAATCAATTCGCGGCGTGGGGAGATTCGGGCGGACTCGTGATGGGCCATTACCAGAATTCGCCGGAAACGCTGAAGCTGTGGGGGCTCGCGCAGCAATACACGCTCTGCGACAACTTCTTCATGTCGGCGTTCGGCGGCTCCTGGCTGAACCATATCTTCCTGATTTCCGCGCAGGCACCCTTTTATCCCGATGTAAAAGGCAGTCCGGCGGCGAAGCTGCTCGCGGTCGTCGAAGGCGACGATCCCACCGGTGCGCAGTTGAAGCTCGCGCCGGATTCACCGAAATCCGCGCTCGAGGGCCCGCCGAAGTTCGTGCGCGACGGCGCGCTCACCGCCGACGGCTACGCGGTCAACACCATGTTCCCGCCGTACCAGCCGAGCAATGTGCCGCCCCCGAAGGGCGGCGATCCGCGTTACGCGGACCGCTCGAACGCTCTGGTGCTGCCGCCTCAGACCTACGCGACCATCGGTGATCGTCTGTCGGACAAGAACGTCGACTGGGCGTGGTACAGCGGCGCGTGGGCGTACGCGCTGGAGCATCGCGACACCGGCGCGGTGCCCGATTTCCAGTACCACCACCAGCCGTTCAATTACTTTGCCAATTTCGCACCGGGCACGGCGGCGCGCGCCCGGCATCTGCGCGACGCGGGCCTGGGCGACGATCCGTCGACGAACAAACTGCTCGCGGATATCGACGCGGGCCGCCTGCCGACCGTCACGTTCTACAAGCCGCAGGGCAATCTCAACATGCACGCGGGCTATGCGGATATCGCGTCGGGCGACCGGCATATCTCGAACGTGATCGAGCATATCCGGCGCGGCCCGCAGTGGGAGAACACCGTGGTGGTAGTCACCGTCGACGAGAACGGCGGCTGGTGGGATCACGTCTCGCCGCCGAAGGGCGATCGTTGGGGACCCGGTTCGCGCATCCCGGCACTCGTCATTTCGCCGTTTGCGAAGAAGGGTTACGTCGATCACACCGTGTATGACACGAACTCGATCCTGCGTTTCATCTCACGGGTGCACGATCTCGCGCCGCTCGACGGCGTGGCGGGTCGGGATCGTGCGTTCGCGGCGAACGGTCAGGCGCCGCTCGGCGATCTGACTCGATCGCTCGATCTCGCGTAACGGCTACGCGCGTTCGATCCACGCCCGCGCGGAGATCTCCAGCAAATAGCCGTAGTGCAGCGCGCCGACCGGCACGACGGCGCGCGCCGGTTTCCACGCGCCGAAGTGACGCGCGTAGATCTCGTTGAACGTCTTCCAATGCTCGACGCCGACGAGATACACCGTCACTTCGATGCAATCGGCGAGGCTCGCCCCCGCTGCTTCGAGCACGGTGCGCAAATTGGACAAGGTCTGTTCGGCCTGCTCTTCGAACGGCAGGTCGCCTGTGTGTGTGCCGTCGGGGCGGACCGGCAACTGGCCGGACACGCAGACGAGATTGCCCGCGCGCGTCGCGTGGCTGTAGTGCCCGGCTGGCATCGGCAGGCCGGGAGCGTTGATGAGTTCGATCGGTGGCATCGTCGTTCAGGTCGAGTTGGTAAACCCGGATTGTTGATTCCGAGTCAAGGTTCATTTGAGACTATCACCGTTTTTGCGAAAGTCGAAGCCGGTCATACTGCGCTCATCGCAGTTTGAACATTCAACGGAGCAAGAACATGAATATCTTCATCACGGGCGCGGGCGGCTTCATCGGTGGCTCGATCGCGGCAGGACTCGCGCGTGACGGACATCGCGTGCGCGGGCTGATCCGTCGCGCGGAGCAGGCCGACGCTCTCAAACGCCTGAACATCGAACCGGTAACCGGCAGTCTGGACGACGCGGCTCTGCTCGCTGCCGAAGCACGCGCCGCCGATGCGGTCATCAACGCGGCGAGCAGCGATCATCGTGGCGCGGTCGAGGCATTGATCGGCGCGCTGGAAGGCACGAACAAACCGTTTCTTCATACGAGCGGTTCGAGCATCGTCGGCGACGCGTCGGGCGGCGAGGCATCCGACAAAATCTATATCGAGGACGACCTGCCGGAACCGACGCCCGACAAGGCGCCGCGCGTGGCGATCGACAATCTCGTGCTCGCCGCCGCCGGTCGCGGCGTGCGCTCGGCCGTGCTCTGCAATACGCTGATTTACGGCCACGGCGCAGTGCCGGACACATCGAGCGTCCAGTTGCCGCGTCTGGAGCGTCAGGCACGAAAGAGCGGCATCGTCCGCCATGTGGGACGTGGGTTGAATATCTGGTCGAACGTGCATATCGACGATGTCGTCGCGATCTATCGGCTCGCGCTCGAAAAGTCGCCGGCGGGTACGTTCTACTTCGTCGAAAGCGGCGAGGCGCAATTCCGTGACATGACGATTGCAATGGCGAAGGCGCTCGACTTGCGCGGACCGGAAGACTGGCCGCTCGAAGAAGCGATCGAGGAATGGGGCTACGAAATGGCGTCGTACGGGCTCGGCTCGAATAGCCGGGTGCGCAGCAAACGCACGCGCGAGATGCTCGGCTGGCAGCCGAAGCGCACGTCCGTGATTGACTGGATCGAAAAGGAACTGGTCGCCTGAGCGCGGGCGGCGCGGCAAAGTGGCTTGACCAATTCGCCGCGCCGACAGTCGCCGAATTACTTCAGCGCGCCAGCGAATTTCTCGATTTCTGCCTCCGGCATGCCCGACTTCGTCGCCGAATCGCGGATCTGCTTCCATGTCGTCGGATCGATCGCGATGCCGTTGGCGGTGCGCTCCGCCCGGCGCGCCTCTTCCGGCTCGCCCGGCGCGTAGATCGCGTCGACTCCATCCGCACGGGGCGACGCCTTCATCCAGTCGAGGAACGCCTCGGCTTCCGCCTGCGCAGCGGGTGCATCGAACGCATTCGGGTCCACGATCACCGAGGTCATGCAATTGATGATCGCGCTCGACTTCTCCAGCGTGTCCTCATGCGTCGTATAGCCGCCCGAGAGCGCCCCGCCGAAAATTTCACACAGCGCTGCAAGGCCAGAGCCTTTGTGCAGACCGAATGCCGTGAGCGAGCCGAACGGCTCCTCGTGCATCACTTTCGGCTCGATGGTGGGCCTGCCTGCGTGATCGAGCAGCATGCCCGGCGCCACCTGCACCCCCTTGTTGTACGCGACGCGCGTCTTGCCGTAAGCGATTCCCGCGGTCGCGAAGTCGAGCACGAGCGGGCTCTTGCCGTCGCGCGGATACGCGGCGCAGAAGGGATTCGTGCCGAAGCGCCGATCGATGCCGCCGAAGGGCGCGACGAGCGGATCGCCCGCCACGTTCACGAAGTGGAAGGACACCAGCCCTGCATTCGCGCACTGCTCCGCCCAATGCCCGATGCGCCCGATGTGATGCGCGTTGCGCAACCCGACCGCGCACACGCCGAGTTTCTTCGCGCGTTCGATGCCGTGCTCCATCGCCTCGTAGGCGACGACCTGACCGAAGCCCTTGCGGCCATCGACAGTCAATACCGCGCCCGCGTCACGCACGATCTCGGCATGCGTGTTGAGCTTCAACTGCCCTTCGCCGAGCGATGCGACGTAGCGCGGGATCATGCCGACACCGTGCGAATCGTGGCCCGACAGATTCGACATCACGAGGTGATCCGCGACCAGTTCCGCTTCGCGCGGCGCACTCCCGGCGGATTCCCAGATCGCGCGGACGTAGGCGTGCAGCGTATCGGCAGCGATGCGCTGCTCGCCGGCGGAAAGGGTCGACGTGGGGGATGCATTCATTGCGACAATCGTCTCCGTAGTTGATGGCTCGCGCGCTCCGTTTTTTGAGACGCGCGTTGACCTATTACTTTACAGACGATCAACTGGCCTTACCAGTTTGTTTTTACGAAATCACTGAAGACGGGCAAAACAAAGCCCGGATGAGCCGGGCTTATTCGAGATCAGCGATCGACCGACCGAGTTCAAGGCGCCGCGGCGATCACCTCGGCCACCGACGCCGTTAGCTTCTTTGCATACGGCACGTGCAGGAATTCGTTCGGACCGTGCGCGTTCGATTTGGGACCGAGCACGCCGCACACCATGAACTGCGAGCGCGGAAAACCTTCCTTGAGCGTATTCATCAGCGGAATCGTGCCGCCCTGCCCGATATAGGCGACATCCGCACCGAAGTGTCGTTTCGATGCATCGTTCAGCGACGAACGCAGCCACGGCGCGAGGTCCGGCGCGTTCCAGCCCGTCGCCGCGCCCGCTTCCGGCTTGAACGTCACTTTGGCGTTGTACGGCGGATCCATTTCGAGCAGCCGCTGCAACTGCACGACCGCCCTGGCCGCATCGACGAGCGGTGGCAAGCGCAGCGACAGCTTGAACGCCGTGCGCGGCGCAAGTACATTGCCCGCGTCCGCGAGCGGCGGCAGACCTGACGCACCCGTCACCGTGAGCGAAGGACGCCAGGTGGAATTGAGCAGCGCTTCGCGCGGATCGGTCGTCGTCGGCAGGACGCTGCCGCCGTCCGCGCCGCACGCCCACGGCAGCTTCTTCCAGACGTCGTCGCCGAGAATGCGCGCGGTCATTTCGGCTTCGCGCCGGCGCAGCATCGGGATCGGACAGTGAAAGCCTTCCGGCAGCAGATTGCCGCTGCTCGAATCTTCGAGGCGCTCGAACAGTTGCCGCAAGATGCGAAACGCCGACGGCGCGATGCCGCCGTAACCGCCCGAGTGAATGCCCTCGTCCAGCACCTGCACTTCAAGATCGCCCGCGACGAGACCGCGCAAGGATGTGGTCAGCCAGAGTTGATCGTAATTGCCCGCGCCGGAATCGAGGCAGATCACGAGGCCGACATCGCCGAGCCGGTCGCGCAACGCATCGATGTAGGGCAAGAGATCGTAGCTGCCCGATTCCTCGCACGTCTCGATGATGCCCACGCAGCGCGGACGTTCGACGCCCTGTGCATCGAGCGCCGCGAGCGCGGTGATGCTGGCGTAGGTGGCGTAGCCGTCGTCGGCGCCGCCGCGGCCGTAGAGCTTGCCGTCTTCGAGCTTCGGCGTCCACGGGCCCAGGTCGCTGCGCCAGCCTTCGAACTCCGGCTGCTTGTCCAGATGCCCGTACAGCACGACCGTTTCGGCGCTGCCCGAACGCGTGGCGGGCGCTTCGAAAAAAATGACCGGCGTCCGTTCCGGCAGGCGCACGATTTCGACTTTCAGACCTTTGACCGGCTGGGTTTTGATCCAGTCGACCGCATCGGTGACCACGCGCTCGATGAAGCCGTGGCGCGCCCAGTCGCTATCGAACATCGGGCTTTTCGCGGGCACGGCGATGTAGTCGGTCAATGCGGGAACGATCTCGTCGTTCCATTTGCGATCCACGAAATCCCGCAGCGCGGCGGAATCGAGCCGGACCGCGTCGTGGTGTTGCGTGCTGTCGCCGATAGTCATGACCGTGTTTCCATTCGAGGCAAACTTCCATCATAGACGGGATTTGCCCTCGGCTCGACTGGCACTGGCCCGCGCATGCACCTTTTGCGTGATTTTTATCGGCCCGGCGCGCTCGTTGCGCCATCGCGCGTTCCCGACACGACGACACGCGTCGTCGCCGGATCGGAATCGATCGCCTGTTCGGTGAACGGAAACCGCGCCCAGCGTTTCGCCGCGAACGCGCGCGTCGAGTCGCCCGAGTGCGGCGACGCCGGATCGTCCGATTCGGAATGCGACAGCATCGTGTCGGCTTCCACGCCGTTTTCGCCGAAGGTCACCACCTGCACGTAGCTGTCGCCCTGGCCGCTGATGTCCATCGGGTACCCCTTCGCATCGAGCGGACGCCGCGCGCAGACGATGGTGAAGTACCCCGCTTCATCGCAGCCGCCGTAGAGCGGCACGCGCGCGCCGTTGCGCGTCGTGTAGAGGATGTCGCCGCGCCGCGAATCGAGCGCGAAGCCGTTCAGCTTCAGCGCGAGCGCAGCGCCGCCGAGCGCCTGACGCAAGTCCTGAACGACGGCGGGATTGTCGACGTTGAAGTCCGCCGGGCTCGCGAGCGGCTTGTTCGGATCGAAGCCGGACTCGTACAGGCGCTCCGGCGCGATGCGCATCGTGCGCAGCCAGAACTCGTCCCAGAGGTTCGCGCCGCGCGCGTCGATATCGGCCGTGCCGTTCCAGTTGCGCAGGACTTCGCAGGCTTCGTGCAGCGGGCCGACCGCTTCGTCGACCGTGCACACCGCGTCGAGCAGCGGCTTGCGAAACAGCCGCTCGGACATCGAATGGGTCTCCAGCACGGCCGATTCGACCGCCTCGCGCGTGACGCCGCCGCGCTCGCGTTGCAGGCGCGCGGCGAGCAGATGGCCATAGCGCGTGCGCAGCGACTGCTCGACGCGCGTCGCACCCGCAATCCGCGGATAGCCCGACATCGGCGCGTTCGCGTTGGTGAGCCAGTAGCTGTCGTTGAAATTGCCGACGTAGTCGCCGCGCACCGTGTTCGGTAATTGCGCGACGGGGAGCGCGCCCGGCTGCACGCTCGATGCATCGACGGTCCACGCGCATGCGCTCTTCGAGCCGTCGAGGAACGGCACGCCCGGCACGCGGGCCGCGAACGCGCGGCCGGCCGGTGTCGTGCACGCCTGCGCGAGCGCGTCGGGCACGTTCGGGATCGGACCGATATCGGCGAACCAGACGCGATCGTCGCCGCGCCCGATCGCGAAGGTGTTGACCCACGGCATGCCGGCGTAGCGCTTCTGGATCGCCATGAAGTCGATGAGCGAGCGCGCCTGATTCCACGCGAAGAAATTCTGAAACGCGCGCGTGTTATCGCTGTTCACGTCGGCGATCGCGTAGGCGCGTTGCGCGTTCCAGCCGAGGCCTTGCGCCATCGCCGACAGATCGACGACCGGCCCGAAGCGCGTTCTGTACAGCGTGCGCGACACCGATTCGTAAGTGCCATCGGAGCGGAGCGAGCGCACGGTGAGCGGCACGGGCGTCATCGCTTCGCTCTGGCCATCGACGAGATAGCGCGTCGGATCGGCGGGATCGAGCGCCAGCTGGAAAATGCCGAAGCGTCGCGCGCTCGACACCGTATGCGTCCACGCGATGTTCTCGTTGAATCCGAGCACGATCAGCGGCACGCCGAGAAACGACACGCCCGCGACGTTGACCTGGCCCGGAATCGTCAGTTGAGCCTGATAGAAGCGATCGGGGCCGCGCCAGAACCAGTGCGGATTGCCGAACAGGATGCTGCGTTTGTCGCGCGTGACTGGCGCGCCGAACGCCAGTGCATTGCTGCCGATGCCCGGATGCTCGCCGATCGCAAACCGCAACGAGTCGAGCGCGGTTTGCGCGGTTTGCGCGGCGGGCGTCTCGCGGTCGCCGCGCGGCGCGGTTGCGGCCGGTTTCGGCGGATGCGCCATCGCGATCGGCGTAACGAAGCGCGCCGAGCCACCCGCCAGATTGGCGGCGATCAGGCGCAGGTAAATATCGTCTGCGCTGATCTTTTCCACCCACGGCTTGCCTCGGCACGCCGCATGCGCCTCCGGGAAATTGCCGTCGTTCAGATCGGCGAGATAGCGGTCGTAGCCGTTTGCGAAGCCGTCGATCAAATCGCGCAGTTCCGGGGATTGCGCCGAGCGGTAACGGTCGACCGCCGCCTGATCGCCGATCAGACGAAAGAAGAAATCGGCGTCGATGTTACGCGGCTGGCCGAAGGTCGCGGCGGACGGCGGGTGTGCGTCCGGGCCGAACCATGCCGAGCGCTCGCCGCGATAGGTGACGAAGCCGTCGGCGAGCGTGCAGAGGTTGTCTTGCGCCTGCGCGTAGCCGAAACCGAAGCCGAGGCTGCCCCAGTCGGCCGCGCGAATATGCGGAATGCCGTCCTGGGTGCGGCGGATTTCGGCGCTCCAGGCGCTTTGCGCGCCCGCATTTGTTTGCCCGGGACCGCCCGGCCCTCCTTCCGGTGCGACGCAGCCAGCCAGCAACGCGCTCGCGAGCGCGCCGGAGATCGCACTGCTTACGATCTGATTCATCGCGTGAGTCCCTCGGTCCGATCGACGTGATGACGGGGGCAGTACCGCCCCGCGCGCAGTATCGCATCGCGCGAAGCACGATACGCCGCCAAAGTCTAGCCGCTCGCGCCCGCTCGGCGAAGCCGATGCACAATGAAGCGATGACCGATCCATCCAGCCATCTCGGCGATCCCCGTCCGATGCCGCCCGAGCGTCCGCTGCCGGAAGAATGCTGCCAGAGCGGCTGCCAACCGTGCGTCTTCGATCTGTATCAGGAGGCGCTCGAGCGCTACGCGGCCGAACTCCGGGCGTGGGAGGCGCGGCATGCGGGGCAGTCCGGCGCGTGAGCCGGTCCCGTCGATTCGGCAGGCAAGCGCGCGCGGCGCTATGCTTGTCTGCCCTGTCGCTGTCGAAACCAGAACCTCAAGGAGCGCAAGTCCATGTCTCTCACGATGTATCGCGCATCGATCCCTGTCTTCATTCGCGGGCTCGAAGTCTGCGCGGATCTGCTGAAGAAAGGCGCCGCCTTCGCCGATGAAAAAGGCCTCGCGCACGCCGATATGATCAACGCGCGCCTCGCGCCCGACATGCTGCCGCTCGCCGCGCAGATCCAGCGCGCGAGCGATACGGCGAAATCGTCGGCGGCGCGTCTGTCGGGCGTCGAAGCGCCGCGCTTCGCGGACGACGAAGACAGTTTTCCGGCATTGCAGGCGCGCATCGAGAAGACGATCGCGTTTCTGAAGAGCATCGACAAGGCGTCGTTCGCCGGTTGCGAAACGCGCACGGTCACGCTGAAGTTTCCGGATTTCTCACCGTCGTTTTCGGGCGACGACTATCTGTTCGGCTTCGGGCTGCCGAATTTCTACTTTCACGTCGTCACGACGCACGACATCCTGCGCCATCTCGGCGTGCCGATCGGCAAGCGGGACTTTCTCGGGCCGCTCAATTAACGGCGTAAGCCGCGACGCGCGCTCGACGGTCGAGCGCGCGCCGCGCGATTCAGCCCGACATCGGACTGCCCGCGCCGGTCAGCCGTTCAATTCTGTCGCGCCGCGATCTGCTTGCGCCAGCCTGCGAGAATTCGTCGGGCGAGCGCATCGTAATCGCCGCCGAAGTGGTGATCGCCCGGCAGCTTCACCACTTCGATACCGGTCTTCGTGAGCGCGGGACAGAGCGTGTCCTCTTCGTTCTCGCCGTAGATGCACTGCACCATCGCGGGCGGCAGCTTGTTGAATTCCGGCCGCACCTTCAGGGCCTTTTCGCTCGCCTTCATGCCGAGCCAGCCGGTCACGCGAATCTGGAAGTCGGCGTCGGGCGCGAAGCCCATCAGCGAGATATACGACACCTGCGCACGCACCGCGTCCGGCAGACGGTTATACGCGAACGGCATCACGTCCGCGCCGAACGAATAGCCAACGAGCGCGACATGGCTCGTATGCCAGCGCGCGTTGTACGCGCGGATCACGCGGGCGAGGTCGTCGGCGGTTTGCTGCGGCGACTTCTCGCTCCAGAAGTAGCGCAGCGAGTCGATGCCGATCACCGAGACGCCGTCGCGCTGTAGCGCGAGCGCCATCGTCTTGTCGAGATCGCGCCAGCCGCCGTCGCCGGAAATGACGATGGCGAGCAGATCGGTCGGTTGCGCGGCGCGTAGTTCGATCAGCGGGAGATCGGAGACGTCGCTGTCGGTCGGAGGCGCTGGCTTTTTCAGGTGCGGCGCGGTCATCGCGACGAGCGCGTCGGCTTTCGAGCGGCCCGCTTCGAGCACGGCCGTGTACTCGAAGAAGCCTGGCAAGCCCTTCGCGTGGATGATGGTCGAATCCGGCGCGCACGGATTGAAACGTGCGTCGAGCATCGGGTCAGCCGCAAGCGACACCGCACCCGCGACCGTGTTATCCGGCGCCTGCTTCAACGAGCTTTCCGCGACGATTGCGCCCTGCCCCGTGCCGACGAGAATCGGCGAAAAATAGTGATTCGACTGCACGGTGCGTTCGAGCTGATGGCTCATGTTCTCCGCATCGCCGACGAGGTTGTGGCAGGACTTTTCGGTCTTGTCGGCAGCGAGGCGCGCGGCGTAGCGCGGCGTATCGACACCGACGACCATCGCGCCCTTGGCGGCGAGCGCATCGGCGGCTTGCTGATCCGCCTTGGTCCAGCCGCTTTTCTCGGAGAACAGCACGACGAAGCCGGTCATGTCGCCGGTGGGCTTCGTGAGCGTGACCTGACCGTAACGTCCGCCGGAAATCGACTCGGCGGCATGCGCCATACCGGCCGCGGACACACCACAGACGGCGGCCATTACCAGCGCCGCCGCTTTCTTGCAAATGAATTTCATGAACGCCAGCCGCCCGCGAGGAGCGAAAGATCCGCCAAAGTAAAAAATACGCCGACCGAGCCGGAGGCCGCGAGATATCGCGGCTCCCAGCGCGGCTGGAACTTGCTCTTGAATCCGCGCAGACCGCGGAAGTTGTAGAAACGGCCGCCGAAGCGCCACACGAGTCCGGCCAGTCGATGCCAGTGCGACGCGAGCGGCGTCGGCTCCATGCCCGACAACGGCGCGATGCCGAGCGACAGCGACTTGAACCCTGCTTCCTTCAGATGCAGCGCTAGCTTGGTGAAGAGGTACTCCATCGCGTAAGGCGACGCAGCGGAAACATGGCGCATCACGCCGACGGTCGCTTCGGTGTTCATGTCGGTCGTCATGAAGGTGACGAACGCGACCGGCTCGCCCTGCTGGCGCACGAGCAGCACCGACTGCGCCGCGAGATATTCCTCGTTGAACGCGGCGACCGAGAAGCTCTTCTCGCGCGCGGAGCGGCTTTCGAGCCAATCGTCGGAGATGGCGCGCAGCATCGGCATGCTTTCGGCGATGTGTTCCGGCCCGATGACTTCGGTATCGAAGCCGTCGCGCTCGCCGCGCTTCAGCGCGTAACGCAAATGCGAGCGATGCGAGCCCTTCAGGTCGAACTCGGACAGCGCGACATGCGCCTCCTCGCCGAGCTTCATCAGCGTGAGACCGGCGTCGAGGTAGAGCGGCAGCGCGTCGGCGCGCACCTGATAGAACGCCGCGCGGCCATTGTGGGCATGCGCGAGCTCGACGAACTTGCGGATCAGTTCGGCCCATTCGCTGCGCGGACCGACCGGATCGTGCAGCGCGGCCCATGTGCGGCCGTGCTTCGCGTACATCAGGAACGCTTCGCGCGACTCGGAGAACAGAAAGCTCTTGTCGCCCATCATCGCGAGGCCGGCGTCGCTGCGTTCCTGCGCGCGGAAGATGCGCGCGGCATCGGCGAGATCCTGCGGCGCGGGTTTCACGAAGCGGCCTGCCGCCGGACGCAGCAATTGCCATACGGCGAACGCCGCGGCGAACACCGCAGCCGCGAGTGTCGCGCGCAGCGCGCGCGGCGCGCGCTCGTCGAACGCGAATTGCCACCAGAGATCGCGGCTGTACGCCACGTCGCGGAATGCGAAGAACATGATCCACACGGCGAGCGCCAACACGACGCCGATCGAAATGAGCCACGTCGCGGTGAAGCGCTCGGCGAAGAGCGATGAACGGCGGTTGAAGCGCTCGCGCGTCAGGACGAGCAGCACGACGAGGAACGCGAGCACGCCGACTTCGACGAACGCGAGACCCTTGGCGAGCGACAGCGCAAGGTTCGCGACCGCGAGCGCCAGCGCGAGCCACCAGGCTGCGTCGAGCCGGCGCATCAGGCCGCGCGCGACGAAGAGCAGCAGCACGCCGAGCACGGAGCCGAGCAGTTGCGAGCTTTCGAGCACCCACAACGGGACGATGGTCTGGAGGAGCGCGATCCGCATCTTGAACGCGGGTGTCGCGCCCGAGATGACGAGCATGGAGCCCGACGCGAAGGTGACGATCGACAGGAACACCGGCGCGAGTTGCGAAACGTGACGCGGGCTCAGAAAGTTGAACCGGCCCTTCAGCGCACGGCCTTCGAAAGCGGCCATCACGCCGGCCGAAAGGATCAGCGGCAGGCCGAAGTAGATGGCACGATACGCGAGCAGCGCGGCGAGCACGTCCGGCGTCTCGACGCTGCCGCCGAGCGCGAACACCATCGCGGCTTCGAACACGCCGACGCCGCCGGGCGTATGGCCGATCATGCCGAGCAGCATCGCTGCCGAAAAGACCGTCATGAATTCGCCGAAACCGACTTGCGGGTGCGGCAGAAGCGCCCAGAGCGCGAGGCCGGCGCCGAACACGTCGACGACCGCGAGCACGCTCTGCGCGACGAAATCGCGGCGTGCCGGCACGGTGAACGACAGCCACTTCCAGCGCGAGCGCAAAGTGCGCGGCTCGCGACCGCAGGCCATGACCATCGCGGCGAACACGATGAGCAGCGCCGCGCCGGTCGCGCGCAACGCGGTCGGCGGCAGATGCATCATGCCGGAGAGCGTGCCCGCGCCGAACAGCATGCCGGCGGCGGCCATGAAAGCGAGCGACAGCGCAAGCGTAATGCTGGTGAAGATGGTCAGGCGGCCGACCTGCGCGGGCGTGACCTCGGCCGCGCCATAAACGCGGCAGCGCACGGCGCCGCCCGTCAGCGCACCGAAGCCCGTCACGTTGCCGAGCGCCGAGCCGACCGTCGCGCCGACCCAAAGCAGCGAGCGCGGCACCGCGACGCCGATGTGGCGCAGTCCCACCGCGTCGCGCCCGACGAGCGCGGCAAAGCTGAGCGCGGTGGCGAAAAGCGCGGCGATCCAGGCTTGCGCCGTCATCATCCGCAGCGAATGCATCACCGATTTGTAATCGACCGAGCGCGAGAGATGCTGGAAGACGACCAGCAGCAGCACGCAAATGACGATCGTGAGCGCGGGCGCGGCGAGCCGCTGAAGATCGACGCCCCCGGACGAACGTCCGATCGGGGAGATGGCGCGAAGCCGGGCGAGCAACTTTGTGCGAGACATGCGTTCTATCAAACTGGCTCACGCTGCCGGTCGTCAAGAAATTGACGGCGGCAACGATACATCACGATTATCGGGATCCGCGCACTTCGCGCAGTCGGAGAGCGCCATTTCGGCTCCCGCCGCCCGCGCTCGCGCCATACAAAAGGCTTTACTGCGTGAAACGCCTATATAACGGCGGCGGTTGACCCGACTTGATCAATATTGGGAAAACTACGGATCGAAAGCTTGCGTTCAGATCTGGCGCGGATTCCCGAACGGCACGAGCGGCACGAACGAGCGGTCGCGCGGCTTTACGATATGTCAGGGAAGCGGTTAGGATCGACGCCGCGAAGGCTGCTGGCATCGAATGAACACGGGACGGTAGCTTAAGCGGATATTACAGAAAAAGGCATCGGAATCATGAGAAAAACCACAGCAATCTTGTTCGCCGCGATCGGCGCGTCCTTCCTCAGCGCGTGCGTTTCGACCGACGACGCCCTGCTCAAGACCGTGCCGTTCGGGTCCGGCACGTCGCAATACAAACCTTACGACTTCATCCGTTGCGTCAAGGAAAAATGGACCCCGATCGCGCCGCGCGTGCGCGAATACTCGCCGAGCTCCGATACGCTGGCCGTGTCCGTGCCGAGCGGCGGTCTGACGAGCCAGTCGGTGGTGCTCGTCATCGCCCAGGCGTCGGCCAGCGGCACGGGCTACACGATTTACGGCGATATCGCGGCGGCGAGCCGCTACGTAACGGCCACGCACACCTGCGATTGATCCCCGTTTTCGCGGTCAGGAAGGCTTGCCGTTGTGCATGTCGACGCCGGCCAGATGCGTGCCGACCACGCGCCCGATCAAATAGCCGTCCGACGCGCACGCGTTGACGCGTTCCTTGCCGTCCCACTGGATCTTGTATTGATCGTCCTGGGAATGGACGACCGATGCGTCGAATTTGCGCTTGGCCTTGCCGCCGTTGCGCACGTCTTCGCTCACGAGCCGGTTCCAGGTCAGCGCGTAGCCATAGCGCACGCCGTCGGCGAACGCGTCGCTGTCGCAGACTTGCGATGGCGGCGTCGTCTTGAGCATCAGATGGTAGCCATTCGCGGTGCCGACCATGATGCGCTGCTCGCCCGGCGGCGTCGCAGACGCGGGTGCCTTGACCGGCGCCTGCGCCGCTTGTGCGGCCGATGCCGCCGCGGCTGCGTCGGCGTCGTTTTGCTGCGGAAGCGGCGCACATGCGCCGAGAAGCAGCGCCGCTGTCACCGTGAATGCCGTGCCGGCGCCTTGCACTTTTATGAACGTCATCCTGCGAATCACCTGCGCTGACCTTATCTCGAAATTGGCTCGGGGCTATACCTTACCATCCCCGGGCATATTCCTCGGAACGATGAAAAAAGTCGCCGCAGATGCGGCGACGCGGACGCCCTTTCGGGTGCGCCCGCGTCGAAGAAGAAAAATGAAACCTACGCTCAGGAAGCCGACGACGTGTTGCTCATCGGCATTTCGATCCCGCGCCGCGCCATTTCGACGATCAGGAACGTTCGCCGTGTGACGTGAAAACGCGCGAGCAGATCGCTCGAATATTCCTTGGCGGTGTTTTCGCTGATGTTCATCTTGCGCGCGATCGCCTTGTTCGACAGCCCTTGCAGCAGGTAACGCAGCGTCTCCGTGAGCCGCGGCGGCAGATCGAGCGATTCGATCGTCACGCCCGCGTGCGGCGAAACCGGCTTCGGACTGTGGCCGCCCTTGCCGAGCACGGTGTTCGGCAGGTAGACGCGCCCGTTGAGAATCGTTTTCAGCGCTTCGCGGAACACGCTCGCGCCCTGCTCGCTTCCCTTGGAGATGAACCCGCACGCGCCGTTCTTGATGCATTCGAGCACGGTGTCGCGGTCATCCTGCGCCGAGAGCATGATCGTCTGGATTTCGCGCTCTTCCTCGCGGATCCAGTTGAGCAGATCCATGCCCGTGTCTTGGCCGCGCAGGTGATAGTCGAGGAACATCAGATCGTAGGTATTGGCGGAAAGCTTGGCTTTCGCCTGCTCGAATCCATCGGCTTCGTCGATTTCGAGCAAAGGCTCGTTCGCCAGGATGAGGCTTTTCATGGCGCTCCTGGTGAGCCCTTCGTCCTCTACTAGCAACACATTTTTGAAATAGCCATTTTCCATTGCGACGCTCCGAGAACCGTTCCGATATTACGCGCGCCTCGTGCGAGTTCCACCCCCCTTTCGCAGGGATACATTCGGCAGTCCCCCAAAATCCTCCGCTTCCCCTCCCGTGCCGGGTTTATCGACCAGCACGTTCGGTCGAAACTGGCCGCAGTCGATTCAACCACGTAACCCGATACGAGCATGGAGGATGAGATGTCAAGCCGTCTGGCCGACAACGAAAGCGAATTCGCGTTGTGGCGTATCAAGCGGGCCCGCGCCGGCGATGCCGCGCGCCGTGTGCTGATTGCCCACACGGACAAGTCGGTCGGCGATTCGCTCGCCGTGCAACTTCGGCTCAAAGGCTTGCAGGTCATCCTTTCGCAGGATCTTAAATCCGTGCGCGCACTGGTGAACAGCTGGCAGCCGCACGCGCTGCTGCTCGACACGCGTCTCGACAACGAATCCGGCTATGTCTTTCTGCGCACGCTGCGCATGGACGCCGATCTCACCGGTCGTCTTCTCGTCGCGATGAGCAACGTCTGGCCGGCCGATCCGGTGCAGACGCTGAAAGAAGCCGGCTTCGACGCGCACTGCCGCCGGCCTTGCGCGACCTGGCGCATCGTCGATCTCGTCGAATCGTTCTTTTCGATGCCGCTCACGCGCTGACGCGCACACTGGAAGGAGGTGCCGCCATGAATAGGGATGCTTGCCTCGTCGTCGGGCGCACGTTGCCGGCGCATGCGTCGCGACTTTCGGCGCTGCGCGGGCGTGCCTGCGTGGAAGCGCGCGTCAGGCGGCGCCGCCGTCGTGCCGGACCGGGCTCGCGCCGGTTGCCATCGCGAGCGACGCCTGTATTTCACTACCTGGCTCGATGATGGCGACGCCGGTTCCGGGCAAACCCCGTGCCGCGATGTTGAAGCCGTCGCTCACGTGCGAGACCGGTTCGACGCACAGATAGCCCGCCCCGGCCGGACAATGCACGACGACGTGGCTCAGCGCGTCGTCGGCTATCAGTTCGAGCGTGCGGCCGTCGGCATAGCGCAGGGTCGCGCGGCCGTCCCAGCCGCCCAGATAGCGCGTGTAGCCTTCCGGCTCGCGCTCATGCAGGCGCGCGGGCTGTTCCAGGGTCGGCTCGATCGCGATTTCCGCTTCGTGGCGCCAGTGTGTCGTGGTATGGAGTTCGGCTTCCCGCGCACCGAAATAAGGATGAAAGCCGAGGCCGACCGGCATCGGGCTCGACGACCGGTTCGCGATTCGCATCGACAGCCGCGCGCCCTGCGCGTTCGCCTCGATCAGTTGCACGGCCTCGAACGCCCACGGCCAACCGTGCTCGCCCTCGCCGTGCACATAGCGCAGCACGACGCAATCCGCCTCCAGAAGCTCGACGCTCCAGGCCGCGAACTGGCCGAAGCCGTGCAATGCGTGCGCCATGCCCGGAAACGTCGCCAGTTCGACGAGGGAACCGTCGGGCGCGGGAAAGCGCGCATCGCGCACGCGATTCGAATAGGGCGCGAGCGGATAGCAGCCGCCCTTGGGCCACGCATCGCACGGCCAGCTCGCGACCGTCACCGGCGCGAGCCAGTCGTGCATGCCGCGCGCGTCCCGCGTGGCGAAGCGCGTGATGCGCCCGCCCGCCATCGGCGCGATTTCGATCACATGCGGCCCGCTGGAAATGCAGAGGCGCGGCTCGGCCTTCAGTTCTACGACTTCACGGAGTTTCGTCACTTTGCTTGCGGCACGACTTCGACATGAAAAAAAGCCCGTGCGCGGCGGCACGGGCGAACATCACTGCTTCTGTTCCTTCACGCGCGACACGAGCTGCGTCGGGCTCACGAACTGGAGCGCGATCAGCACCCAGACCATCGTGATGGCCATGTAGATCATCGCCATCGCGTCGATGGATTGCGGCGCGCGCACGCCCGTCGAAAACACCGCGTAGTACAGCGCGACGACGAGCGTCTGGGTCGTCGGCCCAGCGGTGAAGAAGGTCAGCTCGAACATGCCGATGGTGCGCACCAGCACGAGCAGCCCGGCCGCCAGCATGCCGGGCACGAGCAGCGGCAGCAGCACGTAGCGGAAGTAGCGCAGCGTGTTCGCGCCGAAAATGCGCGCGGCCGATTCCAGATTCGGATCGATCTGCTCGATGAACGGCGTCATCACGAGAATGACGAACGGCAGCGCAGGCACCAGATTCGCGAGGATCACGCCGGTCAGCGTGCCCGCGAGATGGAACTTGTACATGACGGTCGCCATCGGGATGCCGTAGGTCACGGGCGGCACCATCAGCGGCAGCAGGAACACGAGCATCGCGAAGCGCTTGCCGGGGAATTGCACGCGGGCGAGCGCATACGCGGCCGGCACGCCGAGCGCGATCGACAGCAGCACCACCGCGCCCACCACTTCGAGCGTCACGAGCAGCACGCTCGACAACTGGAAATCGCTCCACGCCTGCGCGTACCAGTGCAGTGTGAAGCCTTGCGGCAGCAGCGTGCCGAACCAGCGCGTGGCCACCGAGTTCACGGCGACGGTCGCGATCAGCAGCAGCACGTTGACGAGAAAGAAGCCCATCGTCGTCCAGACGAAGAACTTCCATAGCCTGTCGCGCAGGCTCACTTGCTGTTTCATCTGTTTGCCGGGGCTTTGAGTCAGGGCGCCGGCCTGCCAGCCGGACGCCGCGCGGTTGTCGGTTGTCATTATCCCTTGCCTCCCGTCACCGGACCCGTGTAGAAGAAGCGGCGCGCGCCGAGCATGCCGCCCACGACGAGCAACTGCACGAAGCCCATCACGATCGCGATGGTCGATGCGAGCGCGTAGTCGTAGTTCTCGAACGCGGCCTCCGATGCGGCGATGGAGATCACGCGCGTCGGGCCGGCCGGCGCGCCGAGCAGTACCGCCGACGGAAACACCGAGAACGCCTGCACGAACGAAAGACACGCGGTCATCGTGAGTCCCGGCAACAGCAGCGGCAGATAGATCTGACGGAACTGCTGCCACGGGCTCGCGCCGAGCGTCGCGGCGGCGCGCGCGAGCGTCGGGTCGATGCCGGTCACGTACGACAGCGTCAGCAAAAACGCGAACGGAAATCCCGACACGATCAGCGAAATCAGCACGCCCCAGTAGTTGTGCGTGAGACGCACTTCATCGCTGTAGAGATGAAGCGCCTGCAATGCCTGCGGGAACCAGCCGTTCGGGCTGAAGTACGTCAGCATGCCATCGGCGATCAGCACGGTGCCGAGCGTCACCGGCACGACGAGCAGCGTCGTCGCGAACTTCTGCCACGGCGAGGTGCGGCGCAACGCGAACGCGACCGGCACCGACACGCCGACGTTGATGATCGTCGCGGGCACGGCGAGCTTCAGCGTGACGATGATCGTCGGCCACATCGACGAATCGGTGAAGAACGTGACGTAGTTCGCCCAGATGCCGCCGCCGTTCATCGGATTGAAGGACAGCATCAGCCCGTAGGCGAACGGGTAGATGAACAGCGCGAGAATGAAGATGAGCGCGGGCGCTACGAGCCAGCCCTTCGGATCGCGTTGCTGCGCAGGGAGCGCGATCATTTGTCTTCTCCGTACACGAGCGTCTTCGACGGCGCGACCCGCAGCGTGATGCGCTCGCCTTCGCTGCATTCGCCCGCGATACGCGCCCACAGCTTGCCGAACGCCGTATTCACGATGATCAGCGAATCGCGTCCGCCATATTCGACGACTTCGACGTGCGCATCGAACGCGTTCTCGGCGCCGGGCGCGGCGCGCTCCATGTCCTCCGGACGCAGCGCGACCGAAACACGCTTGCTGTCGAAACCTTCCATCGACGTGCCGAGGAGCCTGACGCCGTTCGCGTTCACCGCGACGGCTTCACCTTGCGTGCCTTCGAGCGTCGCCTGCACGACGTTGCGAAAGCCCATGAACCGCGCGACGTGCAGGTTCTTCGGCCGCGAATAGACTTCCTTCGGCGCCGCCACCTGCTGCACGACGCCCTCCTTCATCACGACGATGCGATCGGCCATCGAGAGCGCCTCGTCCTGATCGTGCGTCACGTAGATGGTCGCGCGCTCCAGCTTGCCGTGGATGCGGCGAATTTCCGCGCGCATCTCGATGCGCAGCTTGGTGTCGAGGTTCGACAGCGGCTCGTCCATCAGAACGAGCGGCGGCTCGATGACGATCGCGCGCGCGATCGCGACACGCTGCTGCTGGCCGCCCGAGAGCTGGCCGGGCAGCTTGCCGTCGTGGCCGATCAGTTGCACGAGTTGCAGCGCTGCCTTCGCGCGCTTCATCGCTTCCGCCTTCGGCACGCCGCGCATCTTCAGCCCGAAGCCGACATTGTCGAGCACCGACATGTGCGGAAAGAGCGCGTAGTTCTGAAAGACCATGCCGAAGCCGCGCTTTTCGGGTGGCAGCACGTCGATACGCTTGTCGTCGAGCCAGATGCCGCCGCCGGTCAACGGTTGCAGTCCCGCGATGCAGTTCAGCGCGGTCGATTTGCCGCAGCCCGACGGCCCGAGCAGCGCGATGAATTCGCCGCGCTGGATGTTCAGGTCGAGACCCTTCAACGCCGCGAGCTGCTGGCCTTCTGCATTGGTGAAGCTGCGCGAGACCGAGTCGAGGCGCAACTGCTCAAAAGTGTGCTTCATGACATTTTCCTGCGCTTTTTTGTACAAGCGGCGACGCTCCTCGCGAGGAACGTCGCCGTCTCATCACACAGCGGTACGCCGCCTTACTTCGTCTTCGCCGCGCCGATTTCGCGGTCCCATTTCTGGAACGCCGCGACCATCGCCTGCGCGTTGAGCGGCAGCACGTGCGGACGGTCTGCGAGGAGCTTCGCGTATTCCGGCCGGCCGAACTTCTGGATGACTTCCTGGCTTTTCGCCGGCGCCATCGAGAGCGGCACGTCCTTCACGGCGGGGCCCGGGTAGAAGTAGCCGTCGTCATACGTGAGCGCCTGCTGCGCCGGTTCGAGCATGAAGTTCATCAGCTTGTAGAGCACGTCGAGCTTTTCCTTCGGCACGCCCTTCGGAATCACCATGTAGTGCGCGTCGTTGACCCAGGTCATGTTGTCGAACGCGCCGATCTTGAATTCCGCCGGCACGATGCCGAGCGCCCGCGGGTTGATATCCCAGCCCGTCACGGTGACGGTCATGTCGCGCGTGCCTTCACCCAGTTCCTTCATGACGGCGGAAGTGCCGCCCGGGTAGTACGGAATGCAGTCGTTGAGCTGCTTGAGGAATGCCCAGGTCTTGTCCCAGCCGTTGATCGGGTCCATCGGGTCCTTGTCGCCGAGCACGTACGGCAGGCCCATCAGGAAGGTGCGGCCGGGGCCGGAGTTCGCCGGGCGCGCATAGATCAGCTTGTTCGGATGCGCCTTGCACCACGCGAGCAACTGATCCGGCGTCTTCGGCACGTCCGTGACCTTCGCCGGGTTGTATTCGAGCAGCGGACCTGCCGGCATGTAGGTCACTTCGAGACCGTAGCCCTGCGCGATGTCCTGCATCTTGCGCGGGCCGGGCGCGTACTTGTCGAGCACGCCGGGGAACGCCTTCGCGTTATCGGGCAGCAGCTTCTCCCACAGGCCTTGCTGGATGCCGGCCGCGAGTGCGTCGGTGCCGGTCACGACAAGGTCGATGTCCGAGCGTCCCGCCGCCTGCATCGCCTTGATCTTGCCCGGCAGTTGCGGCGCGGGCGCGTTCGTGAACGTGATGCTCGACACGAGGTCCGGGTACTTCGCCTTGAACGCCTCGAAGCCCTTTTGCGTCAGTTGCAGATTGCCCGCGACATCGACGATATTGATCGATACGGGATCGGCCGCGCGTGCCGCGCTCGCGCCGAAAGCCGCGCCAACGGCGACGCAAACCGCCGCCAGTTTCACTGACAGTCCTGCCTTGAAAGCCATGTCGTCTCCTCACTTCTCTCGCAACCACGTTCGGGAAGAGGTCCGGTCGTATCTTCGATGTTTGTCGATTGTGTCGATCGCCGGCCTGTTTGTGTTTGGTTCTGGTTCTCGCGTGTTTCTGTGCGCGTGCGCCCTCGATGCGATTGGATGCTGAAAAATAGCTAACGGGGTTATAGGATGTCAAGCAAATCGGATCTTGTGAGCGCTGTTACCGAAACAGCGCAAGCGCCTTTTTCCTCAGCCGACAGCGCTTTGCAAGCTAACTCGGGATATACCCCGAGCGCTCGTTACCTCCCTTTTTAACCGGAAGTTAACTGTGGTTTCCTGCAGGTTTCCCGCGCGTTTCCCCCGAATGAGGCGTGTCAGACCACAAGCCCTTTGAGAATGGATTCGTCGAATGCCAGAAGCGCACGTGCTTCCCGCGCAATGGCCGCGATGGCGAAATCGGGCGATGTGCTCAGAAGCGGCAGGATCGGGCCCATGTCCGCAATTCCGGATAGCGTCACGGCATCATGCAAGACGCGGATCAGCGAGATGTCGTCACGAAGCGTTTCGAGCGGCAGAAAGCGCTCATGGAGCGTACCGGCTTCACGCAGGGCGCCCGCTTTCGCGGCACGCAGCAGCGCCGTCACGGCGTGCGGCGCGATGCATCCGGAACCGGTCGTCCACGACGCGAGGCCGAAGTCGCGCGTATGAATCAGCGCTGGGCGTTCGCCCATGCCCGACACGACTTTCGATGCCGGCACGCTGTCGAGCAGACGCCGCAGATAGTCGTCTTCGGCCGGATCGGCGCGCACGATCGCGTACTTCACTGCCAGCAAAGTGCCGTCGTCGATGAGCTGAGCGAGCGTATCGACGTCGATGTAGCTTTCGCTCTTGATATAGAGGGTGAACGGCATGCCGGCCACATCGGCGAGACGTCTGAGGCCGGTCGCAACGCCTTCGGGCGTCGTGAAGCCCGAAAGCGGCAGGATCATCGCGGTGCGGTAGTCGGTCTGCGCGAGGATGCGCGCCTGATCGAGCATCTTGCCGTAGTCCGGCCCGATGGCGGGTATCACGCGCGTCTGCGGACCCGCGAGCGACGACAACATGTCAAGCAACTCGCGGAACTCGCTGACGGCGACGTGGTAGAGATTCGCATTGCCGCCGTAGAGCAGCGTACGCACGCCGCCCGCCTCGATATGGGCGATCAGCCTGCGATTTTCTTCAGGATTGAGGGAGTAGTCCGCGCGCCGAGCCAGGGGCGGCACGGCCATTACGGATTCGGAAAACTCGCTGACGGTGATGGGATGGGTGTTCACGACGCCTCGCAGGATCGACGGATGGTCGGCAGAAGGTATCAACACCATTCAAAGTTGTCAAACAACTTGGCACTCGACGGCGAGCTTTCGCGTGTCGGCGCTAAGGTTGTGTGACAACTGCCTCTATGTCGCTACTCGCCGAACATGCGCTCGAGCGCGTTTTCCAGATGCGCCCTCATCGCTTTTCCGGCGCGCGCGGGATCGCGGGCACGGATCGCCTCGAGCACGTCGAGATGTTCTCGCTGGACGAGCCGCTGTCGTTCGAGCGTCTTCACGAACGACAGATTGCGCGACAGGTTCATGCTGACTTCGACCTGTTCCTCGATGAACGAGAGGACGGTGATGAAGAACTGATTCTTCGATGCACGCGCCACCGCTAGATGGAAAGCGAAATCGTCTTTGGCGCCGATGCCCTGCTGCGTTTCGACGACACGTTCGAGTTGGTCCCACGCCTTCTGGATCGCGCGAATGTCGTCTTCTTCGGCCTTGATGGCGGCGAGTTCGGCAGCGCCGGACTCCGTCACCACACGAAATTCGTAGCAGCGGCGAATGTCGGACAGCGTTTCGAGCGGAGCGAAACGGCGCACGTCCGGGTCGGGACGGCGTCCGACAATGGTTCCCGATCCGCGCCGCGTCACGATGATGCCATCCGCGCGCAGCCGCGCGAGCGCTTCGCGCACGGTCGGGCGCGAGGTCGCGAAGCGTTCGGCGAGTGCGTGTTCGGTGAGGAGCCGGTCGCCCTCCTTGAACTCGCCTTCCATGATGCTGTTGAGGATGTCGCTGTAGATCCGGTCGGCGAGACCGGATGACTTACGCTCGTTCATGTTCGCGCGTGGCGTGCTTGTCAGGGTGGAGAACGATTGTAAGACAGATTTTTCGTGCGGGGACACGCGGTCGGGCCGGACGCGCGCATAAAAAAATCGGTCGACGCATGGGCCGCGTCGACCGATCCTGATCGCCTGGATGCTACGTCAGGCGCTTACCACTGATGCCCCGCCCCGATCGTAAACCCGACGTTCCCGGAACTGCTGGTATTCCCCGACGCCTTCACGACCCAACGTTCGTCCTGCGTCACGTACGAGATACCGATGGCCGCGCCGGATGCGCTCGCGTAACGCGCCCCCGCGATCGCCACCATGGTCTTGCCGGGAGCGGTCGGCTGCGGCAATCCCGCTGCGGCCATCGCCGCGGCAATACCGCCGTACGCGGTGCTTGCGACGTTGTTGATCTGGCCTTGCAGGTTGGCGACGCGCGAATCGGTGTAGCTTTGCGCCTGTGCCGCCGCCAGATTCAACTGGCTCAGATTCACCGCATCGGTGGCTTGCGTGCCCGCCGCGACGTTCGTGATCTGACGCTCGCTTCCCGCCGAACCGACCGACACCGTATTCGCCCGGTCGGCCACCGAATTCGCACCGAGCGCGACCGAGTTGTCCGCACTGGCGTTGGCGTTCGCGCCCATTGCCGTGGCGTGCACGCCTGTGGCGCTGGCGACCTCGCTATTGCGATCGCCGTTGGCCACGAACAGCGGATTGCCACCGCTTTCGGCGATGTTCGTCACGCGGTCGATCGCGGCGTTCATCTGATTCACGTTCACGGCATCGTTGCCCGCGACGCCGTCCGCGACGTTGTGAATCGTTGTAGCGCCGGTGCCGTTGCCGAGCGTGAGGTTCGCGTAGTCGGTCTTGCCGTCCGTCCCGGCGTCGTACGTGACGGCTGTTTTCGACGAACCGTCGCCGTTGATCAGCCCCGCCTGCTTCAACTGAGAGACGTTGACGGCATCGGTGTCTTGCGTGCCTGCCGCGACGTTCGTGATCTGGCGCTCGGCACCGGCCGAGCCGACCGACACCGTGTTCGCACGATTCGCGACCGAGTTCGAGCCGAGCGCGATCGAGTTGTTCGCCGTGGCTTGCGCGTTGCCGCCGATGGCGACGGAGTCGGCCCCGCTCGCGGTCGAATCGGCCAGTGTCGAGTTCGCGTGGAAGTACTTGATCCCGCCGCCCGTCGTGATGTTATTGAGCGTCGTGTTGATCGTGTCGATGTCCGATGTGTTCTGCGTCACGCGGTCATCGAGGTTGGTGAGCGCGGAACCGACGTCGTTGAAGGTCGAGTTGTCCTTGAACGTGTAGGTCGGCGCGGTGATCGAGCCGTCCGCGTTCACGGTCGAGCCTCCGCCGAGGCCGGTCGCCGTGCTTTGCGCCAGGCCGAACAATTGCGCACCGTTCACGGCTTGGAGGCTGGTCGCGCTGACTTCGCCCGGCGCGACGTTGTCGATCGTCACCGGCGTGCCCGGCGTGCCCAAGGTGACCTTGGTATGGGTCGTATCGTCGTAGGTCACGACGTTCGCGACACTGGACGAAATCGTCGTCTTCAATTGGGAGACGTTGACTGCATCGGTGTCTTCCGTGCCCGCTTTGACGTTCGTGATCTGGCGTTCCGCATTTGCCGCGCCAACGGAAACTGTGTTGGCACGATCCGCTACCGAGTTGGAGCCAAGCGCGACTGCGTTGTTCGCCGATGCAACCGCGTTACCGCCGATCGCGACCGCATCCGTGCCGATGGCCTGCGAATCGGGCAGCGTCGAATTGGTGTGGAAATACTTGATGCCACCGCCGTTCTCGATCGTGCTCAGCGTGGTGTTGATCGTGGTGATGTCGGATGTGTTCTGCGTCACCCGGCCATCCAGATTCGCGAGCGCGTCGCCGACGTTATCGAACGTGGAGTTGTCCAGGAACGTGTAGGTCGGCTTGATGATTTTGCCGTTCGCGTCCACGCCGGCATTGCCGCCCAGCGCGTCCGCGGCGCTTTGCGCGGTCGCGAAGAGCTGAGAACCGTTCACGGCTTCCAGACTGTTTGCATTCACCGCACCGGGAGCGACGTTCTTGAGTGTAACGGGCGTGCCGAGTGTGCCGAAGGTTACGCTCGTGTGACTCGGATCGTCGTACTGGACTGTGTTGCTCAAGGCGACGGAGAGTGAACTGACGCCTGTCGAGAGCGAGGAGACGTTCGATGTGACGGTGCTCAGGCCGGTCGAGAGAGAACCGACGCTTGAGGTGACTGTGCTCAAGCCGGTCGACGTCGAAGTCGAGAGCGAATCGATGCCGGTCGACAGCGAGGCGACGTTCGATGTCACGGTGCTCAAACCAGTCGAGAGAGAACCGACACTTGATGTGACTGTGCTCAAGCCGGTCGACGTCGAAGTCGAGAGCGAATCGATACCGGTCGACAGCGAGGCGACGTTCGATGTCACGGTGCTCAAGCCAGTCGAGAGAGAACCGACACTTGATGTGACTGTGCTCAGACCTGTCGATGTCGAAGTCGAGAGTGAATCGATACCCGTCGACAGCGAATCAACGTTCGACGTCACGGTGCTCAGGCCAGTCGAGAGGGAGCCGACGCTTGATGTGACTGTGCTCAGACCGGTCGAGGTCGAGGTCGAGAGCGAATCGATGCCCGTCGACAGCGAGGCGACATTCGATGTCACAGTGCTCAGGCCAGTGGAGAGAGAACCAACGCTTGACGTGACCGTGCTCAGACCTGTCGACGTCGAAGTCGAGAGTGAATCGATACCCGTCGACAGCGAATCAACGTTCGACGTCACGGTGCTCAAGCCAGTCGAGAGAGAACCAACGCTTGACGTAACCGTGCTCAAACCTGTCGAAGTCGAAGTCGAGAGCGAATCGATGCCCGTCGACAGCGAATCAACGTTCGACGTCACGGTGCTCAAGCCAGTCGAGAGAGAACCAACGCTTGATGTGACTGTGCTCAGACCGGTCGAGGTCGAAGTCGAGAGCGAGTCGATACCCGTCGACAGCGAGGCGACGTTCGATGTGACGGTGCTCAGACCAGTCGAAAGAGAACCGACGCTTGATGTGACCGTGCTCAAACCTGTCGAAGTCGAAGTCGACAGCGAATCAACGTTCGACGCCACGGTGCTCAAGCCAGTCGAGAGAGAACTCACATCGGACATTACTGTGCTAAGTCCTGTGGACAGCGAACTCACGTTCGACGTCACCGTGCTAAGCCCTGTCGAAAGCGAACCTACGTCGGAAGTAACTGTGCTAAGTCCTGTGGATAACGAGTTCACCGCAGTGGAAACAGATGTCGATATCGTAGACACGCGTGTATCGACGCCAGTGAGCGCGCTGCCGACGTCGTTATATTGCGTACCGTTCAGCGTGTATTGCGGTGAATTGATCGTTCCGTTTGTATTCACCGATGCTCCACCTCCCAGCGCCGATGCAGTGGTCGACAGTGCGGTGTAGAGCTGTCCAGTGTTAACAGCCTCCTTTCCTACGTTGTTGGTCAACAAGCCTGCGGCGACATTGGCGATCTTTCTCCCCCCATATCGAGTTGCGCGCTGGCTCTGATGACGGGAAGGGAGGTGCCCGCATCCAGGGTAAGCATCGTGTTGCCACCAGCGCCTAGTTGCACCGTGTAGGGATCGACCGCGACGGCGAACGCACTCAGATTGCCCGAAGCGTCATACGCGCCAAAACCGGCACCGACGTGGCCATTACCATCGCACACCGAACCAGTCGAAATTACACTCGGCGCGCCAGAGTTGAAACACTCCGATGGAAACGTCCCATCCCCAAGCAAACCGATCGAATACGACCACGGCGATCCGGCTTGTGCGCTTCCCGCCGCGGCGGCGAAGAGCGCCACGACGGCGGCGGCCGACTGCTTGCATCCCTTACCTCTTGCCCGCGCATTTTCCGCAACCACAACCCATCCGTCGGATGCCTCGCTCCAGACAACACGATACCGCTTGTTCATACGACCTCATTCTTGTCAACGTTGTTATTTGCCCAATGATCGAACATGCGCCTCAAAAACGTTGCATATAAATCGCATTCCTAATTAATAAGATTGCCATTGCACAACAGTTTTTAGGCAATCTTGTTCGTGTCCGGCATTCTTGGCTAGACGCGTTTAAATTTCCACGTCGAAATTCCTAAACAGCGTATGAATGATTACGTGCGAAACTACATTAATCAGCGATCGTGATCGACAATAATACTGATAAGGTATTGAATTTAAAGATATTTCGTGCGAGATGAAACTTAAGATGCGGCATTGTTTGCGAAAGGTGGGCGTGTACCAAGACGCGGCTCTCGGATTCGCGGGGCCGTTCCGGAATATTGACGATAGTCAGTCATATAACGAATCTACTTTACTTCCGTTACCTAAATTATCAAGACACTGGAATTTGGATAAATGGTCGGAAACGGAATTACAAGAAGGCACGTCACGCAAATGAGAAAAGGCGCGACGCCCATTCGGACGACGCGCCTTCTCGGACCAAATGCTTACCCCTCAAATCGACAACAGCTCGCGCGCCTCCTTCGCGGTCGCCACAGGTCGCCCATACTCGGCGCACAACGCCGCCACGCGGCTCACCAGTTGCGCATTGCTCTTCGCGAGCGTGTCCTTGTCCCAGCGCACGTTGTCCTCCAGACCCGTGCGGCAGTGTCCGCCCAGTTGCAGCGTCCAGTGGTTCACTTCGAGCTGGTGACGTCCGATGCCCGCAGCAGTCCACGTAGCATCCGGCAGATTCTTCTTCAACTGCTCGACTTCGAATTCGAGAATCTCGCGCCGCGCGGGCAACGCGTTCTTCACGCCGAGAACGAACTGCACGTGCACGGGCGACTTCAGCAAGCCCTGATTCACGAGATCGACCGTGCTATAGAGCATCGCCAGATCGAAGATTTCGATTTCGGGTTTCACGTTGTGATCGAGCATCGTCTGCGCGAGCGAGCGCACGAAGTCGGGTGGGTTCTCGTACACGATCGTCGGAAAGTTGACGGAGCCCGTCGCGAGCGATGCCATGTCGGGCTTCAGATCGAGCATCGCGCCGCGCTGCTCGAACGAACGGCCGCGCCCGCCCGTCGAGAACTGGATGATGATGTCCGGGCAATGCTTGCGAATGCCTTCCTGCAACTCCGCGAAACGATGCCGATCCGAGCTCGAGCGTTCGTCTTCGTCGCGCACGTGCAGATGCACGAGCGTCGCGCCCGCTTCATACGCCTCGTGCGTGCTCTCGATCTGCTCGGGAATCGTGATCGGCACGGCGGGATTGTCCTTCTTGCGCGGCACCGAGCCAGTGATCGCGACCGATATGACGCAGGGTTCTTTAGTAGGGGATTGGGTCACGCTTCGCTCCTTGACGGCACCGTCCTGGCGACCGCCATTACCGGGATCGCGAACGGCACTCAAATTTGAACTAACTAGTACGTTTGTAATGGTGAGGCATTCTCCGGTCCGCTGCAAGCCACACAAACCCTAAGCTCCCGCGGTGCGTTCGTAAGACGAATCGGGCCACGTCCCCGTCTACTTTCGCTCGGCGTCCTCGGCGAGCATTTTTCCGACCTGCTCGTCGGTGATCGCCGGCTTGATGTCGAACATGAACAGATCGGCCCACTCGTGCGCCCAGCGCGCGAGCGGTTCGATGGTGTCGCATTCGCACACGGCGATGCCCCAGATCGAGCCGATCGCGTGCCAGCGGCCCAGCAGATGAATGCCATCGGGCGGCGCGCCGCGGGTTTGCAGGAACCGCTCGGCAGCCTGTCGCTCGACCTCGGGTTGCGCAGTCCAGTTGACGATGAATAGCATGGCTCGATCCTCCTGTTGGAACGCCATGAAACGGCGCGACGCGCCGGATTCGCCGCCGCGTCGGCCTATGCGGCCGGTGCGGTTCATCCAGTATAGGAGTCGGCCGCGCTTTGCATCGCGGCGTATCGTCGTGCGCATTCGGCGCAGCGGGCTTGCACGCGCCTCTGGCTAGCGTCGCTCAATGCATCACGACGACGGGCGCGGCGAGAACCGGCTGCGCATAGGTGACCCTGACGGCCGGCGCGACCCCATAAGGCGCCACGACGACGGTCGGCCGTGGCGGAGGCGGCGGCGGCGCTGGGATCACCACGGGTGCGACCGGCGGCGCGACGACGACCGTGCGCACCGGGACGTAGTAATACGGCGGCCTCGGCGGGGGCGCGTAGTAGTAGACGGGACGAGGCGGCGGCGGCGCATAGACCACGGCGGGCGCCACATAGGAAACCTGCACGCTCGTTCCGGCGGATGCGGTTTTCGCGCAGGTCAGGCTGATGGCGGCAATGGTGGAAACGCTGAGCAAACGGAAGTTCATGTTGAAGTCCTCATGCATCGTGAGACGATCGATTCGGCAGCGCGAACGAAACAGCCCTGCCGGCGATGAGAACGATAGCGAAGCGCCATCCGATCCGTGAGTCATAACTTATGTCGCCGCATGTCGGCGAAATTACGCGGCATCGCGAGTGAAATACGGCGACACGATTCGTAGCATCCCCAAGATTGCGTTCGCCGCGCGGCTCAATAGAATGGCATCACCGTTGCCGTTCATTCGTATCGAATCAGGGAGAGAGCCATGCGAAAGATCCTTGTCATCCTTGCAGCCTGCGCGGCGTGCGCCACGTCGGGCGCGGCGTTCGCGCAAACCGCCACTCAGCCGATGGGCGCGAGCCCTCGTGTCGAACGCGCGCTCGGCCAGCTTCAGACCCGCTTCTCGAGCGCCAACACCACGCACGACGGCAAGCTCACCCGCGAGCAGGCATCCACCGGCATGCCGATGGTCGCCAAACATTTCGACGAAATCGACACGCAGAAGAACGGCTACGTAACCCTGCCGCAGATCGAAGCCTTCATGCACGAGCACGCCGCGCAACGCTGATCCGGAGCCCCCATGGAAACCCTGCCGAAGATCATCGTGCTCGACGACGAAGCCGAGTTGCGCAACATGCTGCAGCGTTTTCTGAGTTCGCAGGGTTTCGAGGTGCGCGTCGTCGAGAACGGCAAGCGGCTCGACCGCTATCTGCAGCGCGAGCCTTACGACCTGCTCGTGCTCGACTGGATGATGGAGCCCGAAGACGGTCTGTCGGTCTGCAAGCGCCTGCGCGCCGAAGGCCAGACACTGCCGATCCTGATGCTCACGGCGAAAGGCGATCCGGTCGACAAGGTGATCGGTCTCGAAACCGGCGCCGACGACTACCTCGCCAAGCCCTTCCTGCCTCAGGAACTCGTCGCTCGCGTGCGCGCGTTGCTGCGCCGCCAGAAGATCGCGGCCGGCGATCCGACGCATACGCAGCAGATCATCCGCTTCGGCGATTTCCGCCTCGATCTCGCCCGCCAGAAGCTCTATCGCAACGGCGAGCCGTTCGACATTCACTCCGCGCAGATGCAGTTGCTGAGCGCGCTCGGCTCGTCGCCGAACCGCGCGGTGAGCCGCGACAATCTCATCGCCCGCACGCGCGGCCGCGACCACGACGCGCTCGATCGCAGCATCGACGTGCAGGTGCTGCGGCTGCGTCAGATCGTCGAGCAAGATCCCGGCAAGCCGCGCTTCATCAAGACCGTATGGGGCGTCGGCTATATGCTGCTCGCCGAAATCGAGTCGTGAGCGCCGTGCCCCGCGCGTACCTCGTGCCGCGCTCGCTGTTCGCACGCAATATCCTGCTGCTCGTCGCGCTCGTCGCGGTGAGCCAGGTTTGCGCGATCGCGGTGCTGCTGCACTTCATCCAGACACCACGCATCGAGCGTGCGGCGGCGACGTTCGCGAGCTATATCGTCACGCTCGACACGCTCCTGAAAACGTCGCCGCCCGAGGCCGCGCCAACGGTCGCCGCGCATCTCGACCTGCGCCGCGACTTGCCTGCCGGCGCGAGCGAGACGGCGCCGGGATCGCGGCTGCGCTTCTATCAAACCTATCAGCGGCGGACATTCGTCGAGAGCCTGCGCGAGCACTTGCCCGCCGACATGCTGGTGCGCTGGCAAGGCGGCGACACGGCCGACGACGGCCAGCAGCGTTTGTGGATACGCGCGCATCTGGCGGGCGAGCCGCGCTGGCTCGCGCTGCCGGTGCCGGAAGCCGCGCACGACGACGGCCTCGCGACGGCCCTCTTCCTTTCGCTCGGGCTCGGCGCGCTCGCGTTCGCGACGGCCTACTTGATCCAGCGCCACCTGAACCGCCCGCTCGCGCATCTCGCCGATGCCGCGCGGCTCGTTTCCGCCGGCGGCGAGCCCGGCGTCCTGCCGACCGACGGCCCGACCGAAATCGCGCAGGTCAGCGGCGCCTTCAACCGCATGACGGCCGCGCTGAAGGAAGCCGAAGCCACGCGCGCGTTGATGCTCGCGGGCATCTCGCACGACATCCGCACGCCGATGACCAAGCTGCGCCTCGCGATGGCGATGTCGTCGGTGCCCTCGACGGACGCGGCGTTCGCGGCATCGGCGGAAGGCTATCTCGACACCATCGACACGATTCTTCAGCAGTTCATGGACTACGCCGGAAGCGGCGCGAAGGAGACGCCCGTCGTCGGCGATCTCAACGAGCTGGTCGCCAATCTCGCAGCCGATTTCGCCGGACTGGGACACGAGTTCGCGCTCGATCTCGGCGAAATCGAGCCCTTCCCGTTCCGCCCGATCAGCATGTTGCGCATGCTGATGAACCTGATGCAGAACGCGGTGCTGTACGGCGTGGTCGGACTGGAAGTGCGGACGTGGACCGACCGTCAGGCGAAGACCGCGTGCGTCGTGATCGCCGATCGCGGCAAAGGGCTCGCCGGTCAGGATCCTGAGGCGCTCAAGCAGCCGTTCAAGCGCGGTGGCGGTGAAGGCCAGCCGAAGGGCACGGGGCTCGGTCTCGCAATCGTCGAGCGCATCGCGCGGCTGCACGGCGGCACGCTGGAACTGCGCGCGCGCGAAGGCGGCGGCGCCGAGTCGCGCATCGTCTTGCCGCTGTCCGGCGAAGCCGCGGGCTAGCGCTATTCGGTTGCGTGAGCGTCGTCGGGATCGGCGATCGCCTGCTTGCCGTCGCCCGGCCCGGTCCTGGCCGCTTGCGCCTGCTCCTCCGCGACCGTCGATTCGCGCGCGAGCGGCGCGATCGCCTGCATCGGCACCATGGGCTGCGCACGCGCGTTCACGCCCGCCGGGCTGGGTTCGTTGTCGTGGATCAATGCGCGGATGCGCGGGTAGATCTGGCGCTCCCAGCGCTTGCCGTTGAACACGCCATAGTGCCCGACGCCCGTTTGCACGTGATGCGCCTTCAGATACGGACGCAGCTTGTCGCACAAATCCTGCGCCGCGAGCGTCTGGCCGACGGCGCAGATATCGTCGCGCTCGCCCTCGACCGTAAAGAGCGCAGTGCGCCGGATCGCCGAAGGATCGACCTTGCGGCCGCGCACTTCGAGTTGCCTGAGCGGCAGCGCGTGGCGCTGGAACACCGTGTCGACGGTCTCCAGATAGAACTCCGCGGTGAGGTCCATCGTCGCGAAGTATTCCTCGTAGAAAACGCGGATCGCGTCCGCTTTCGCGGGATCGCCCTTCGCGCGCTGATGATGCATCTCCTCGAACGATTCGATATGGCGCGAGAGGTTCATCGACATGAACGCGCCCAGTTGCACGAAGCCCGGATAGACGCGCCGCATCGCGCCCGCGAAGCCGAAGGGCACCATGCTGATCAGATTGCGCTCGAACCAGTCGATCGGCTTGCTCTTCGCGAGCTCGTTCACGCGCGTCGGGTTGACGCGCGTGTCGATCGGCCCCGCCATCAGCGTCATGCTCGCGGGCTCGGCGGGATGCCGGTCCTCGGCCATCAGCGCAACGGCCGACAGCGCCGCGACCGTGGGCTGGCACACTGCGAGCAGATGCGCGCCGGGCCCGATCGTCTCGATGAAATCGATGATGTGCTGCACATATTCGTCGAAGCCGAAGCGGCCGTGAATCAGCGAGATGTCGCGAGGATTGCGCCAGTCGGTGATATAGACATCGTGGTCGGCGAGCATCGTTTGCACGGTGCCGCGCAGCAAGGTCGCGAAGTGGCCGGACATCGGCGCGACGACGAGCACGCGCGGCTGCGCGATGGACGCATCGTCCTTGCGGAAATGGAGCAGATCGCAGAACGGCGTCGATGCCGTGACTTCTTCCACGACGCGCACTGTCTTGCCTTCGACGTCAACTTCCGGAATATCGAACGCCGGGCGCGCATGCGTGAGCCCCGCGAGCGCGATCTGCTCGCAGAACGCCGTGAGCACCCGGCCCTGCGGCGTCTCGCCCATCTCTTTCCAGACGCGCAATGCGCCTTCGACAAGCGCGGCGGCATGGCGCATCGGCAGCATCGAATCGGACCAGGCCTGATAGCCCGCGTAAGCAAACGGATTCATCTCTCTTGCACGCGGGCCGCGCATGCGTCGACATTGAAGCTCTGAGGGAAGGCAATAGCTATGCCAATCTATCGCCACATAGTGCGTGGGGCTGCGTTTATATTAGGCCGCAATTGGCATAGGCTTTGCACCGATGCCATCCACGAGCGGGATTTGCCACACTTCGGTGCCTGCATGCCCCGCGCTCGATCCGTCTTGGTGCACGACGCGCGAGGAACGACTCATGGCGAATGCCACGCTCACCATCAGCAGCAAGAACTATTCGTCCTGGTCGCTGCGCGGCTGGCTGCTCACGAAATTCAGCGGATTGCCGTTCGAGGAAGTCGTGATGCCCGCCGACGATCCCGGCGCGCGCGCCGAACTGCTCCTGCTTTCGCCGTCGATTCTCGTCCCGTGCCTCTTTCATGACGGCATCAAGGTATGGGACACGCTCGCGATTGCGGAGTATCTGAACGAAGTGCGGCCCGATGCGGGCCTTTTGCCGCCGGAACGCGCCGAGCGCGCCCATTGCCGCGCGATCTGCGGCGAGATGCATTCGGGCTTCGCCGCACTGCGCTCGGCCTTGCCGATGAATCTGAAAGCGCACTTTCCCGGCTTCAAGGTGTGGGCGCGCGCGCAGACCGACATCGACCGCATCGTGACGATCTGGCACGAGTGTCTCGCGCAATATGGCGGCCCGTATCTGTTCGGCGAACGAACGTGCGCAGATGCGATGTTCGCGCCCGTCGTCACGCGCTTCGTGACCTACGACGTGAAGCTCGACGCGGATATCGTCGCGTACGGCGAGCGTATTCTCGCGATGCCGGAGATGCGCCAGTGGATCGCGGACGCGCAACAGGAAGCCGAGGAAATCGACGAACTGGACATCGAGTTCTGACCGCCGTCCCGCGGCTCCGATGGATTTTCCTTTCCTCCATTCGTGAACCATACTGGTCTGTAGGAGGAAACCGCAAATGGAAACGTCACTCGAACGAGGCGCTGCGGCCCGGCGCGCAGCGCTCAATGGAGCGCCCACGCTGCACGTCCGCTTCTCGGACACCGACGCCATCCCGTTTCCGACCCGCACCGTCGAGCGCGGCGACGCGCTGTACTGCGCGGGCGAACCGCTGCGCAGCCTCTATACGGTGCAAAGCGGCTGCTTCAAGACGGTCGCGACCTATCCCAGCACCGACGACGACAGCGCCCCGCACGCACAGGTCACGGGTTTTCAGTTCGCGGATGAAACGCTCGGCCTGGACGGCGTGTGCACCAATCGGCACGAAAGCGACGCCATCGCGCTCGAGCCGAGCGTGGTGCGCATCATGCCGGTCGGCATCCTCGAACCGCTGTGTCGAGAGTACGCGGCAATGCAGCACGAATTGCTCGCGATCATGAGCGCGGAGATCGTGCGCGCGTCGCGTCTCGCGCTGATGCTCGGCACGATGCCCGCGCGCGAGCGCGTCGCCGCATTCCTGCTCGATTTCTCTGAGCGGCTCGACACGCGCGCGGCGTCATCCGGCGATCACGCGCGCGAACTGCTTCTGCCCATGACGCGCGCGGATATCGGCAGTTACCTTGGACTCGAACTCGAAACCGTGAGCCGCACGCTCTCGAAGCTGCAGCGCGAGGGCGCGATCGGGCTCAACGGACGGCAGGTGCGGATCGTCGATCGCGCGTTGCTCGCGCATTCCTGAGTCACGCGCCGGTCGTCAGCACGGCCGCGCCCGTCAGCTTGCCTTCGCGCAGATCGGCGAGCGCGCGGTTCGCTTCATCGAGCTGATAAGACGTTGTGTGCAGATCCAGATGAAACTGCCCGGCGAGGCGCATGAACGCGCGCCCGTCTTCGCGCGTGAGATTGGCCACCGACATCACGCGCCGCTCGCCCCAGAGCAGGTCATACGGAAACGAAGGAATGTCGCTCATGTGGATGCCGCCGCACACCACCGCGCCACCCTTGGCGACTGCCTTGAGCGCAGCCGGCACGAGCGCGCCGGCCGGCGCGAAAATGAGCGCGGCATCGAGCGCGTCGGGCGGCGTCTCGTCGCTTCCGCCCGCCCAATGCGCCTTCAGGCTGAGCGCGAGCCGTTGCGCGGCGCCATCGCCCGGACGCGTGAACGCGTAGACCGCGCGCCCCTGATGCCTCGCCACCTGCGCGACGATATGCGCGGCCGCGCCGAAGCCATAGATGCCGATGCGCTTCGCGTCGCCCGCCATCGCGAGCGTGCGATAGCCGATGAGCCCCGCGCACAGGAGCGGCGCCGCTTCCACGTCCGAATACCGCTGCGGCAGATGCAGACAGTACCGTGCATCGGCGACGACCCGTTCCGCATAACCGCCATCGATCGTATAGCCCGTGAAGCCCGGCGCGTCGCACAGGTTCTCGCGGCCCGCCGCGCAATAGCGGCAATGGCCGCATGTATGACCGAGCCACGGCACGCCCACGCGATCGCCGGGCGCGAAGTCCGTCACGCCCGCGCCGAGCCGCGCGACCGTCCCGACGATTTCGTGCCCCGGAATCACCGGACGCTTCGGATGGGCGAGTTCGCCGTCGACCACGTGGAGATCGGTACGGCAGACGCCGCACGCATGCACGTCGATGAGGAGTTCGCCCGCGCGCGGCGTCGGATCGGGCAAGTCGCGCGCGTGCAGAACGGGGGCGGTGCCGTCGAAGACCATTGCGCGCATCGAAATGTCTCCTGAGTTCGATACTGCGAGAACGCCTGACGCGCCTGTATTGCGGCGCAATATTTTGCGCTCCGAACGGATGAGCACCGCACACGCTTCGCGCAGTGCCTTGGGGCGCGCGCTGCCGACGTGGTGCACCCGTGCACGCTCAGCGAGCGTCGACCCAGTGCGATAACGCACGCTGATGCAGCGCTTCCATCGAGCCATGGACCGCGCGTCTCTGCGACGATATGCCTCCGAAGCTTGCCCCCAAAGCGTCAGATTGTCATACTAAACTTGAATCATGCAGGCACGAGGCGGACATGGGTTGAAGACACATCTCGGCATCGGTCTTGCTTGATCGATTTCGGACGTCATGGCTGTTGCGGCGCGGCAAGCGAGCACGCGATTCAAGGCTCGCTCAACGACGCTTCGGCGATGGAACCCATTACATGCGTGGCGTTTAAACTTATCCGCCGCGCGCCGTTCGAATCTTTCATCGCGGTCCGCAAGGGCCGCGTCGTAACGCCTTAACAATACGCGCGGCGCAAGCCGCCATTCAAGCGACGACGCTCATGGCCAGTGCGAAAGTGCTGGGCGTCTCGTCCATCGAAATCGTTTCATGGAGGATGACATGCGTATCACGGTCAAGCTGGATGGCTTCGAAGGCGCTCAATCGGCGGCCTACGCCATCCTGTGGCTCGACAAGGAAACCCGCCGATGGTCTCGCGAGGGACACCAGTCGGTGGAAGTGCCGGATTGGGGAGGCTTGCGTTCAGGATCGAACGGCACGATGATCTGCGGCCAGCAGGTCGGAGATCCGATCTGCGTGCTGGAGCGCCTCGACGTCGACGCTCCCGACGGCCCGCCCGAGGGGCTCGCGGGACGCGTGCTGTGGTATGCGGACGGCGCAAGCGTGACGAGCACCGGCCGCTGGCACGTGCAGTGCATCGACCGCGAGCAGATCAAGGCGGAGCACGGCGTCTTCGCCGGAGAAGAAGGAATCTGATCGAAACGCGGAATGGTCAGGGCTCGTCGCTCGGCAACGGAGTAAGCATCACGACGAACGACGCAGCCCCGATCAGGATCGCGAGCACGCCGTAGTACATCACGGCCGTCTTGTCGAAGAGCAGGCCCCGCAGCGCCGCGTCGATGCCGCCCAGCGTCACGAACACGGCGCCCAAAGCCGCCACGATGCGCCCTTCACCCCTGATCATGATGTTCTCCCGACCGTGACGCGGGCTTCGGCCCCTTGCGTGGTCGCGGCACGGCATCGTGCCGATATTGCGTCGCCATGAATTCATGTTCGCTTGCGCGGCGCGGCACGATTTGACCTGCATCAACCTCTACCGCCATCCGGCGACTGCAACAGCAGACCGCTCGTTCTGGTGTTTTCCCTTGCCCCATTTCCAGGGTTTATATTGGTAGTATCAGGTGCTGGCTGCGCGTTGGCATGATTTCGCGCACGGCGCATGCTGCCCGGGCCATGCTCGCGTTTGCCCGCAAGAATGGCTCGCATTCGACCGACAGAAAATCTGGGGAGGCACGATGAATCAAAATTTCAGCGATCCGTTCAGCCAGTTTGCAGCCATGTTCCAGCAGTACCAGCTTCCAGGATTCGACGTCACCGCGATCATGGAATCGCGGCGCAAGGATGTCGAAGCGCTCGCGGCGACCAATCGCGTCGCGTTCGGGGGCATGGAGGCGCTGCGCGACAAACAACTCGAAATTCTGCGCAGGACTTTGAGCGATCTAGAAACCATCGCAAAGCAATTCGCCAATACGTCGACCCAGCCGCCGTTCAACGCCAATGAAGTCGTCCAGCGCGCGCTGCATAATGCGCTCGCCGACATGCAGGACATCGCGCGCACGACCCAGCAGACTCAGGCCGAAGCCTATGCGCTCGTCAGCAAGCGCATGGAAGACGCGTTGAAGGAACTGAAAGCGTCGATCGACAAGCCCAGGACCTAGCCTCGCAGGCTGACGAGGCCCGGCCTCCGGCAACGGCGCGCCGCGTGTGCGGCGAGCGGGAGGTGCGTCATGCAATTCGATGAATTCGCGGCGTTCGAGAAGAACGGCTGGGAACACGTCGTCCCTTCGTATGAGGATTATTTCGGAAGACTCACCGCGCAGTCGCATTCCGCGCTGCTCGATGCGCTCGCGGTCGGTCCGGGCATTCGCCTGCTCGATGTCGCGGCCGGACCCGGCAATTTCGCCGCGGCGGCGATCGAGCGCGGCGCGACTGCGGCGGCCATCGATTTCTCCGCATCGATGATCGCGCATGCGCGCCAGCTTCATCCCGAGATCGAATTCCAGATAGCGGGCGCCGAGCATTTGCCGTTCGGCGAAGAAAGCTTCGACGCCGTCGGCATCAACTTCGGCATGCTGCATTTTCCCGAACCGGAACGGGCGCTCGTCGAAGCGGCGCGCGTGCTGCGACATGGCGGCCGCATCGCGTTCACTTCGTGGGCCGTGCCCGAGCGCGCGGTCGGCTTCGGCATGGTGCTCGACGCGATCCGGCTGCACGGCAAGCTCGACATCGG
Organism: Caballeronia sp. J97; assembly: GCF_905220305.1. Classification (NCBI taxonomy): domain Bacteria; kingdom Pseudomonadati; phylum Pseudomonadota; class Betaproteobacteria; order Burkholderiales; family Burkholderiaceae; genus Caballeronia; species Caballeronia sp. J97. The sequence continues at coordinate 48,079 of NZ_CAJMZL010000003.1, read as the reverse complement.
ACTGCCGCCCGCCCCGCCCTTCTTTCGCTTCGGCGATCCCGAGGAATGTGTGCGCGTGCTGACCGAAGCGGGCTTCGCGGACGCCCGCGCCGACGAAGTCGAGCAGACCTGGCATTTCGTGCTGCCAGAAACTCCGCTCGACGGTCTGATGCACGGCGGCGTGCGCATGGCCGCACTGTTGCGCGCGCAATCGAAAAGTGCGCTCGTCTCGATCGAGCAGGAAGTGCGCACACGCCTGAAGGCCTATGCGCAGCACGGCGAGCTGCTCGTGCCGATGCCTTGCGTGCTGGCCTGCGCCATCAAGCGCTGAACCGGTTTTACTTTTTTGCCTGCGTCGTGATCTGGAAGATGTCGACGGCCACGTGGTCTCGGCCGTACTTGCCCGCGAGCGCGGAGAGCCGTTTTTCGACGGCGCGCAGATATTCGGGCTTCGCCTCGCTGTCGGGGCGCGGCGAGTCGAAGAGCGGCGCGGGCGTGACCGTCAGCACGATCATCTCCGAGCCGAACGGCTTGCCGACGACCCAATCGCCCATCGTGCCGATCGTCGCCGTGTAGTTCGCCGGCGCCTGGTTGTCGCGCGAGCGGGCGTTGGGCACCAGATGCACGACGCTGCCATCGAGCATGAAGTAGTCCACATTGACGTAGGATTCGAACGCGGGCGTCATCAAATCGATGATCAACGGATCGCCCTCGGTAAGACGGGTCGCGCGCGAGCGCGTGTGCACCGACGCCGGCCTGCCCGACTGCCGGTTGGCCGTCCAGTACGAGCCGAACACCTTGAGCAGATCGCATTTGTCGTCGGCGACCTGCTGCACGCCGAAGTTCGTCGTCTTCACGCCCGGCACGCGACCGAGCGCTTCCTTCAGTCGCGCGAGACCGTACTTCTGCGACACGAAGCCCTGCACGTCGACGGTCTGATCGTGCACCGATGCGACGAGCGCCGAGCACGGCACGCTTCCGAGCACGGGCGTGACGGCGGCCATCGTGAGTTCGGGCAGCGGCGTCGCGGGCACCGCGGGGGCGATCGTCACCGCGGAAGCCGGCGGCGCGCCGGGCCCGTGCGCCGTCACCGCACCCGTGACGCTTCCTTCGGATGGGCGTGGCGGCGCTTCGTGCGCGGTTTCCTCGCCGCCTTTCGACTGATCGTAGAAGTAATATCCCGCGCCCGCGGCCATTACTGCCGCGAGCACCGCCCCGCCGATCGCGAGCTTCGACGCGCCGCGCTTTTTCGCCTTGCGGCCCGCCGGCGAAGCGGCATGATTCTCGCCGATTTCGTCCAGAAACTGCGCGACGGTCGGCGTCCGCGACTCGCGCTCGAACGCGAGTGCGGCCTTCAGGGCTTTCCACTCCTTGTTGCCGAGTCGCTCGGGACGCTGCGGCTTCATGCCCGCGCTCTTCGCCTGCAACGCGGGCACGCGGTCGAACGGATGTTTGCCGGTGAGCAATTCGTACGTGATGCAGCCGAGCGCGTAGATGTCGTCGCGCGGATCGGGCTCGCGGTGCTCCAGCATCTCCGGGCTCGCGTACGCGGGGGTCAGCGCGCCGAGACTGCCGGGATCGAAGACGGTCGCCTCGGTCTCTTCCTCGGGCCGCTGAATCACGCGCGAAATGCCGAAATCGATCACCTTTACTTCCGACGTGTCCGTCAGAAACACGTTCGCGGGCTTGAAATCGCAGTGCACGAAGCCGCGCTCGTGCGCGTAGGCAAGCGCGTTGGCCATGCCCTTGAAGATCGGGAAGACTTCGGCGAACGGCATGCCCTTGAAATTCGGGTTCCGAAGCAATCGGGACAGCGGCTGGCCGGACAGGTATTCCATCGTGAGGTAGACGACCTGACCGTCGCGGTCGAAGTCATACACGGTGACGATATTCCGGTGCGCGAGCTGCTGCGCCTTGCGCGCCTCGCGCTGCAGCGCGATCAGCGACTTCGGATTGCCGCGGAACTGGAGATTGAGCACCTTGATCGCGACGTAAGGCCGTCGATCCGACGCCTCGAGCTTGCGCAGATCGAGCGCCTTGTACACCGTGCCCATGCCGCCGATGCCGAGACACTCTTCCAGCACGAAGCGGCCATTGAGCGTGTCGCCGACGCCCTTCATCGTCTGGTCGTGGTCGACGATCACCTGCGTCGCCTGGCTGCCGGTGCCGCTGCTCGGATCGCGCGAAGGCGGCGGCGGGAAGCCCGGCGAGGTTTGCAGACGGGTCTCGTCGCGGTTAGCGGGGCCAGTGGGGGAATCGGCTTCGGGACGAATGCGCGCCGCATGCTCGATGCGGCGGCGGATGGCCGCATAGATGTCGGGTGGCAAAGGCCGTGCCGCATGCTCCTCTTCGAGGATCTCCATGAGCCGTTTTGCCGGAGTCTGCTCGGTCGCCAGTGCGCCGTCCACTCCCGCAAAGAACTCGTCGCGCGACCCGCCGTCGCCCCGATATGTGCGAATTGCTTGCGCAAAACTTGTCATCTGTCCGACGCGACGCGGCTCCAATCGATCGACAACGACTTGTCGTAACAAATCCCCGGTGCTCGTTCGATACTAGCCTTCGCATGGCGCTTTCGCAAATGGCGTTTTCGATCATGAGCGGTATCGCGCACATGTCGTTCGGAGACCGACACATCGGGTGCGTATGTTGGCGTCGCGACGTCAAAGCGGCCGTTTTCCGGCTACGCGCAGCCTGGGCCGAACGGCATAAATATTCGACGAATCAATACGTTGCGCGACCAACCCGGAAGTACGGCCGCTACTGGCACGCGATTCGCATCACTTCACGCGAACGCTTTTGCGGCAGAAGGCATGCGCCTTTTGCCGCCATTGGCGTTCAATGTCGTTCCACCGGCCGACCAACGGCGCACCGGATTGAGGAGTCGGTGCGGTGCGCCGGGCCGGATTGTCTATACTCAACTGCGACTCCCCACTTTGGAGGAAGCATCCATGGCCGTCATCAAAATCAGAGACCTCGCCGACAGCGTCGAACTCGACCGGCAGGCGATGCATACGATCGTCGGCGGCGCGCGCGATGGCGTGCGGCCCTTGTTTCGCATCCGGCCGGCGTCGAACACGAATCGCGTCGTCGACTATCCGGGCGTGCAGGTGAAGGACGTGCCCGCCGCACAGGCCGGACCGTTCACCACCAAGATCGTCACGAAGGAATAACGCCGATATTCAGCGAGGGATCGCATCCCTCGCTGCTTCGGCTTCAATGACGCACCGGCATGCCGGTGCCCGCCACCGCACCTCCGACTGAGCGACTGAGCGAACGCGCCGAGCGCTTGACGAGCGCGAGACGCACGCGCTCGCGCCCTTCGCCATCGAAATCACCGAAATAGCGCGTCTTGCCCGCGATCACCGCGCCGGCCGGCACGCCGTCGAGATACAGCACGCGATTGCCCGCGAGCGCAGGCACTTTCTCGCCCGGCAACAGCGAGCCGACGAGATTGAGCGGATCGACCGCCGAGAGCGCGACGAGTGCGCCGTCCTTCGGCCGCTTGCGCATGTCGCGCAGTAGCGGCACCGCTTCGGGCAACGCGAACTGCTCGCCAGCGAGCCCCGCGACGAAGCGCCCGCCGCGAATCTCGCCGCGCGCCTCCAGCCGGTGATAGACACGCAGCAAGTCGCGCCAGGGCGGCAGCCATTGCGCCTCGCGTTCCAGCAGACGCCAGAACACGACGCCGTAGCGCCGCAATAGCGTCAGCGCGACATGCTCGAGATCGCCGTCGTCGCGCGCGTCTTCCGGCTTCGCGCGACGCAGCAGCGCCCAGCGCCCCGCATCGTCCATCCCGCCGATGAACAAGCCGCCGCGCCTCGGCCGACGCGCGAACGCATTGCGCTTCGCCGCCGGCGCGAGCAGTGCGCGCAGACCGGCGAAGCTGTCGGCGCTGACGAGTCCGAGCGCGACGAGTTCGCCGAGCGCGTCTTCCAGTTCCGTGCGCAGCAGGCGCACATCGGAGAGGAGTTCGTCGAAGAACATCGCGCCGTGCGCGTTCAGCGCATCGAACACGCGTTCGGCGCGCGACGAGAGGTGCGGCGCTTCGTCCTGAGGCGTCCCGGAAGACGCTCCTCTCGAAGACATGAGCGCGTTCCATGCATTCAGATGACGGCGCGGCAACAGCACGATCGGCGTGCCGCGCACCGGGCCGCCCGACGCGCGCGAGCGTCCCGCGGGGCGCGTCCACACGAGCTTGCCCGCGCGGCAGAGATCGTCGAGCCACATGCCCGAATAATCGGCGATGCGCGCCGGCAGGATTTCGTCTTCCCATGCGACGGCGGGCGCCTCGAATCCTTCGAGTTGCTCGAGCACGGCGCCGAGCGCGTCACGGCCCGCGCCGCGCGATTCAGGCGCGACGCGCTGCCATTCGAGCAGAAAGCGCATGAAATCCTGCCGCTCGACCGGCTCGATCTCGCGACGCAGCCGGCGCACCGTGTACCGATGAATCCGCGCGAGCAGATGGCGCTCGCACCATTCCTCGGCCTGCGCGCCCGGCGTGAATCGCCCGCGCATCACGTAGCCTTGTGCTTCGAGCCGCGTCAACGCGAGCGCGATCGCCGATGCGGGCAGCGCGAGCGGACGCGCGATCTCCGGCACGCTCAGCGGACCGAAGCCCGACAAGCGCGCACGCACGATTTCGACGAGCGCGTCGTCCGGCGCCCAGACGTCGTCGAAGCCGGGCGGCGGTTGCAGCGACGGCTGCATCGGCGCGTGCTCGTAGACGGCCCGCATGCACGCGAGCCGCCCGACGGGCGTCCACAGCGCATCGTGCTCCGCGATCTGCACGCGCGTCGCACGCCCCGAGTGCGCGAGCGCGTCGAGCCACGCGATCCATTGCGGGTTGCGCTGCGCCTCCGCCTCGGCGATGCACGCGAGCATCGATAACGCCTCGTGCATCTCATCGGCGCTCGTGACATCGGGCCACGCCTCCTCGCGCACGCTCGCGATGGCTTCGGGATCGAGCGCGCCGAGATCGTCCACCGATTGCGGATCGGTCCAACGGCGCGCAAGCACGGCCTGCGTGCGGCGTTCTTCGAGCGGCGCATCGTCGAGGAACGCGTACGGCCGCGCGGACAGAATCTCGGCTGCGAGCGGCGACGGCGCGGGCAGCTCGCGCGTGACGAGCCGCACGGCGCCCGTCTCGATGCGCCGCAGGAGCGCGAGCCACGCGTCGCTGTCCATCGCGTCGTGCAGGCAATCGTCGATGGTCTGCTCGACGAGCGGATGCGCCGGCACCTCGCGCTCGCCCGCGATGTTCTCCACGCACGCGACCTGGTCCGGAAATACGGCCGCGAGCAGATCTTCGCTTTTCATGCGCTGCAATTGCGGCGCGACCTTGCGCCCGCCGGTGTAGCGCGGCAGCGCGAGCGCGTTGGTCGCGTTCCAGCGCCAGCGCACGCCGAACAGCGGCGCGTCGAGCAGCGCCTGGATCAGCACGTGTTCCGCCGTCGCGGATTTCAGATAGCGCCACACTTCGTCGAGCACGAAGCTGTGGCTGCCGGTCAGCGACAGCACGATCGCGTCCTCGGTCGCCGCCGCCTGGAGCTCGAAGTTGAACGTGCGGCAGAAACGCTTTCTCAGCGCGAGGCCCCACGCGCGATTCACGCGGCTGCCGAACGGCGCGTGGATGACGAGCTGCATGCCGCCGGACTCGTCGAAGAAGCGCTCCATGACGAGCGTGTCCTGCGTCGGCAGCACCGTGAGCGCGGCGCGCGAGCGCGCCAGATAATCGACGATCTGCCGCGCCGCTTCGATGTCGATGCCCGTCCGCTGCGCGAGCCACGCGACGGTTACATCGACGCTGTCTTGCGCGAGCCTCGCATCGATCTCCGCGCGCAGCCGCGCGATCGCGTGCGAAAGCTCGTTGCTGCGGCCCGGCGCTTCGCCCAGCCAGAACGGGATGTTCGGCGGCTGGCCGTTGGCGTTCTCGACACGCACGCGCCCGCCTTCCACGCGCACGATCCGGTACGACGTATTGCCGAGCTGAAAGATATCGCCCGCGAGGCTCTCGACCGCGAAATCCTCATTCACCGTGCCGATCTGCAAGCCTTGCGGCTCGAGGATCACGGCGAAATCGGCATTGTCGGGAATCGCGCCGCCCGAAGTCACCGCCGTCAGCTTGCCGCCGCGCCGCCCGCGCAGCGTGCGCGAGACCGCGTCGCGATGCACATACGCCGCGCGCACGCCCTGCCGCCCGGTATAGCCTTCCGCGAGCGTGCGCAGCACGGCTTCGTAGTGCGCGCGATCGAGCGTCGCGTACGGATACGCGCGCGTGATCCGCTCGAAGAATTCGTCCTCGCTCCATTCGCGGCACGCGACTTCGGCGGTGATCTGCTGCGCGAGCACGTCGAGCGGTGCGCGCGGAATCGTCAGCGCATCGAGCTCGCCGCGCCGCACGCAGTCGAGGAGCGCCGTGCATTCGATCAGATCGTCGCGGGAAGTCGGAAAGAGCCGCCCTTTCGGCGTGCCGCCGACGTGATGCCCCGAGCGCCCGACGCGCTGCAGGAACGCGCCGATCGAACCGGGCGAGCCGATCTGGCAGACGAGATCGACATCGCCGATATCGATGCCCAGCTCCAGCGACGCGGTGGCGATCAGCACGCGCAAGTCGCCGCGCTTCAGGCGCTGCTCCGCCTCCAGACGATGCTCGCGCGCGAGGCTGCCGTGATGCGCCGCCACGGCCTCTTTGCCGAGCCGCTCGGTCAGATGCCGCGCCGCGCGCTCGGCCATGCGGCGCGTGTTGACGAAAACGAGCGTCGTGCGATGCAGCCCGGCGAGCTCGGCGAGGCGGTCGTAAACGCGCTCCCAGATGTCGTTGGACATGATGGCTTCGAGCGGCATCGGCGGAATTTCCAGCGCGAGATCGCGCGCGCGGACATGACCGACATCGACGATTTCGCACGGCTCGCTTGCGCCGACGAGAAACTTCGCGACGCGTTCGATCGGCTTTTGCGTCGCCGACAAACCGACGCGCACCGGGCGCTGTCCGCTCGCCTGCTCGCACAGTGCGTCGAGCCGCACCAGCGACAGGCTCAGATGCGAGCCGCGCTTGGCCCCGGCGACCGCATGGATTTCATCGATGATGACCGTGCGCGCGGTCGAAAGCATCGCGCGGCCCGAATCGGACGACAGCAGCACGTAGAGGGATTCGGGCGTCGTCACGAGAATGTGCGGCGGGCGCTTCTTCATCGCGTTGCGCTCTTGCTGGGTCGTGTCGCCGGTGCGCACGGCCGCGCGGATTTCCGGCGCGGCCACGCCGGACTCGCGCAAGGTCCGCGCGATCCCCGCGAGCGGCTCATCCAGATTCACATGGATGTCGTTCGACAGCGCCTTCAGCGGCGACACGTACACGACCCGCGTCTCGTCCGGCAGCGTCCCGCCGCCCGCGACGCCGTCGCGCACCAGTTCGTCGATGGCGGCGAGAAACGCGGTGAGCGTCTTGCCCGAGCCTGTCGGCGCGGCGACGAGGGTCGAGCGGCGCGCGTGCACCAGCGGCCACGCGCGCGCCTGCGCGGCGGTCGGCGCGGGAAAGCGCGAGCGAAACCAGTCGACGACGGCGGGATGAAAGCCGCGCAGCGCGTCGGTCGCGGAAGTGGGTGGTCGGGTCATCCGGACATTCTAAGAGCCGTTGAGAAATGACGTATTGCGCGTGGTTTTAGGAGTATTCCCATCCGATCGAATCCCGTTAGCGGCGATGCTAAGCGGCTCGTCTTTTCAGTCGGTTCCATTCGTGCCGTCTCGCGCTGCTCGAAGAATCGCGCCTTTACCTGCTCATCACCTCATGATCGTCGTAAGCCTCCTGTTCGACCGCGCGCCAGGCGCACTCGCCAACCATCGCGCCTACGCGCGCGCGCAGGGTTATCGCCATGAAGTACTGGAATTGCCGGATTTGTCGGGAAGCGACGACCACGCGCGCTGGGTCTATAAATACGAAACGCTTCTGCGCTGTCTCAATCAGGCCGCGAGCAACGAGATCGTCCTTCTTCTGAGCGAGAACGCGGCGATTCTCCGTCCCGTCGAATTGCCGCAGTTGATGGCCGGCCGGGACTGGCTTCTCACCTGCACGGATTCCGAGCGGCCGCAAACGGACATCCTCATATTCCGCAACACCGAATCCGTCCGGACGCGGATTGCGCATCTGGTCGGCCGCTGCCGCTACGGCATCGTGCTGCCAGAACACGAAGCCGACATGCTGCAGGATTTCCCCGCTTGCCCGCCGCAACATCGAGAAGGCGACGTATGTGTGGTGGTGCCTGGGGCGGCGAACACGCAATCCGTCTGGGCGGACTGGAATGCCTTCTCGCTCAGCGTCCGCGACGCTAAGCATCATCGGCGTTATCGGGCGGCGGTTTTCGAGCACATCAACGAATGCATGGCACGCGGTCTCCCTTATCTCACGCTTGCGGATACCGGCGTGCGCGAGACGTCCGCGCACAGCGTTTATGAGCCGAATCGCGCCATCGCGATCGTCATGCTCTATACGCCGAACGTCGCCAAGTACGGGCGTCTCGCAGAAACCAATTTCAGGCGTTATTGCGAGCGCCACGGCTACACGCTGTACGTGCATCGCGAAATTCCCCCGCACCTGAACGACGGCAAGACCTCGGCCAACTGGCACAAGGCTGCGCTACTGCGCGAATATCTTCCGAATCATCAATGGGTGTTCTGGCTCGACGCCGACGTCCTCATCAACGACATGAACCGGCGCCTCGAACCGTTCACGCACGGCCGCGAAACGGTGCTTGCCCGCGATGTGGGAACGTGGGCTTTCAACGCCGGCATCATGGGCTTCCAGCGCAATCAGCCCAACTATGACGCCCTGGCACGGGTGATCGAAGAGTGCCGGAATCTGGAAGACAAGGCCCACGTGTACGCGAGCCAGGGCGATCAGCATTATTTCATCCGCGCATTCGAGTCGATGCCGGAGTTCGATGCGACGCGCATTCTCGATTTCATCGATCTGAACACGCCCTGGGTCTACCGCCGTCCCGACAGCTTCATGGTCCACTATTTCGGCATGTGGGAAGACAACCGTGCGCTCCTGATGGATTACGACCTGCGGCACTCCGCGATGGCATGACGTGCAGAGACAAACGCCCGGCGCGAAAGAATCCGCCGGGCGTTTTCACGTTCGAGCAATCGCTCGTGTCAGGCCTTGTGCTCCGAATGATCGAGCTGCCTGAGCGATTGCGGCAAACCGAACAACAGCAGCAGCGCGCACACCACGCTCATCGCGCCGATCGCATACAGCGCGGGCGTCGTGCTGCCCATCGTGTCGCGGATACGGCCGACCATCACCGGGCTCACGATGCCGCCCAGTTGCCCCAGCGTGTTGATCAGCGCGATCCCGCCCGCCGCGCCCGCGCCGGTCAGGAGCTTCGGCGGCAGCGCCCAGAACGCCGGGATCGAAGCGATCACGCCCGCGCCCATCACACCGAGCGCGACGATGAGCAGCGCCGTCTGCTTGTCGAAGATGCCTGCCGCGAAGAAGCCGATCGCCGCCATCACGAGCAGCGTCGCGACGAACTTGCGGCGCTCCCCCGAACGATCCGACATGCGGCCGACCACGACCATGCAGATCGCGCCGCAGATATACGGCACCGCCGTGAGTAGACCGATGATCGTCGGATTTTGCGTGCCCGCCGCGCGGATCAGATGCGGCGCCCAGAAGTTCAGCCCATACGACGCGATCTGGATCAGGAAGTAGATCAGGCCGAGCATCAGGAAGCCGGGCGTCCTGATCGCGCCGAAGAGCGAGTGGCCGGTGTCCGTGTGCTGGCTTTGCGTCGAGATCTGGCTTTTCAGGTACGTCTTCTCCGCGGTCGTGAGCCACGCCGCATCATCGACGCGATCCTTCAGAACGTTCAGCACGAGAATGCCCAGCAGCACGCACGGCAGGCCGCCGAGCAGGAACAACCAGTGCCATCCGGCGATGCCCGCCACGCCATTCAGATGCCCGAGCACCAGCCCCGACAGCGGCGCGCCGAAAAGGCCCGAGAATGCCGACGCGAGGAACAGCATCGACGTGATGCGGCCGCGATAGCTCGCCGGAAACCACAGCGTCAGGTAGTACAGCACGCCCGGCGCGAAGCCCGCTTCCATCGCGCCGATGATGAAGCGCAGCCCGTAGAACTGCCACTCCGTCTGCACGAATACCATGAGCGCGGTCGCGATGCCCCACGAAATCATGATGCGCGCGATCCAGCGGCGCGCGCCGACCTTGTAGAGCAGCATGTTGCTCGGCACTTCGAAGAGCACATAGCCGATCACGAAAAGACTCGCCCCGAGACCGTACGCGGTGTCGGACAGACCGAGCGAGCTTTGCATCTGGAACTTCGCGAAGCTGATGTTGATGCGGTCGAAGAACGCGAAGAAATAGCACAGCATGATGAGCGGCATGAGCCGCAAGGCCACCTTGCGAATGATGTCCGAGGTGTTTCCGAGAATGTGCGGCTCATCGGCCGGGTTGACGCTTAGATCGCTCATGTTTGTCTCCAGTATTGTTTTGGTCTCATGATTCAGATGGTCTTCACGTAGTCGGGAGCCGGATGCAGATCGCCGTTGCGGCCCGCCTTGGCGACCTGGCCCGACACTTCGTGTCCGACGAGCGCGGGCAGCGTGCGCGACAGCGCAATCAGCTTGCGCAGATCGATGCCCGTCGGAATGCCCATCTCGTCGCACATGTTCACGAGGTCTTCGGTGCAGATGTTTCCCGATGCGCCGGGCGCAAACGGACAGCCGCCGAGACCGCCGAGCGCGGCATCGAAACGGCGCGCGCCCGCGTCGTACGCGGCGAGGACGTTGGCGAGGCCCAGGCCGCGCGTGTTGTGGAAGTGCAGCGTCAGGTCGGCGGCGGGCACGTGTTCGAGCACGCGTGCGACGAGACGCGCGACCTGACGCGGATTCGCCATGCCGGTCGTATCGGCGAGCGTGATGCCGGCGATGCCCATTTCGCGATACGTCCGCGCAATCGACACGACGCGGTCTTCGTCGATGCGCCCTTCGAACGGGCAGCCGAACGCGGTCGCGACCGTCGCGTTCAGTGAAACCTCGGCCGACGCGAGCCGCACGACATCGCCGAAACCCGCCAGCGACGACTCGCAACTCATGCGCATGTTCGCGCGGTTGTGCGTCTGGCTCGCGGACATCACGAGATTCAGTTCGCCGGCATGCGCGGCGAGCGCGCGTTCCGCGCCCTTGACGTTCGGCACGAGCGCGACGTAGATCACGCCCGCCACGCGCCCGATGCCGTTGAAGACCGCGTCGCCGTCGCGCAGCGCGGGAATCGCTTTCGGCGACACGAACGAGCCCGCCTCGATACGCGTGAAGCCGCACGTCGAAAGTCCGTCGATCAGCGCGATCTTGTCTTCGGTCCCGACCCACTGCTTTTCGATCTGCAGGCCGTCGCGCGGCGCGACTTCCTGCACGATCAGCGCTTCGCTGTATTCGTAGTTCATTGCACGGCTCCTTCGACGCGCAGTCGTTCCACTTCATCGGCGTCGAAGCCGAGCGATTCGAGCACCGCTTGCGTGTGCTCGCCGAGCGCCGGGCCCGACCAGCGCACTTCACCCGGCGTGTCGGAGAGCTTGGGTACGATGCCCGGCATCTTCACCGATGCGCCGCCGGGCAAATTCGCCTGCAAGAGCATGTCGCGCGCCTGATAATGCGCGTCGTTCACGATGTCCGCGACCGAGTAGATGCGGCCCGACGGCACGTCCTCGCGTTCGAGCGTCGCGAGCACTTCTTCCATCGCGTGATGCGAGGTCCACGCGGTGATCGCTTCGTCGAGCATCGCGCTGTGACGCACGCGGCCGTCGTTGCGGGCGAGCGCGGGATCGTCGGCGAGATCGGGACGGCCGATCACGTTCATCAGGCGCTTGTAGATCGGATCGCTGTTGCCCGCGATCACGACGAAGCCGCCGTCTTCCGTGCGATACGTGTTCGACGGCGCGATGCCCGGCAGCGCCCCGCCGCTGCGCTCGCGCACATGGCCGAGCAGATCGTATTCGGGCACGAGGCTTTCCATCAGGTTGAAGACGCTTTCGACGAGCGAGACATCGACCACCTGTCCATCGCCCTGACCGGTCTTCACGCGCAGCACCGACATCAGCGCGCCGATCACGCCATGCAACGATGCCAGCGAATCGCCGAGACTCACGCCGACGCGCGCGGGCAGTCCTTCGGCGTCGCCGGTCGTGTAGCGGATGCCGCCCATCGCCTCGCCGATCGCGCCGAAGCCCGGCCGATCGCGGTACGGGCCCGTCTGGCCGTAGCCGGAGATGCGAACCATCGTGAGCTTCGGGTTGATTCCGTGCAGCACGTCCCAGCCGAGGCCGAGCTTTTCGAGCGCGCCGGGACGCATGTTCTCGATGACGATGTCGGCGTCGGCGGCGAGACGCTTGATCACGTCCGCGCCCTCCGGCGACTTGAGGTTCACGCACACCGACTTCTTGTTGCGCGATTGCAGATACCACCAGAGCGATGTGCCCTCGTGGAGCTTGCGCCATTTGCGAAGGGGATCGCCGCTATCCGGCGCTTCGATCTTGATGACTTCCGCGCCGAATTCGGCCAGCATCCGCGCGGCGAAAGGCGCCGCGATGAGCGTGCCGATTTCGATGACGCGAATGCCCTGAAGAGGTCCGCTCATGCTGCTCGTCTCCTGATGATGTGCTTTTGATGGAGACAAGCTTATTGGCGAACGCTCGACTGCGTCCAACCGCATTTCGGCAAGGACCGTTCGTCAAACGCGAACGCTCGCGGTCCTTGCTGCGCGCTATCCGCGCGCTTCGACGGTCCGCAGATGATCGAACAACAGGCGGCTCACGGGCGAAAGCGCGTCCGAATCGCGCACGACGATCACGAGACTGCGCGCCGCCCATTCGTCTTCCAGCGCGACAGCGGCGAGACCGAGCTGCCGGCCCATCGCCTCGAAGACCTGCATCGGCAGGACGCCCACGCCCATGCCCGCCTGCACCATGCGGCACACGGCATCGAAGCCGGGCACGTGGATGCGCAGTCGCAGCGCGCGGCCCGCCTGACGCGCCGCGAGATGCGTGCGCATGTTGATCGAGCTCGCCGAATGCAGGCCGATGTGGTCGAAATCGAGCGTCTGCGCGAACGCGACGCTCGCGGCCGACGCAAGCGGATGATCGCCGGGCATGACGATCGCGAGCCGGTCGTGCCGGTAATGCGCGGTTTCGAGTCCGCGCGTGTCGGCGTCGCCGGAGCAGATGCCCAGTTCGACGAGGCTGTCCGCCACGCCTTCCACGATGCCGCCGCTCGGCCGCTCTTCGAGATCGATCTTGATCTGGTCATGCACGGACGAAAACGCGCGCAAGTCTTCCGGCAGGAACTCGACGATGGCCGAGAGATTCGCCATCATCCGCACATAGCCGCGCACGCCGCTCGCGTGCTCCGCCAGTTCGATACCGATGTTCTCGACATCGCGCAGCACGCGTCGCGCGTGGTGCAACAGCGTTTCGCCCGCCGGCGTCAGTTCCATGCCGCGCGCCTTGCGCTCGAAGAGCACCGCGCCGACCGCCTGCTCCAGTTCGAGCAGACGCTTGCTCGCCGCCGACACCGCGATCGCTTCGCGCTCGGCGGCCCGCGTGAGCGTGCCCTCCTCGAATACCGCGAGAAAGAGTTGCAGTGTCGTGAGATCGAGACGTCTGAGGAGATTTCGGGTGGCCATCGTCGGTGCGGCCGCGATCAGCGCGCGTACTTGAAGGTGCCCTGCGCGCTCGCGATCATCACGCGATCGTCGACCCACGCCTCGCCGCGCGCAAAATACACGGAGCGTCCCTGCCGCTCGAGAAATCCTTTCGCGACGACCTTATCGCCGATGCCGCGATCGAGATAGTTCACCGTCAGCGAAAGCGTGAAGCCGTGCACGGGTGCGGCGCCCGTCGTGAACAGGCCCGCATAGCCGCAAGCCGCGTCGAGCAGCGTGGCGATCGCGCCGCCTTGCAGGATGCGTTGGCGGTTCAGATGCCCGGCTTGTATCGGCATCGTGAATTCGGCATAGCCTGCGCGCCATTCCGTGAACATCGCACCGAGCGCTTCGAGAAACGGATTGTCCAGATCCAGGTTCGCCACCTTTGCTCCTGATAGACCTTCGTTGCGAGCGATTGTGCCATCGCCGGGCGCAGGCTGCCGAGCGCAACGGGCATGCTCCAATTGGGCCATCCATGAAAAAACCCGCGCGCGGCGGGTTCGATTTACACGGCACCGATTAACCGAAAACTCAGACCGGTTTCCGTTTGACAACGCACACAAATATCCGCCACGCGTGTTTCATGAAATCCCGTCATGAATTCCGCGATTGCGCATCTTTGTGCGCGTTTATTTGCGCCGTGACAAACCGTGTCACGCGCGCAACACACTGCATTAGAGGGCGTCAGTTATAACCACGAATCACACAGGAATTTTTTTCCTCTTCCGTCTTTGCGAAACGTCCGCAAATCTCGGCGACATATTCGGGCTCCGCGGCAACCTGACTGGAACGATGCGACACGGGAACGCTCGTGTCGGGCGGCAGTTCGCCGTCGTCGATCCAGGCATAAAAATGCGCGCTCGTATTCGCTTCCATGTTTTGTCTCCTGTCTATAAAGCGCGAAAAAAAAGCGTTTTGGCGATTCCAGAATGCGCTTATCCCGAGCGGCTCGCCCTAGTGGATTTCATTAATGGACGCAGCGCGCCGGCCTGACGATGATGATAAGAATGCCCGTTCGAAACGCATACCGGACCGCTTCCAATCCGCCTGTCTATTTCGGTAGCGAAAAAAATGCCCGGTGCGAGACCGGGCGGGCTTAAATCATCGGTTATGGAAATCGGGCGTTTTCAGTCCTATATCAGTTATACGACATTCTTTTCGACGATCGGCCGTCCTTCCAGTACGCGCGTCCAGTCGAGCGGCGATAAATCGAGCGTCTCGTAGCGGCCGCGCAAAATCAGTTCGCTCACGCCGCGCCCCGTCGCGGGGCCTTGCTGCAGGCCGTGTCCGCTGAAACCATTCGCGAAGATGCAATTATCGACATCCGGGTGACGGCCAATGATCGCGTTCTGATCGAGCACGTTGTACTCGTAATAGCCCGACCAGCAACGCTCGACGCGCAGCGCCTCGAATTGCGGCACGCGATGCGCGAGCGTCGGCCAGATCACATCGTCGAACAGCGCGTGATCGACTTCATCGAGGGGCAGGTCGTCCGGATCGTTGTCCGCCGCGGGCGACGTGCCGCAGATGAACGTGCGCCCTTCGGGACGGAAATAGACGCCGGACGGATCGATCAGCAAGGGCGCGCGTTCGAGCTTCGCCGGCGATGACACGTTGAAGATGCTGCGCCGCCGCGCGAAAACGGGAATGTCGATGCCGAGCATCGCCGCGACCGGACGCGACCACGCGCCCGCCGCGTTCACGACGGTATCGCACGCATACGTTTCGCCGTTGGCCGCGCGCACGGCCGTTGCGCGCCGCCCTTCGCGCTCGATGCCGGTGACTTCCGTCGTCACATAGCGCACGCCGAGCGATTGCGCCTTGCGACGCAGCGCCTGCACGAGACCGTAGCCGTCGAACCAGCCTTCTCCGCTTTCGCCGAACGCGCCCGCCGCGAGGTCGTCCGTGTTGAGCCACGGAAAGCGCGCGCGCAATTGCGCGGCATCGAGCAGGCTGATGTGCGCGCCGAGTTCGACCTGCAACGCGTGATTCTCGCGCAGCGTCGATGCGCCCGGCGCAGTCGCGAGGAAGAGATAGCCGCCTTCATGCAGATCGATCGACGGACGCTCGCCGTTCACTTCGAGCCGCTCGCCGATCGAGCGCAGAAACTCGATGCCGAAGAGCGACATGCGCACGGAAAGCGGCGTGGAGAACTGCTGCCGGATCGACGCCGCCGACAGCGCCGACGACGAGCGCGCGTAAGTCGGATCGCGCTCGATCACCGTGACGCGCACCGTCGGGTCCGACGCGCGCAGAAAATACGCGACTGAGCTGCCGATCACACCTCCGCCTACGATGACAACGCTCGAAGTCACGTCGGCCTCAGCTCAGATTGAAGTCGATGCCCTGCGCGAGCGGCAATTCCGACGAGTAGTTGATCGTGTTGGTCGCGCGGCGCATGTAGGCCTTCCACGCATCCGAGCCCGATTCACGTCCGCCGCCGGTTTCCTTCTCGCCGCCGAAAGCGCCGCCGATCTCCGCGCCGCTCGGCCCGATGTTCACGTTGGCGATGCCGCAGTCGCTGCCCGATGCGGACAGGAAGCGTTCGGCCTCGCGCAGATCGGTCGTGAACGCGCACGACGACAGACCATGCGCGGCGGCGTTGTTCGCGGCGATGGCTTCGTCGAAGTCGGCATAGCGCATCACGTAGAGAATCGGCGCGAAGGTTTCCTTCAGCACGACCTCCGTTTGCGACGGCATTTCGACCAGCGCCGGGCGCACGTAGTAGCCGTTTTCGTGGCCTTTCACGGTGATGCGCTCGCCGCCCGTCACCTTGCCGCCTTCGCCTTTCGCCTGTTCCAGCGCGTCCTGCATGCGCGCGAACGCCTGAACGTCGATGAGCGGGCCCATCAGCACGCCCTGCTCCAGCGGATTGCCGACCGGCACTTTCGCGTAAAGATCTTTCAGGCGCGCGACGGTCTCGTCGTAGATGCTTTCGTGCACGAAAAGACGCCGCAGCGACGTGCAGCGCTGCCCCGCCGTGCCGACCGCCGAGAACAGGATGCCGCGCAGCGCGAGGTCGCGGTTGGCGCTCTGCGAGACGATGCCCGCGTTGTTGCCGCCGAGTTCGAGAATCGAGCGGCCGAAGCGCTCCGCGACTGCGACGCCGACCTTGCGGCCCATTTCCGTGCTGCCTGTCGCGCTGACGATATCGGAGCGCTTGTCCGCGACGAGCGCCGCGCCGACATCCCGCCCGCCGATGATCACCGAGGCGAGGCCCGCGGGCGCGGAGCCGAATTCATCGATGGCGTCGCGCAGAATGCGATCCACGGCGAGCGCGGTGAGCGGCGTCTTTTCCGAGGGCTTCCACACGACTGCGTTGCCGCACACGAGCGCGAGCGCCGCGTTCCACGACCACACCGCGACCGGGAAATTGAACGCCGAGATGATCGTGCACACGCCGAACGGATGCCACGTTTCCGCCATGCGATGGCCGGGGCGCTCGGACGCGATCGTCAAGCCGTACAACTGGCGCGACAGGCCGACGGCGAAATCGCAGATGTCGATCATTTCCTGCACTTCGCCCAGGCCTTCCTGAAGAATCTTGCCCGCTTCGAGCGACACCAGTCGGCCGAGCGCCTCCTTCTTCTCGCGCAGGCGGTTGCCGAGCAGACGCACCAGCTCGCCACGGCGCGGCGCGGGCACGTTGCGCCACGTCGCGAACGCGCTGCGCGCCGAAGCGAGCGCGGCGTCGACATTGGCGGTGGTGTTCTGTTTCACCCGGCCGATGACTTCACCCGTGATCGGAGAAGTGACGGCGATGTCTCCGTCGGTGACGAGGCTCGCGATGCCGAGGTCGGAAAGAATGGATTGTGCGTTCACGGTGAAGTCCTTTCGAAGCGGGTTCGTTCGTCAGAGCGAAGTTTCTGATAAGAAACTTTCGTAAGTCAGGAGACTATACGCGCTGCCGCTGCCCCTCACAACAGCGGACAATATTGGGGTTGTCACCAATGCGCACGGCCTTCGGCAGCGGTAGATTCGGCCTGGTTCGGGCGCTGCGGCAGCCTCTTCCGGCTGATCGCCCGATGTTATTATCGGAAACACCAAGCCTCGGACACGCGTCCCCATGCCCAGCCTCAGCACGAAAAATTCGCCCGATCAATCCGCGTCCGATCTCGGTCGCCGGGTGAAACGCGCACGGCTCGCGCATGACCTGACGCTCGAAACCGCGAGCCGGCTGTGCGGTGTGTCGCGTTCGGCGCTGTCGAAAATCGAGAACGGGTTGATGTCGCCGACTTTCGACGTGCTGCAGAAAATCGTACGCGGCCTGCAGATCGATCTCGCGGAGCTGTTCGGCACCGCGCCCGCGCCGAACGCGAGCGGCCGGCGCGCGCTCACGCGCCGCAACGAAGGACAGCGCCACGCATATCGCGGCTATCAGATGGAACTGCTCGCCACCGATCTCGCGCACAAGGCCATGCTGCCGTTCCGCATCCGCATTTCGGCGCACACGCTCGATGCGTTCGACGATTGGGGCCGTCACGAAGGCGAAGAATTTCTCTACGTGATCAGCGGCAGCGTATGTCTCTACTCGGAACTCTACGCGCCGACGCACCTGAATGCCGGCGACAGCATCTACTTCGACAGCCGCACCGGCCATGCGGCCATTTCGACGAGCGCGGAAGACGCCGAAGTACTGTGGATGGCGACGGGCGGCGCTGCCCCCGCGCTCTCCGCCGCGCCCGACTCAGTGGACGCCGGCTGACGACGCTATCGCAGGGAGAGGCGCATCGGCATTTCGCTCGGCCCCACGGTGAACGTGCAGACTTCGTGAATATCCGCGGGGTTCGTGGCGAGTTGCGCGGTGAAGTTCGCCGTCAGCATCGACACGACGAGCCGCATCTCCACCGCCGCCAGATGCCGCCCCGGGCACACGCGCGGCCCCGCGCCGAATTGCAGATAAGCGCGCGGTTCGTGCGCACCGCGCGGCGGCGAAACCTCCGGCGATCGGCTCTCATGCCAATGTTCATGCAGCCATCGGTCCGGGTCGTAGCGCTCGGGATCGGCATAGTTTTTCGGGTCCATCATCGCCGGTCGATGCAGCATGAACATTTTCGTGCCGGCAGGCAGGCGCACGCCCTGCAAGCGCACTTCCTCGAGCGGCTCCAGCGACATGTACGGCGCGACCGGATGCAGCCGGCCCGCTTCCGTGCATATGGCCTCGCACAGGTCGAGCTCGCGCATCGCGCCATAGCTCGGGCACACGGCCAGATCACCGAGCACGCGCCGCGCATCGGCGGCGACGCGCGCCTGCAACGCGTCATCGGTGCCGAGAAAGAGCAGCGCCCACGCAATGCTCGTCGCGGTCGTCTCTTCCCCCGCGACGAGCATCGTCAGCACATTGGCGGCGACTTCGTCGTCGGTGATGTCCGAGCCGGGCGCATCGCGCATCGCGAGCATCGCTTCGAGCAGATTGCGCGGCGCGCGGGCGGGCTCGGCGAGCGGCGTCTCGCACGCCTCGATCGCCGCTTCCTCGCGCATGCGTGCGCGCGCTCGCGCCATCAGTTCGCGGATATGGCGGTGCACGTCGATCATCGCTTCATCGAACTTGCGGTCGCGCGGAAACCTGACGTAGTGCCAGTACGCGAACGGCGCGTTCACTCGCGCCATCAACATCGGCAAAAGCATCGACAGTTGCTCCTGGATCAGCACGTGCTCGTTTTCCAGCGTGTTCGGATCTTCGCCGAATGCCAGCGCGCTCGTCACGTCGACGGTGAAACGCTTCAGATCCTCGATCATGTCGACGACGCGGCCGGCGCGCGCCGCGGCTTCCCAGCGCCGCCGCAACCGCTCGGTGATCGCGGCAAGCGTCGGATAGAACGCCTTGATGTGGGGAATCGACAGCGCCTGCATCACGAGCCGGCGCTGCGGCTCCCACGCGGCGCCTTCGATCGAGAACAGGCCGTTGCAGCCGAATTCCTTCAGGATGTTTTCGATGGGCGCGTAGCGGCGGTAGCGGTGCGGCCGCTCGCGCATCACGGCGTGCGACAGTTCGATGTCGTTCCAGACGGTGACCGGCGTCGTCGCGAAGCGGAACACGTAAGGCGTGCCGAGTTCGGCGGCCCAGCGCTCGAGCGTCAGATGGTGCGTGGCGGGCGGAAGCTGATGCAGATTGCCGAAGAGAGGCAGGCCGCGCGGCGCCGGCAAATCATCGACTTCGCGCAGGGACGCGCTGACGGATGCTGCGTTCATGATCGGCCTCGCGAAGGCTTGATCTGAGCAGGATAGTGCAGGAGGGAAAAATCAGGTTGTTGATCAGTTGAAGGAGCGCGCAGACGATGGAATCCGCGCCTGCCTGTCATTCGAGCGGATAGCACTGCCGCGCGTGCAGCACCCCGAGGACCTCGACGCAGTCCGTCAATACCCTGTAGATCACAATATAATTGGGATGAACTACGATTTCGCGCGTCCCCGGCGTACGTCCATTGCGATAAATATAAGGATCGATGGCAGCGGATAGCGGCGCGGATTCGATTGCGTTTTTGAGCGCACGCGCGGAAGCAGGACTGCGTTCAGCGATGTATCGGATGATCTCCCGCAGGTCGAGGCGCGCGTTTTGTGTCCAGACAACTTGCAGCGTCAAGCGGCCCTCGATTTGTGACGTTTCTCGGCGTCCGCGATGATGTCATCCACTTCGGCCATCACCTGATCATGCGGGATACGCGGCCGCGTATCCGCCATCGAGCGCCGTACTTTCTCGCGGAACCACTTGTCATGAGCTTCGGCTTCTTCGACAGTGGCGAATTCAGACACGATCGGATCGAGTGGAGTAGGCATTTCAATTTCTCGTTTCATGATGAAATCGATGATAACGCAGGCGTTCGAGCCTCGTCACCTCGTCCATTCGGCCAAATTCCCCCGTCAACCGGCGCTGAAATTCCTCGCCGTCGCCTTCTTCGAAACCTTCTCGGCAGGCGCCTCCGCGTTCCCCACCGACCGCTTGAAATAAGGCGAACTCAGAGTTGCCGCGCCCATGTCCGACGCCGCTTCGAGCAGCGCCGGCGCAAGCGCCTTCAGGCGCGCTTCCGGCAAACGGCTCGTCGGCCCGGCGAGACTCACGACGCCCACGACGACGCCCGTCACCGGATGATGGATCGGCGCGGCCATCGACGTCATGCCGGCCTCGTAGGTCTCGCTCGCGATGCCGTAGCCGCGTTTGCGCGCCGCCTGCAAGTCCGCGAGAAACTGCTGAATGGTCTTCGGCGCCTTCGGTCCGCCCGCGCCCGGCTTGCCGAGGCCGCCCTGTTTCGACACGAGTTCGAGCGCTTCCTCGTCCGTCAGCGACGACAGCCACGCCTGCCCGCTCGCGGTGCAATGCAACGGCGGCTGGCTGCCCATGTCCGGGTCGTAGCGCAAACCCGACTTCGCGCCCTGCGCCTTGCCGACGAACGTGATGTGGTCGTCCTCGACGACGCCCAGACGCGCCAGTTCGCCCGACTGCGCTGCGAGCCGGTCGAGCACCGGCTGCGACACGTCGAGCACGCCGCCCGTCGACAGATAGATCAGCGCGAGCGACACGAGCTTCAGCGCGAGCATGTATTCGCCGTGATCCTCGTCCTGCCGCACGTAGCCTTCCTCGATCAGCATCGCGAGCAGACGGTGCGTGCCGCTGCGCGGAATATTGAGCGTGTCGGCGATGGCGGCGAGCTGCATCCGCCCGCCGTTCTTCGCCAGCAGTTCGATGATCGACAACGCCCGCTCCAGGTTTCCTGCCATCTTTCAGTCTCTCGAAGTTCCGATTCGGAATGAGAACATGATTCCACCTCGGAATTCAACTGGCATGTGTCAATGTCCGGCGTAGGTCTCCTCGAGCACCGCGAGCGTCGCCTCGCGCAGACGTGTCGCACGCGTGAGCGCGCTCGCGCTCTTCGCCCATTGATTCATCGGCACTTCGATCGACAGCGGGAGATCATCGGGCAGCGCGCGCAAGATGCCCGCGAGGTCGATGCCGCCCTCGCCCGGAATCATGCGCTCGGCGCGCGCCTGATACAGCAGCGTGTCGAGATCGGCGGGACGCTCGGCGGGTGCGTCGCAGAACTGCACGTAGCCGAACCATTCGCGCGGCAGCTCGCGCAGCGTTTCAGTCGACGATCCCGCGCGGTCGAAATGGATCGGGTCGACGATCAGGCCTGTATTCGCCCGCCGCGCCGCCTTCACGATACGCGCGCCCTGCACGATGTCTTTCGCATCCGTCCAGGGCATCGGCTCGAGCGACGGCGACAGCCCGTACGGTTGCGCGAGATCGCACAACGCGGCGAGCCGCTCGGCCGTGCGCGCCTCGTCGGGATCGTTGCCCGCGACGAGCACGTAGCGCGCACCCAGTTCGGCGGCGGTTTCGAGCATCGGCTCGTAATCGGCGACATTCGTATCGGGCTTGAGGCGCAGGATTTCGGCATCGAGCACGCCGATGCCGGTGTCTTTCAGCGCCGCGAGCGTTTCGCGCTTCAAGGGCGTCGCGCCGATGATCTCGTGGCGCACTTCCGTATCGGTCGCGGGCACGAGCCGCAAACCGACGAAATCGTAG
Source organism: Caballeronia sp. J97 (assembly GCF_905220305.1). NCBI lineage: Bacteria > Pseudomonadati > Pseudomonadota > Betaproteobacteria > Burkholderiales > Burkholderiaceae > Caballeronia > Caballeronia sp. J97. Next base: position 25,862 of record NZ_CAJMZL010000003.1, on the reverse strand, counting down.
CCCGCCCGCGCCGCGCATTCGACCATCTGCGGCGGCGTCAATTCGAGGATCGTCAGCGCGGACAGGGATAGCTTGCGTCGTGACATCGAAAAGTCTCCGGTTAGCGCAGCGGCGAGAACGGCGCCGGCATGTAGATGGTCGATTCCATCGTCGTCAGATGCGCGGGCCCGCCCTTCGGCGGCCAGATGCCGTCCTTCACGGCTTCCGCGCGAATCCGCGAGCGCTCGTCCACGCTCTTGTACGGCCAGATGTTGAGAAAGCGCGGCACGGTGCCGTCGAGCGCGTACATCGCGCCGATGAGCGGCGAGCGCTTCGTGCGCTCCGGCACGGCGTTCTGCCATGCATCGATCGTGTGCTGCAGGCTCGCGAGCTTCGTGCCGTAGACGCGCATCTCGTAGACGCCGCCGTGCTCGGCCGGCTCGATCGGCGGCAGGAACGGAAAGAGCGCGTAGCTGTTCACTTCGACATCGGTGATGAATTCGCCGCAACCGAACGGATTGCCTTCGAGCAGCAGCCGCTGGCGCTCCTTGATCAATGCCGCTTCCGATTCGAAGCCGCGCAGCACCATGACCTTGCCGAGCGCGCCGATATCCGAGTACCAGCAACCGAGCAGCTTCGAGCCGGGCGCAGCGCCGCTTGCCTTGATGTTCTCGAAGACCTGCGCGTTCGCGCCGATCTTCACCGTCAACGTGACCGTTTCGTACAGAGTCATTGCAGAGTCCTTGCCTGTTTGAAGTTGGAGAGAGACGTGATGCCGTCTTCGCGTGCCGGTTCAGCCAGTTCGAGGCCCGCGAGATAGCCGAAAGTCATCGCCGGTCCGAGCGTGATGCCGCCCGCCGGATAGTGCCCGCCCATCATGCTCGCGGCATCGTTGCCGACCCCGTAGAGGCCGGGAATCGGCGCGCGTGCCTCGTCGAGCACCCGCGAGCGCGCATCCGTCGACAAGCCGGCAAAAGTGCCGAGGCTGCCCGGCACGAGCTTCACCGCATGAAACGGGCCGTCGACGATCGGCGCGAGACACGGATTGGGCTGGTGCGACGCATCGCCCTGCACGCGGTTGTAAGGCGTCGAGCCTTTGTGGAACTGCGGATCGAAGCCGTCTTTCGCGTAGCCGTTATACGTGGCGACGGTGTCGGCGAGTCCGCGCGCATCGATGCCGCACTGCTGCGCCAGCGCTTCGAGCGTCGGCGCGGATTGCAGATAACCCGAGCGCTCGTAAGGCCCGAGCGGAAACGGAAACGGCTTCGCGAAGCCGAGGCCATACCTGCGCTGAAACCGATGATCGCAGACGAGCCACGCGCACGCTTCTTCGCCCGGCCGCGTCGTGCCGATGAGCGCGGAGATGAAGTCGTAATACGACGACGCCTCGTTCGTGAAGCGCCTGCCCGCGCGCGTCACCGCGATCACGCCCGGCTTGGCGCGCTCGATCAGATGCGGAAACGCAACCTCCTGACCGTTCGATTTCGGCACGAGCGACACCGGCGCCCACGCTGCGGGCGCTTCGAGCGACGCATCGAAATGCGCGCCTGCCGCTACGCCCAGGCGAATGCCGTCGCCGGTATTGCTCTTCGGCGCGGCCGACCAGTGCGGCATGGTCGGAAACGTCTGCGCCTGGCGTTGTGCGTCGTGCGGATAGCCGCCGCACGCGAGCACGACACCGCGCCGCGCGCGCACTTCGTGCATGACGCCTTCGATCTCGACGCGCGCCCCCGTCACGCGATCGCCCGCCCGCGTGAGCGACACCGCCTTCGCCCGCGTGCGCAGATCGACGCCGCGATCCGCCGCCGACTTCAACAGCCGCGCGACGAGCGCATTGCCGTTCACGAGATGCATCGAACGCCGATGACGCAGCAGGTGCCACGCGAACGCGGCGAAGCGCTTCGTGACGTGCCACGCAGACTTCGCGCTGCGCGTCGCGTTCAGGAAATGCGCGAGATCCTGTCCCGAGGCGATCGCCATGCCCTTGATCGTCACTTCGGCGAGCGGCGGACGAAGCTTGTCGATGAGCGGGCCGAGCTCGCGTCCATCGAACGGCATCGCGCAGACCGAGCGGCCGCCGGTGGCCGCGCCCTGCGTCGTGTGGAAATCGGGGATTTTGTTGCCGTCGATGAAACGCATCGACGTATTGCGCTCGAAGAATTCGACCATGCGCGGGCCGTGCTCGATGAGCGCATCGGCTTTCGCGGCATCGAAGTGCGCGCCGAGCTCGCTCTTAAGGTACGTGCGCGGCACGCTTTCGTCTTCGACGATGCCCGCGCGCGTCGCGAGCGGATTGCGCGGAATCCACATCCACCCGCCTGACCACGCGGTCGTGCCGCCGAACACGCCTTCCTTTTCGCAGACGAGCACGGACAGGCCGCGCGTCGCCGCGGTCACGGCCGTCGACAGGCCGCCCGCGCCGGAACCCAGCACGAGGACGTCGCATTCGAGAATCGGATCGAGTTTCATTTGGCGTGAGCGTGCGTGTGGAGATCGACAGGCAGCGTGAGCGCTTCGTCGCGTGCGTCTTTCAGCGCCGCGCCCGCCGGCTGTCGCGCGCGCAGCGTTGCGTGTCGCGCGGCGAGATAGCCGAACGCGAGACCGGGACCGAGCGTGATGCCAGGGCCGGGATACACGCCGCCCATCACCGATTGCGCGTCGTTGCCGCATGCGTAAAGGCCGCCGATCGGCCGGTCGCCGCGATCGAGCACGCGCGCGTCGGTATCGATGACGAGGCCCGTCGCCGCGCCGATATCGCCCGGATACAGCCGCACCGCGTAGAACGGCGCCTGACCGATTGGACCGAGGCACTTGTTCGGGCCGGTCCAGTTGGCGTCGCCGTTGGCGTTCTGATAATCGGTCGTGCCGCGCTGAAAATCCGGATCGACGCCGGTTTGCGCGTAGCGATTGATGCGCGCGACGCTGTCCGCGAGCCCGGCCTTGTCGATATCGAGCCGGGTCGCGAGTTCGTCGAGCGTCCTGCCTTCGACGAGGTAGCCGTCTTCGAGAAACGGCGCGAGCCCTTTGCCACCCGGACGCACCATGCCGAGACCGTACTTGCGCAATCCTTCGGCATCCGTGATGAGATAGGCGGGCACCGAAGGCGTCGTCTTGTTCGCCTCCTGCATCGCAACACCGAACAGGTGATACGACGTGTTCTCGTTGAGGAAGCGCTTGCCCGACTTGTCGACGGTGATCATGCCCGGCTTGCCGCGATCCATGATGAAGTGCGGGAAAACGGCGGTCGTGCCGTCGGCCCGCTTGCGCACCGAGACCGGCGCCCAGAAAGCGTTCGACAGCGCGCCCTCGCCGAATCGCGCGCCGGCCGTGAGCGCGAGATCCTGCGCGCCGCCCGCGTGGCCGGGCGCGCCGGGGCACCACGTCGGATCGGCGCCGGGCAGCATCTCGCCGCGACGCTTCGGATGACGGTTGAAGCCGCCGCTCGCGAGGATCACGCCGCCCGTCACGCCGACGCGCCGCCGCTCGTCGACCTGGCTCAGCGTCACGGCTTCGATGCCGTTCTCGCCCGTATGCAAGGCTTCGATCTTCGTGTTCGTCAACACGGTCACGCCGCGCTGAAGCAGCGAATACAGCAACCGGCCGATCAGCGCGTTGCCCATCACGAGGCGCGTGCCGCGCGGCGAGTTCAGGCGGTCGCGCGCATGACGCGTGAGCAGCTTCGCCGCATGGCGAAACGACGCGAACGACTTCGTCATGTTCAGAAGGTGCCCGACGTCGTCGCGGTCCACCATCATCCCGCCGAGCACGGTGAATTCGGGAATCGGCGGACGAATCAGCGAAAACGCGCTGCCGAGCTTGCGGCCGTCGAAGGGCAGCGGCTCCAGTGCACGGCCGCGCAAGGTCGAGCCTTCGACCTCCGACAGATAGTCCGGATGAAACGGGCGCGCCCGATATTTCACGTCGGAATTCGCTTCGATATGCGCGACGGCCTTCGGACCGGCATCGAGGAACGCGCGGCGCATCGCAGCGCTGCTGCGCTCGCCGACCGCCCGATTCAAAAAGCTTTCGGCAGTCGCGGCGGTATCGTCGCGATTGACGCTCGCCGCGTGCATCGACGCGGGAATCCACGTCGTCCCGGCCGAGTACGCGGTCGTGCCGCCGACGTATTCCGTGCTCTCGACGAGCAGCACGCGCGCGCCATCGATCGCCGCGACGAGCGCCGCCGACATGCCCGCGCCGCCCGCGCCGGCCACCACGACATCGAATGTTTCGTTCTGCGCCAGTTTGTCCAGTGTCTCCACCATTCGTCCGCTCCGTCGCGATTCGCGCCGTCAAATTTCTGACGATTCGAAACGCATGTTTGCTGTAGAACCAACTTTGATATTGGAATAGTATTCCACAAATAGAAGCGAAGCCAAGTTCTTTTTGAGATGAAGGAGAAAACGGTATGAGCGTGCTGGTGACAGGTGGAAGCGGTTTTCTGGCGGCCTGGGTGATGCGGCGGCTGCTCGCGCGGGGCATGGACGTGCGCGCCTTCGACGTGCGCGAGGACGCGCGGCTGTTGCGCGCGCTCGCGCCCGAACGGGCCGATGAAGTCCAGTGGCACATCGGCGATATCGGCGAGGCGCGCGATGTCGCGGCCGCGCTCGACGGCTGCGATGCCGTGATCCATCTCGCGGGCGTGCTTACGCCCGCCTGCACCGCCGATCCGGTGCGCGGCGCGCGCATCAACCTGATCGGCTCGCTCAATGTGTTCGATGCGGCCATCGCGTGCGGCCTGCGCTCGGTGCTGTACGCGAGCAGCGCGGGCGTCTTCGGCCCCGACGACGGCGCAACACCGTGTCCCACGACCCACTACGGCGCGTTCAAACTGGCCTGCGAGGGATCGGCGCGCGCGTACTGGCACGATCATGGGATCGCGAGCATCGGCTTCCGGCCGCTCGTCGTGTACGGCGCGGGGCGCGAGACCGGCTCGAGCGCGGGCCCGAGCCTCGCGTGCCGAGCGGCCGCGCGCCGCGAGCCATACACGATTCCGTTCACCGGCGCGACCGGCCTCGTCTATGCCGACGACGTCGCCGCCGCCTACGAACTCGCGCTCGTGCGCCAGTTCGACGGGGCACACGCGTTCACGCTCGCGGGCGATATCACGCCGATGCAAAGCGTGATCGAAACGCTACGGCGAATCGCCCCGGACGCGCGCATCGATGCGCAAGGCGCGCCCTTGCCCATCGCGACCGCATTTCCAGACGATCCCGAACTCGCCCGGATGCTGCCCGGCATGCCGAGAACGCCGCTCGTCGAAGGATTGCGGCAGACGGTGGCGTTTTATCGGTAGGCGAACCGGGGCTTGGCACCGCACGTTCCTTGGGGCACGATTCGCTTCGTCAGAAACACGGGGCCACGCATGCAAGACACGACCCGAACGCCCGCGGCGCGCACGGCGCTCTTCAAAGGCATTGTCCCGATCAACCGCGCCGCCGCGTTGCGCGACATGCTCGCCGGCATCTCGCTCGCGTCGATGGACATCCCGCAAGTGCTCGGCTATGCGCGCATCGCCGGCATGCCCGCGGTGACGGGCCTCTACACCGCGTTCCTGCCGCTCGTTGCGTTCGCGCTCTTCGGCGCGTCGCGGCATCTCGTGGTCGCGGCCGATTCCGCGACCGCGACGATTTTCGCGAGCAGGCTTTCGTCGATGGCCGCGATGGGCAGTCCTGAATACGTCGCGCTCGCGGGCATGGTCGCGTTGCAGACCGCCGCGCTGCTTCTGCTCGCGCGGCTCTTCAAGCTGGGCTTTCTCGCCGATTTTCTGTCGCGCACGGTGCTGACGGGTTTTCTCGCGGGCGTCGGCGTGCAGGTGTCGATCGCGATGCTCGGCGATCTCTTCGGCATGACGGTGCCGTATCCGTCCTCGCGCAGTCTCGCCCAGCTCGTCTATGTAATCGGGCATCTCCTGCAGGCGCATGGGCCGACGTTCGTGCTCGCGCTCGTCGTGATCGTCGCGATTCTCGGCTGCAAGCGCTTCGCGCCGCGTCTGCCGATGCCGCTCATCGTGGTGATCGGCAGCATCGCGGCGAGCAAGGCTTTCGATTTCGCGGCGCGCGGCATCTCGGTGCTCGGCCCCGTCGATGGCGGCCTGCCCGCGCTCCGCTTCCCCGAAGTCACCTGGCAGCAAGCGCTCGATCTCGTGCCCGTGGCGGCGTCGTGTTTCGTGATGATCATCGCGCAGAGCGCCGCCGCGGCGCGCGTCTTCGCGCAGCAGTATCACGAGGATGTCGATACCAACAGCGACATCCTGGGACTCGCCGCAGCCAATGCGGCGGCCGCCGTGAGCGGCACCTTCGTCGTCAACGGCAGCCCGACGCAGACCGCGATGGCCGAGCGCGCCGGCACGCGCAGCCAGCTCGGACAGCTCGCGTTCGCGGCGGTCGTCGCGGTCGTGCTACTGTTCCTGAGCGGCTATCTGCGCTATCTGCCGCATTGCGTGCTCGCGGGCATCGTGTTCACGATCGCGATCGGCCTCATCAACGTGCAAAGCCTGAAGGACATCCGCGCGGAAAGCCCCGGCGAATTCGCGCTCGCGCTCATCACGGCGGGCGCGGTGGTGCTGGCGGGCGTCGAGCACGGCATCCTGCTGGCGGTCGCGCTGTCGCTGCTGCGGCACGTGCGTCACAGCTATCATCCGCACACGATGGTGCTCACCCCCGTCGCGCCCGGCAAACCCTGGCAATACGTGCCGACGGCGCCCGGCGCGATGACCGCGCCGGACCTCATCGTCTACCGCTTCGGCGCGGATCTGTTCTACGCGAACGATCATTTCTTCACGTCGGAAGTAACGAAGCTGGTCGACACCGCACCCGACGGATTGCGCTATCTCGTCGCCGATGCCGGCGCAATCACCGATCTCGATTACTCGGCCGCCCGCACGATCGGCGATTTGGTCGAAACGCTTCGCGCACGGGGCATCGCCGTGATCTTCGGTCGCGTCAATCCTTTCTTGCGCAATGACATGGACCGGCACGGGCTCACAAAAGTGCTCGGCGCGTCGAACGTGTTCGACACGCTGCACGAGGCGCTGGCCGCGGCGGGCGTGAGTCCTGGCACGCACGAGCCGAACGCGCTGTGAGACTTGCTTGCCAGGCCGGAGCGCCGCTGCTTTCGATTGTATGGTTACTCAAATATTCGACGGTTAGTTGCCTTGATTCGAGCACAATAATTTTATTGAACAGTATTCCATTTTAGACTAGCATTCACATCACGAGTTGACGCAAAATTTTTCGATCAGGGTTCAGGAGGCAATCGAGGCATGGCGCAGGACACTTCTTTTTCCGCATCGCTCGATGCGGGCTTGAGCGGCGCGACACGCGTCTATTTCATCGTCGGCGATCCGATTGCGCAGGTGCGCTCGCCATCGGGTGTGACCGCGGCGCTGCGCGCGGCGGGGCGCGACGCGATCGTGATTCCGGCGCACGTCGCGCCCGACGATCTCGGCGCGTTCTTCGCGGGAATCGCGCCGCTGCGCAATTGCGACGGCGTGATCATCACCGTGCCGCACAAGTTCAGCGCGACGCAATACTGCAGCACGCTGACCGATGAAGGCGCGTTCCTCGGCGCGGTCAATATGCTCCGGCGCAACACCGACGGCACCTGGCACGGCGGTGCATCCGACGGCATCGGCATGGTCGCCGCGTTGAGGGAGGCAGGTTGCGACCCGAAGGGCAAGCGCGCGCTGCTGATCGGCGCGGGTGGCGCGGGTTCGGCGATCGGCCATGCGCTCGTCAATGCAGGCGTGGCGTCGCTCGCGATTCGCGATTTCGATGCCACGCGCACGGGCGCCCTCGCCTCGCGGCTCGCCGCATTGGGCCGTGGCGCGGTGAGCGTCGCCGACGACGCGCCGGCGGAAACCTACGAACTCATCGTGAACGCGTCGCCGGCGGGCATGCGTCCGGGCGATCCGCTGCCGATCGACACCTCGCGCCTGTCGCCGACGACGTTCGTCGGCGACGTGGTGACCAAGCCGCCGCTCACGCCGTTCATCGAAGCGGCCCGCGCGCGCGGCTGCACGACGGTCACCGGCACGCAGATGTTCGGCCGCGTGTGCGACGCGATCGTCGCGTATCTGCTGCAGGACTAAGCACGCGCGACCGTTCGCCGCGTGATGAATCGGAGCAATCTGGTTCAATCGCGGCACACATTCGTTCAACATTCCGGCCGCGCATTCGCGTCCCTCGCGAGGCGCGCCGGTCCGCTGGTCCCAGAGCGATTCCACGACAAGCGCCGTCCGATTCAGGGCGGCGTTTTTTTCGCGATGTTTCCAGCCGCGCCGGCATGAGCGTGCGATCCCCATGCGCCGCGCTCGCTTCGAGGGCAAATAGAGCGTGCGGGCGCACGTAAGAGGCTGGAATGAAATCGGATCAACAAGCAGTTCAACGCGCTGCGCGAGCAGGCTTCGCGGCCATCGCATTTGCGATGCTCGCGGCATGTGCGAGCGGACCCGGCGCATCGGCGCCGCTGCCGGCGGACAGCACGCTCGGCACCGGCCGCATCGTCGGCAAGCAATATCTGACGACCGTGTCGGCGGGCACGGCTTCGCCCTCCGGTCCGACGGTCGGCGTGGGCGGCGGTGGCATCGGCGGCAATGGATGGAATGGCGCGGGCGGCGGCGCGGGCCTGAGTTTCGACCTGACGAGCCTGTTCCAGAAGAGCCCGGAGCAGACCACGAAGGTTTACCGTTACAGCGTGCAGATGAAGGACGGCTCGAAGCGCGACATCGACAGCACACTCGATCTCAATGACGGCGCGTGCGTGACGACGATCGATTCCAGCCAGCCCGGCTATCCGAGACTGACGGGCGCCGACGCCTGCTGATCTTCCGGCGCCGCGCCCCCGGCAAGCCGCCCCGACAGCGCCGCGGCGACGCGCGCAACCGCGGGCGCCCATTCGCCCGGCGCGCGCTGGCGAATGAGCCGCACCGAGTCGTACCACGGCTGCGTCTCGCCTGTTCCCCAACACCAATGCGACGCGCGATCGATCATCGCCAGTACCGGCTTGCCGAGCGCGCCCGCGAGATGCAGTGGCGAGCTGTCGACGGTCACCAGCACGTCGAGCGCGCTGACGAGCGCGGCCGAGTCGTGAAAATGCTCACGATATTCGGATAGCCCTGCGATGCGCGCCCCCGCCGAACGCATCGCTGCGATGTCGCCATCGCGACCCGGCGCGACGGGATAAAACGCGACGTTCGGCAAGCTCCACAGCGGCGCGAGTGCCTCGATAGGCACGCTTCGCTGGGCATCGCGGCGATGCGTCGGGCTGCCCGCCCATACGAGGCCGACGCGCAGCGCATTCGTGCCGTCGGACGCCAGCATGCGTCGCCACATGTCGATGCGTTGCGGCGCGGCGTCGAGATAGGCGCGGCCATCGACCTGATCGGGCAACAGGCCGATCGATAGCGGCATGCTCATCATGCCGAAGGTGTAGTCGACGGTACCGAATTCGTGCGTTTCGAGCGCGATGCAATCCGGCACGAACCGCCGGATCAGTGGATGTAACGGCGAACGCACCGCCAATAGGGCCACGCCGCCGTTTCTGCGCACGCCTTCCGCGAACCGTGGAAAGTACCGCACGAATTGAATGTCATCGCCAAGGCCTAGCTCGCGGTAGACGACGACGCGCTTGCCATCGAGCGGCTGTCCGCGCCAGCGCGGGGCGACCCGCTCCATGCGCGCGACCACGCCGTTCTCACGGTGTGCCGAAACGCGGCGGCCGAAGCGCGTCCAGCCGCCGCGCCACTCACCGCGGCGCAGTTCGAGGTCCGCGAGATCGACCGCGAGCCAGCTCGAATCCGGCGCCTGCGAGAGCGCCCGGTGGTACATCTCTTCGGCTTCGTCGTAGCGCGACTGCTCGTTGAGATACATGGCGATCGCGCCGGTCACCTGGCCGTTGTCAGGATGATGCAGCGCGGCCTCGCGCATGACCGCTTCGGCCGACACGCTATCGTGACGCAGCCAATGGCAGTGACTCAGTTGCCATCGAAGCTCATAGTCTCGCGGAAATCGCTGCAAGGCTTCGATGCAAAAACGCTCGAGGGCAAGCCAGTCGCCCGAGCGGCGCATATCGAGTGCAATGGATAGAGCCTGGTCGGCTTCGAAATACATGAATAACGGAAGGCAGAAGTCTTGAAACGCTTGCTGAGTTTATATCAATCAAGCCGTCTAAGAATGCTTTAAAACACGAGACAAATCCGAAATACGGCATCGATTCGATTCATTCGCAGGTCGAATCATCCGTGTGAGTCTTCCTGAAATGCAGTGGTTCGAATCGGCGATTGTGCGGAGGCTGGCGCTTTGTCATACTGAGTCGCGTCGCCCTGTCTCCTCAAGCGTCCGCTCTCGATTTTCGAGCCCACAAGCGGACGTGCTCGCGCCGCCTCTCCAGGCGGCGTTTTTTTTTGCTTGCGGCCTATTACCTCTGACGTAATTGCCGGCCTCACTTTCTCCTGCGACGATGCAATCACACTGCTCATCGACCAGGAGAATGCAATGAAAGCGACGCATGCCGGAATCGCCCGCCCGGGTTTCATCGCAAGCACGGACGGCGTCGAACTGTTCTATCGCGACTGGCAGCCCGAAGGCACGCGCGGCAGCGGCAGGACGATCGTCTTCGTACCCAGCTATTCGTTGCCCGGCGACATGTGGGCGTATCAGATGCTGCCGCTCGCGCGACAGGGCTTTCGCTGCATCACCTACGACCGGCGCGGCCACGGTCGCTCGAGCGACCCGGGTCGCGGCTACGACTACGACACGCTCGCGGACGATCTCGCCGCCGTCATCGAGGCGCTCGATCTGTCGGACGTCACGCTCGTCGGCTATTCGATGGGCGGCGCGGAAGCGGTGCGTTATCTGACGCGTCACGGCAGCGCGCGCGTCGCGAGACTTGCGTTGATCGCGTCGACCCTGCCGATACTCGCTAAAGCGCCCGACAATCCCGATGGCATCGACCGCGCCCATGTCGATGCCTTCCAGCAAGACTTGATGACGGATTATCCGCAGTGGCTCGCGGACAACGCTCGTCCGTTCGCGGGGCCGGGCGCATCGCAGGCCATGATCGACTGGATCCGGGAAATGGCATTGCGCACGTCGCATCAGGCGCTTTTCGCGTGCAACGAAACGGTCAGTAGCGGCGATTTCCGCAACGAGTTGCGCGACATCGACGTGCCGACGCTCATCGTACAAGGCGATCGCGACGTGTCGAATCCGCTGGAGCTGACTTCGCAACGCACGGCGCGCCTGATTCCGAATGCGCGTCTCGTCGTCTACGAAGGCGCGCCGCATGGCGTCTTTCTGAGCGACGCGGCGCGTTTGGCGGCTGATATCGGCGCGTTTGCGTCAGCGGAATGATTCGTTGCGTGCGCTAATCGCTTAAAAAGATTCGGGATCGGCGTTTGTCGGATAAGCGCTGAGTCCTGACGCGTTTGAAAATATTCTTAACAATAGACTCTGGAAGAATCCCGCACATCGTAGCACTGCGAATTGACACCACCGCGCACGCCATGAAAGCATCGCCGCGCGGTCCTTCTCGCGTCCACCGGAGTCCATCGCGATGATCTTCCATGCCTCCATCCCCGCCAACGATCCGAAACACGTCGCGCACGTACTGGCCGAACTGTGGGACGGCTTCGCCGCGCCCTTCTCGCCCTTTCCCGACGCGTGGATGGCGGTCGCGGGCGACGATCGCGGCAGCATCATCGAGGTCTATCCGAGCGATCAGGTGATCACGCCCGGTGGCGGCCACGACGAAAGCGTGAGCTACGGCGCGGATACGATCAGGCGCCCGCAGTACAGCGCGTTCCACATGGCCATCGCGACGAAGCTGAGCAGCGATGAGGTCATCGCGATCGGCGAACGCGAAGGCTGGCGCGCGGTACGCTGCACGCGCGGCGACAACTTTTTCCACGTGATCGAATTCTGGATCGAAAACTCGACGATGCTCGAATTCCTCACGCCCGAGATGCAGGCCGAATATCTCGCGTTCGCGACGCCCGAAAACTTCAAGGCGATGGCCGCCGCCATGCCTCAATGATCGCTCGCCGCTGACGCCTGATCGCCACGCAGCCCGAACATCAGCGCGGCGCCGCTCGCGAAGAGCAGCAACGAAAGCAGGTGCACGGCGAGATCCATGCTGCCCGTCGCGGTGCGGATCTGGCCGATCACCCACGGACTCACGATCCCGCTCGTGATGCCGATACTGCTGATGAACGCGATGCCCGCCGCCGCGCTCTTGCCCGGCAAATGGCTCGCGGGCACGGCCCAGAATATCGGCAGCGCGGCGAAAATCAGCGTCGCGGCGAGCGAAAGAATCGCGAGCATCAGCGGAAAGCTCGGGAAATGCAGCGTCAGCGCCGCGAGCGCGATGCCGCCGCCGATCGTGCAGCACGCGAAGTGCTTGCGCCGCTCCGCGACGCGATCCGAATGGCGCGCGATCAGAATCAGTCCCACTGCGCCGATCGCGTTCGGCACGACGGTGTAGAGGCTGACCGACATGACATCGGTGATGCCGAAATCGCGGATCATCAGCGGCATCCAGAAACTCAGCGTCAGCGATGCGCACGTCAGCGAGAAATAGATGAACGCGAAGAGATAGACGCGCGGGTTGCGCAACGCATCGAGCATGCCGCTGCGATCGTGCTTGTCGTGATTTTCGGCGCCGCACAATGCCGCGAGCCGATCCCGCTCCGTTTGCGCGAGCCAGCGCGCGTCGCGCGGCGTGTCCACCAGCAGACGCAGGGCGATCAGCCCGAGCAGCACCGCGGGCGCGCCTTCGATCGCGAACATCCACTGCCAGCCGTGCAGGCCCATCACGCCCGCCATGTCGCGCATGATCCAGCCGGAGACGAGTCCGCCGAACACGCCCGCGACCGCCACGCCGGCGAAGAATACCGACATCACGCCCGCGCGACGTTTCGCCGGGAACCAGTAGGTCAGATAAAGCACGATGCCGGGAAAGAAGCCCGCTTCGAACACGCCCAGCAGAAAGCGCAGCAGATAGAAATGCCCCGGCGTCGACACGAACATCATGCCGACCGACGCCGCGCCCCACAGTAGCATGATCCGCGTGAAAGTGCGGCGCGCGCCGAACTTCGCGAGCAGCAGGTTGCTCGGCACTTCGAAGAGCACGTAGCCGACGTAGAACACGGCGGCGCCGAGGCCGTACATCGCATCGGAGAAGCCGAGATCGTGCTTCATCTGTAACTGCGCGAAGCCGATATTGATGCGGTCCAGAAACGACACGACGTAACACAGGAACAGAAAAGGGATGATCCGCCACGCGATTTTGCGGAACAGCGCATCGTCCGAAAGGGCGTGCGCTTCCGCGGCGGCGCTCGGGCTGAGCGCCGCCGTGCTGATCGACTTCGACATGTCTCGCTCCAGATGGGCGTGAGTAGGCCGGCGTCTTGCACGCGCCTTTTGCCTTGAGAGAGGGAGAAGCGGCGCGCGTCAGTGCGCGCCGCACAGAATGGCGGTCAGTCCTGCAACGCGGCCCACATGTCCTTGTCGCGCTGGGCCGTCCAGATGCGCGGATGCTTGATGCCGCTCGCTTCGTCGTAGGCGCGCGACACGTCGAACGGCAGGCAGTGCTCGTAGATGAAGACGTGGCCGAACTTCGGGTCCATCGCTTTACGGGTGTGCGCCATCGAGCCCTTCAGGTCGAGCTTGTCGGCGACGGCTTCGCGGCCCGCCTGCAACAGCGTCGTGACGAAATCCTTCGTATAGTCGAGGCCCTTGTCGACCTCCGCCGGCGACAGCAGCGCGGGTCCGCGTCCCGGCACGAGCTTTTCCGCCTTCAGCGCGCGCAGCGCTTCGAGCGTCGCCGGCCATTCTTCGAGTTGCGCGTCGCCGCAATAGCAGGCGGCGTCGTACTCGACGAGATCGCCCGAGAACAGCACCTTCTGCGACGGCAGCCAGACGACCGTATCGCCCTTCGTGTGACCCGAACCGAGATGCGCGATCTTCACTTCGAGCTTGCCGAGGAACAGCGTGATCTCTTTCTCGAAGACGAGCGTCGGCCATGTGAGACCGGGAACCGTCTCGACGCCGGCGAAGAGGCGCGGAAAGCGCTCGATCTCCGATTTCATGTCCTGCTCGCCGCGCTCGACGATCATTTCGTACGTGCCGCGGCTCGCGATGATCTGCTGCGCGCCTTCCGCGAAATACGCCGACGCGCCGAGCACGCGCACCGCGTGGTAATGCGACAGCACGACATACTTGATCGGCTTGTCCGTGACGCCGCGGATTTTCTCGATGAGATCCTGCGCCATCGCGGGCGTGGCGGTCGTGTCGACGATCAGCACGCCGTCGTCGCCGATGATCACGCCGGAGTTGGGATCGCCTTCCGCCGTATACGCGTACGCGTTCTCGGAAAGCTGCGTGAAGCTGATCTTCTTCTCTTCCAGATCGGCCTGCGATGCGAATGCTTTTGCCATGGTCGTGTCTCGCTTCCATTCTCGTGGGGATGGGTGGATGATCGGCCTGCGGCTGATTTTTGTCAACAGCAAGCAAACTTGCTATTTACAAATTACGGGTAAATACCGAATCGCTTCATCGGATGATTCGTCGTCGGCTAACATCTGCGGTTCGTTGAACCTTTATAGATCGCGGAGTCTCTTTTGGCCCGTTCTGAAATCGGCGAAGAAAAAAAGCAGCGCGGCATCCAGAGCGTCGAAGTCGGGGCGCGTCTGCTCGAGGCGCTCGTCGCGCGGCGCGAGCCGCTCGGGCTGAGCGCGCTGGCCGAAGCAGCCGAACTTTCCAGCGCGCAGGCGCATACCTATCTGGTGAGCCTCGCGCGTCTCGGGCTCGTCAAGCGCGACGCGCTCACCGGCAACTACGAGCCCGGTCCGCTCTCGCTCAGGCTCGGTCTGTTGAATCTGGAACATCAGCCGGCGTATCGGGCGGCCGCGCCGCGCGTGTCGGCGCTCGCGCTCGCAACCGGTATGAGCGTCGCGGTCAGCGTGGCCGGGCCGCAGGGTCCGACGATCGTGCGCTACGAGCGCGGCGGCTATCCGCTGCACGTGAATCTGCATGTGGGCACGGTGATGTCGCTGTCGGCGACGTCCACGGGACGCGTGTTCCGCGCCTTCGACGATGACGCCCGCGTCGCCGCGATGCGCACGCAGCAAGCCGAGGCCGACGCCCCCGAACTGGCCGCGCGCATTGCCGAAATCAGGGCGCGCGGGATCGAACGCAGCGTCGATGCGCCGAGCCCAGGCGTCAGCAGCATGAGCGTGCCGGTGTTCGACGGCGCGCATCGCATGCAGCTCGCGCTGACGGCGATCGGCCCGACGGGACTCGCCGACGTCGACTGGGACGGTCCGCTCGCGCGCGCGCTGAGGGATGCGGCGCGCGACATCACCGGCTTGCTTTCATGACGATATTCGACGAAGACGCCAAGCCGCAACGCGGCATCAACGCGCTCGATGCAACAGGCGATCTGCTGCGCGCGCTGGTCGCGGCAGGCAAGCCGCTCGCGCTGCGCGATCTCGCAGCCGCAGCCGGGATGCCGCCCGCGAAGGCGTTCGCGCATCTGGTCAGTCTCGTGAAAGTCGGCCTGCTCGCGCGCGACGACGCGGGACTCTTCCACTCGGGTCCATTGAGCCGCGAACTCGGACTGATTGCCCTGCAGCGCCTGTCGCCGATCCGCGACGCGGAAAGCGAGATCGTCGCGCTCGCCGCGAGCACGTCGATGACGGTCGCCGCGGCCGCGCTCGGACCGCTCGGGCCGACCGTGATCCGGCTGGAAGAATCGGCGCGGCCGCAGCACGTGAGCTTGCGGGTCGGCACGGTGATGTCGCTCGTCAATACGGCGATCGGGCGGGTCTACGCCGCGCATCTGCCCGCCGACGTGCTCGCGAGCCTGATGACGCAGGACGGCATCCGCCTCGCGGGCGCGCAAGCGGATGCGGGACGGGACGCCGCGTATCGTGCACGACTCGGCGAAATCAGGGAACGCGGCCTCGACACGGCGCTCGGCGCGCCGGTGCCCGGCATCCACACGCTGGCCGCGCCGGTGTTCGATCACACTGGCAGCGTGTGTCTCGTGATCGCGCTGATCGGCTCATCGGGCGGCTTCGACAGCGCCCCGGACGGCCCGCTCGCACGCGCGCTGCTGGCCGCGACGCGGCGCTTGTCGTGGCGCTTCGGACTGATGGAGGCGACTTAGCCGCGCCTGAGAATCTCCGTGCCGGTCACGCGAATGGCGGGAAAACGGTCGGTCGGCTTCGCGATCTCGTCCTGCGACGCGACGATCTCCAGCTCGTAGCGCCCCGCGTCGTAAGTCGCCTTGACGACGGCATTGACCGCCGCGAGCGTGTGCTCCAGCGCGGTGCGCAGCGAATCGCCCTGCAAGGTGCGTGCGACGAACACCGCGCTCGTGAGATCGCCGACGCCCACCGGCTGACGCGCGAACGGATAAAGCGGGCGCTGCGCGAACCAGGCTTCGGTCGGCGTCACGGCGAGCATGTTGAAAGTGTCGGCGCGGCTGTTGCGATCCAGCAGATGCTTGACCAGCACGATGCGCGGACCGCGCGCGATGACTTCGCGGCATGCGTCGACGGCTTCCTCCACTGTCTCGATCGCGCGCCCGACAAGCTTTTCCAGCTCGACATGATTGGGCATGATCGCGTCGGCGATCTCGGGCATAGTCGTGACGAGGAAATCTTCGATGCCGGGCGCGACCGTGCAGCCGCCCGTCTGGCCCATGACCGGATCGCAGAAATAAAGTGCGCGGGGGTTCACCGCCTTCACCATCTTCACGATTTCGACGACCGCCCGGCCCTGCTCGGGCGCGCCGAGATAGCCCGACAGAACCGCGTTGCAGCGCGCCAGCACGCCGATCGCGCCGATGCCCTCGATCACGCTCTGCAGTTCCTCGGCGTCGAATGCGCTGCCGGTCCAGCGTCCGTACTGCGTGTGATTGGAGAACTGCACGGTATTGAGCGGCCAGACGTTGACGCCGAGACGCCGCATCGGGAAAACCGCCGCGCTGTTGCCCGCATGGCCGAACACCACATGCGACTGAATGCTCAGGACGTTGTTCATGTTCTGATTTCCCGATTGATCGTGTCCGGTCAGGTGAAACGTGTGTCGCTCGGGCGGTCGTGCAGCGCAGCGCGACGCCCGGCTACAGGGAGAACACCCGTGAACGCCGGTTGCGGGCGCGCGCGGGCATTGCAATCATCGTATTGTGCCGTGCCTCGACGCACTGCGGCATGGCGTGCCCGTTATAAATTGCGCGGACGCGTTTTGTCGAGCGATGCAATCGATCAGAAGCCCAAAAGGTCGCGCCGCCGCGACACCGTCACGCCCAGTGCGCCGCGCGCAGCACGCCCGTGCGGCGTTCGGCACGCCGCTTGCTCGACCCACCGGCCACTTCGGCGCTCCCGCGCACGACAAAAAAACGAGCGACTTCAGCACACGAATTCGACGACGCGCCCGATAATGCTTCATCGATGCATACATCGAAAATACGAGGACGAACACACGGCAAGACATCAATAGTCGCAGGTCAAATCAGGAGGCTGACATGGAGACGCTGGCTAAGAATCGCACCGATTTGCAGAAGTCGACCCTCGCAATCGTCCTCGCCGGCGGGCGTGGCACCCGGCTCGGTCCGCTCACCGACAAGCGCGTGAAGCCGGCCGTCCACTTTGGCGGCAAGTACCGCATCATCGACTTCGCGCTGTCCAACTGCCTCAATTCCGGCATCCGCCGCATCGCCGTCGTCACGCAGTACAAGGCGCACTCGCTCATTCGCCACCTGCAGCGCGGCTGGGGTTTCCTGCGCGGCGAGTTCAACGAGTTCATCGATATCTGGCCGGCGCAGCAGCGCGTCGATTCGAGCTGGTATCGCGGTACGGCCGATGCGGTGTACCAGAACCTCGACATCGTCCGCTCGATCGGGCCGGAGTTCGTGATCGTGCTGGCGGGCGATCACATCTACAAGATGGATTACACGCGCATGGTGCTGGATCACGTGGAGAGCGGCGCCGACTGCACGGTCGGCTGCATCGAGGTGCCGCGCATGGATGCCGTCGCGTTCGGCGTGATGCACGTCGACGAGAACCGCCGTGTCACCGACTTCCTCGAAAAGCCCGCCGATCCGCCCGCGATGCCCGGCAAGCCCGACATCGCGCTCGCGAGCATGGGCATCTACGTGTTCAGCGCGAAGTATCTCTACGACATGCTGCAGGAGAACATCGAAACGTCGAACACGGATCACGACTTCGGCAAGGACATCATTCCGCGCGTCGTCACGACGGGCAAGGCGATCGCGCATCCGTTCGGCATGTCGTGCGTGACTTCGAGCAGCGATCCGGAGGCGCCCGCCTACTGGCGCGACGTCGGCACCGTCGACGCGTACTGGGCCGCGAATCTCGATCTCGCATCGACGATTCCCGAACTCGATTTGTATGACCGCAAATGGCCGATCTGGACCAATCAGGAGCAGCTCCCGCCAGGCAAGTTCGTGCGCGACCTGAACGGCCAGCAAGGCGCGATCACCAATCTGCTGGTGTGCGGCGGCTGCGTGATCTCGGGATCGCAGGTGTCGAAGTCGGTGTTTTCGTCGGCGGTGCGGGTGCACTCGTTCTGTAACATCAATGAGGCAGTCTTGTTGCCGCAGGTGACCATCGGGCCGAGTTGCCGCTTGCAGCGCGTCGTGATCGACCGCGGCTGCACGGTGCCCGAAGGCCTCGTGGTGGGCGAGGACCCGGATGACGACGCCGCGCGTTTCTTCCGCACGGAATCCGGCGTCACGCTGATCACGCGAGAAGCGCTGGCGCGTCTCCCGCAGGGTTAGCCGGCGGCGCGCCGCACGAACACGACGACAAGAATCCAATCGACGGGAGCGCCGATGACCGTATGCGTGCTGCATGCCGCAGCAGAAATGTTTCCGCTGTTGAAGACGGGCGGCCTCGCCGACGTGGTCGGCGCGCTGCCGCCCGCGCAATCTCAACTGGGCACGCACGCGCGCGTCGTGCTGCCGGGCTTTCCCGCGGTGCTGGCGGGTCTCGACGACCTCCAGCCCGTCGCCGATCTGGGCAGCGCGTTCGGCGCGGGCAACATCCGGCTCGAACGCGGCGTGCTGCAGCCGCACGACGTAATCGTGTATGTGGTGCGCGCCGATCAGTTCTACGATCGTCCGGGCAATCCGTATCTCGACGCCGCGCATCGCCCGTACGGCGATAACGATCGCCGCTTCGCGTTGCTCAGTTGGGCCGCCGCGCGCATCGCGACGGGCGCCGATCCGGCATGGAAGCCGCATATCGTCCACGCGCACGACTGGCACGCGGGTCTCGCGCCCGCTTATTTGCGCGCATTCGAGCGCGGCGGCGCGGCGCGAGTCGCGAGCGTGATGACCGTGCACAATCTCGCGTATCAGGGCACGTTTCCGGCGTCGGAGTTCGGCGCGCTGCAGTTGCCGGGCGATTTCTACGCGATGGAAGGCGTCGAATTCTACGGCCACGTCTCGTTTCTCAAGGCGGGGCTCTATTACGCCGATTGCATCACGACCGTCAGCCCGACCTACGCGCGCGAAATCCAGACACAGGGGCAAGGCGCCGGCCTGCACGGCCTGTTGCAGACGCGCACGCACGACATCACCGGCATTCTGAACGGCGTCGATTATTCGATCTGGGGCCCGTCGACGGATGAATCGATCGCGTCGAAATACACGGCCGCGAAACCGTCCGGAAAGTCGAAGTGCAAGGCCGCGCTGCAGGAGCGCATGGGACTCGCGCGCGACGACGACGCCCTGCTCTTCGGCGTCGTCAGCCGGCTCACCGAGCAGAAGGGCCTCGACCTGCTGCTCTCGGCCGTGCCCGACATCGTGCAGCGGGGCGGCCAGCTCGTCGTGCTCGGCACGGGCGACCCGGCGCTCGAGACCGGCATGAAGAACGCGGCGGCGGCGCATCCGGGCGTCGTGGCGGTCGAACTCGGTTTCGACGAGACGCTGTCGCATTCGATCATCGCCGGCAGCGACGTGGTGATGGTGCCGTCGCGCTTCGAGCCGTGCGGCCTCACCCAGCTCTACGCGCTCGCGTACGGCTCGCCGCCGCTCGTGCATCGCGTGGGCGGGCTCGCCGACACCGTCGTCGACAGTTCGCTCGAAAATCTCGCCGACGACCTCGCGACCGGCTTCGTGTTCGATACCTTCGACCGCGCGGGCATCGTCGGCGCGATCCGGCGCGCGTTCGCACTCAAGGCGCGGCGCACGGACTGGAAAGCCGTCGTCAAGCGCGCGATGGGCCAGAACTTCAGTTGGGAAGCCGCGGCGCTCCAGTACGCGGAGGTTTATCGGAAGCTGCTCGGCACGTGACGGTCGTCGGGCGCGCAATTTGCGTCGCGCACGGCGAACCTCACACGAGAACGCAAATGCACTTACCCCTCGCAGGACAGATCGCGCTCGTGACGGGCGCGAGCTCGGGCATCGGCACAGGCGTCGCGACCGCGCTCGCCGATGCGGGCGCGCACGTCGCCATCAACTATCACTCGCATGCGGAACCCGCCGAGAAGCTCGCCGCCGCGATCCGGGCGAAAGGCGGCGAAGCGTTCGCAGTCGGCGCGGACGTGTCCGACGAAACCCAGGTCGACGCGATGTTCGACGCCGTGGTGACGCGCTACGGCACCGTCGATATCGTCGTCGCGAATTCGGGCTTGCAGAAGGACGCGCCGTTCACCGCACTGACGCTCGCGGACTGGAGAACGGTGATCGAAACGAATCTCACCGGTCAGTTCCTCACCGCGCAGCGCGCCGTGCGCGAATTCGAGCGGCGCGGCATGCGCGACGTATCGAAGGCGCTCGGGAAGATCATCTGCATGAGCTCCGTGCACGAGGTCATTCCGTGGGCGGGTCACGTGAATTACGCGGCGTCCAAAGGCGGCATCCAGATGATGATGAAAACGATCGCGCAGGAAGTCGCGCCGCAGCGCATCCGCGTGAACGGCATCGCGCCCGGCGCGATCCGCACGCCGATCAACAAGGACGCGTGGGATACACAGGAGAAGCTCGATCGATTGCTGACGCTGATTCCGTACGGGCGTGTCGGCGAGGTCGAGGATATCGGCCGCGCGGCGATCTGGCTCGCGTCCGACGAAAGCGATTACGTCGTCGGCACGACGCTCTTCGTCGATGGCGGCATGACGCTCTATCCGGGATTCGCGGATAACGGCTGATAGCGCATCGACACGCAACGACGGGAATCGGAATGAACGATATCGAAGTGGATGTCGCCGTGATCGGGGCCGGCACCGCGGGCATGGCCGCGTTTCGCGCGGCGCGGCTCGCGGGCGTGAGCGCGGTGCTGATCGAGAGCGGCGAATTGGGCACCACCTGCGCGCGCGTCGGCTGCATGCCGTCCAAGCTGTTGCTCGCGGCGGCGAACGGACTTCACGACGCGCGTGCGCTGGCCGCGCGCGGAATCGAAGGCACGCACGCGCTCGAAGCCGACTACGCCCACGTGCTCGACTACGTGCGGCGCGAGCGCGATTACTTCGTCAGGAGCGTGCTCGACGAAGTCGAAACCTTGCCCGCCGGCGCGCTGCTGCGCGGCCAGGCGCGCTTCGAAACGCCGACGCGTTTGCAGATCGGCAACGCTACGCGCGTCGAAGCGAAACGTGTCGTGATCGCGACGGGCACGGCGCCGCACGTGCCCGACGAGCTGAAGGTGTTCGGCGACAAGCTCATCACGAGCGACGATCTCTTCGAGCTTCGCACGCTGCCGAAGCGCATCGCCGTGTTCGGCGCGGGGCCGATCGCGCTTGAGCTCGGGCAGGCGCTTGCGCGGCTCGACGTCGACCTCTTCATGTTCGGCAGGGGCGGCCACGTTGCGGCGCTCACCGACAAGCCCGTGCGCGACGCGCTCGCCGCCGCACTTGCCGACGAGTTTTATTTCGATCCTGACGCCAACTTCGAAGCGATGACGCTCGACGACGGCCAGCCGACGCTGCGCTTCACTTCGCTGGATGGCCAGGCGCACGTGGAGCGCTTCGATCTCGTGCTCGCCGCAACGGGCCGTGCGCCGAACCTGAGGCCGCTCGCGCTCGAGAACGCGGGCATCGAACTGAACGAAAAGGGCGTGCCGTTATTCGACGAATCCACGATGCAATGCGGCAAGAGCACGATCTTCATCGCCGGCGATTGCGACGGCACGCGCCCGTGGCTTCACGACGCCGCCGACGAAGGCAAGCTCGCCGGCGACAACGCCGCGCGCTTTCCCGACGTGCGGTCGATCCGGCGCAAGGTGCCGTTCTCGATCGTGTTTTGCGAGCCGCAGGTGGTGAGCGTCGGCGCATCGTACGACGATCTCGACAAGCAGATGACGGTGACCGGGCAAGCATCGTTCGAGACTCAGGGCAGAAGCCGCGTGTTGCGCCAGAATCGCGGCCTGCTGCATGTCTACGCCGACGCGAAGACCGGCAAGCTGCGTGGCGCCCAAGGCTGCGGCCCGGCGATGGAACATCTGGGGCATCTGCTCGCGTGGGCGCTGCAACTCGAATTGACGCTCGATGAAGCGCTCAGTCTGCCGTTCTATCATCCGGTCGTGGAGGAAGGCTTGCGCAGCGCGCTGAAGGATGCGGACAGAAAATGCTATGAGGAACGGTCGGAGACGCCGCCCGCATTGCCGAGCGCCGCAGGTTACTAGTTAAAAGAAAACGCCGGTTGCGTGCAACCGGCGTTTCGTCTTCCGAATCAGATATGAAAACCGTTTTCGATCAGCTTCCGCTCAGGCCATATTGCAGCGCAAGGTCGAAACCCAGCACGACCATCGAGCAGAAAAGCCCCAGCAGCAGATTCGCCAGCCGATGGCCGACGTCCTTGTGCTTTGTCAGAACGGCACCCGCGAGGAACGCGATTTCCACGATGACCTGCATGCAAAACACGGCGATCATCAATGCGAACTCATAACCCATCGAGTTAAAGTTCATGAAGTTGAAGCCGTTCACCGCGACCCAAGACCCCACTCGCCAGACTTCGTATGCCAATAGCAGCAACGGGAAGAAATAGCTGGCTACATAAGTCGGCACCGTGGCGTGCCGCAATTCCATATTTAAGTGACGTGTTACTTGCATCGCGTACTCCTCATCTGATTGCCCGAAAACGACGGGCGTTCTACCTGCACCGTGGCGCAACCGGAGCGTTCTGATTGAACGGCAGACGGGCGTCGTGCTTTCAGAATAGGACAATTTTCTGGAAAGCGAATCATCGTATTCCCGATGATCGCGCCCAGTATGGGATTACGCGTCGCTTTGTGCAGTGCAACTGAATAAAGCAGCTATTTCCCGGCCCTAAAATCGGCACGCGCGTGCGTGCCGATTTCCTAAAGTATTGGAGTGCCGCTTAATGCCTTCAGTTCTTCGCGTACAGCTTGATAATGCCCGAAAAATCGAGTCCGCCGAGTCCTTGCTGGCTCATCGACTGATACAACTGTTGTGCCAGCGCGCCCATGAAAACCGGCTGCTTCGCGCCGCGCGCGGCATCGACGGCGAGCCCGAGATCCTTCAGCATCAGATCGGCGCCGAATCCGCCCGAATATCCGCGCGAAGCCGGCGCCGTTTCGACGATGCCCGGATAGGGATTACACGTATCCGAACTCCAGCAACGTCCCGTCGACGTATTGACGATGCTCGCGAGTTTCGCCGGGTCGATGCCGAGCGTTTCGCCGAGTTTCATCGCTTCGGCGACGCCGATCATGGAAATCCCTAGCAGCAGGTTATTGCAGATTTTCGCGATCTGGCCGGTTCCGGTTTCGCCGCAACGCACCATATTCTTGCCCATGCCGGACAAAACAGGGCGCAGCGTTTCAAACAGCGTTTCGTCCGCGCCGACCATGAAGGTCAGCGTGCCCGCCTGCGCGCCGACGACGCCGCCGGAAACGGGGGCATCCGCGAACGGATTGCCCTGCTTCGCCGCCGCTTCGCCGATGAACCTCGCGCTGGCCGGATCGATCGTGCTGCTGTCGACGAGCGGCACGCCTTTCGCGACGCCCGCAAGCACGCCGTCATCGCTCAGATAGACCGTTTTCACATGCTGCGCCGCGGGCAGCATCGTGATGACGACTTCCGCGCCTTCGGCCGCCGCGCGCGGCGACGCGGCGAGCGTCGCGCCCGCCGCCTTAGCCGCTTCGAGCGCGGCGGGCACGAGATCGAACGCCGTGACCGCGTGCCCCGCCTTCAGGAGATTGGCGGCCATCGGGCCACCCATGTGCCCCAAACCAATGAAGCCGATGTGCATGAGAAATCTCCCTCAGCGAAGCGCGATGGTCGTGTTGACGCCGTCGTTCACGGTGGCGTCGTCGAACCAGCGCGCGGTGACCGTCTTCGTCTGCGTGTAGAACTGGACGACCTGCTTGCCGTACGGGCCGAGATCGCCGAGCTTCGAGCCGCGCGAGCCCGTGAAGCTGAACGCCGGCACCGGCACCGGAATCGGAATGTTGATGCCGACCTGACCGATGTCGATCTCGCTCTGGAACTTGCGCGCCGCGGCCCCGCTCTGCGTGAAGAGGCCGACGCCGTTGCCCATCGGATTGCGGTTGACGATCGCGATGGCGTCGTCGAGCGACTCGGCTTCGACCACGCACAGCACGGGGCCGAAGATCTCGGTCTTGTAGATCGTCATGTCGGTATCGACGTTCGTGAAGATCGTCGGGCCGATGAAGTTGCCGCTCTCGTAGCCCTTCACGTCGATATCGCGGCCATCGAGCGCGAGCGTCGCGCCCTCTTCCACGCCCTTGCCTATCAGCCCGAGAATGCGCTCCTTCGCCGCTTTCGACACGACCGGTCCCACATCCGTATTCGGCTCCGTGCCGCCGTTGACCTTGAGCGTCTTCGCCTTCTCGACGAGTTCGGGCACCCATTCCTTCGACGCCCCGACGAATACCGCCACCGACGTCGCCATGCAACGCTGGCCCGCCGCGCCGAAGCCCGCGCCCGCGAGCGCGTTGAGCGTCTGCTCCTTGTTCGCGTCGGGCAGCACGACGGCGTGATTCTTCGCGCCCATCATCGACTGCACGCGCTTGCCGTGCTGGCTCGCGAGGTTGTAGACGTGCGTGCCGACGGCCGTCGAGCCGACGAACGAAATCGCCTTGATGTCGGGATGCGTGCAGATCGCATCGACGACTTCCTTGCCGCCGTGCACGACGTTCAGCACGCCCGGCGGCACGCCCGCTTCGAGTGCGAGTTCGACGAGTTCCATCGTCGAAAGCGGATCCTGCTCCGAGGGCTTCAGCACGAAGGTGTTGCCGCATACGATCGCCATCGGGAACATCCATAGCGGGATCATCGCGGGAAAATTGAACGGCGTGATGCCCGCGCACACGCCGATCGGCTGGCGCAACGTGTACGTGTCGACGCCGCCCGCGACGTTCTCGGAGAACTCGCCCTGCTGCAGCGTGCTGATCGAGCACGCATGTTCGACGACTTCGAGCCCGCGGAAGATGTCGCCTTCGGCATCGGCGAGTGTCTTGCCCTGCTCCGCCGTCAACGTCTGCGCGATGCGCTTCTGGTTCTGGCGCACGAGATCCTGAAACTTGAGCATCAGGCGCATGCGCGTGCCGAGCGGCGTCGTGCGCCACGTCTGAAACGCCTTGTGCGCCGCGGCGACGGCAGCGTTCACTTCGTCCACCGTCGCGAAAGGCACGCGGCCGACCACGTCCTGCGTCGCGGGATTGACGATGTCGCGCCACTCCGTTGTCTTCGAATCGACGAACCGGCCGTCGATGAGCAGCTTGGCCGTACGGACGGACGCACTCTGCGCCGGATGTTCAGCAGCGATATTCACGAGTCACTCCTTTGGAAAGTTGCAAACGCCGGGTTTGGGAGAGGAAGCGAAGACGCGCGGACGAAGCGCCGGTGCGGCGCCGAGGGGAAAAGCATGTC